>JAGWNU010000370.1 GCA_028871175.1 Burkholderiaceae bacterium | reverse complement strand
CCTGCCGGGCCGCCGCATTCTCGAACCGTTGCTGATGATTCCGGTGTTCGTCTCGCCCATGGTACTGGCGTTCGGCTACGTGGTGTCCGCCGGACCGGTGGGCTTCTACACCGTGTGGTTCAAGAGCCTGTTTGGCGGTGCGCCTTGGAACGTGTATTCGTTCACCAGCATCATCATCATTGCCGGCCTGACGCACGTGCCGCACGTGTATCTGTATGTCTCGTCGGCGCTGCGCAGCCTGGGTTCGGATGTGGAAGAAGCCGCGCGGATCGCGGGGGCATCGCCGCTGTCGGTGGCGCTGAACGTGAGCCTGCCGATGGTGCGCCCTGCCTTGCTGTACGCAGCCGTGCTGGTGACGTTCCTGGGCTTCGAGGTGTTCGGCCTGGTGCTCGTGCTGGGCGATCCGGAAGGTCACCTGGTGCTGGCAACGTATCTATACAAGCTGACAAACAAGCTCGGCACGCCGGCCTATCACCTGATGGCGGCCGTGGCGGTCTGCCTCGTGATGGTGACGTTCCCGCTGGTGCTGCTGCAACGCTACATGCTGAAGTCGGCCAACCGCTTTGTCACCGTCAAGGGCAAGGTCACGCGTAGCCGCCCCCTGCCGCTGGGCACATGGCGCTGGCCCGCATGGGCAGTGGTCGTGCTGTGGTTCTTCGTGACGGTCGTGGTGCCGCTCTCGGGTATCGCGCTGCGCGCCTTCGTGTCGAACTGGGGTGAAGGCGTGTCGCTGGTCGAAGCCTTCTCCACCACGGCGTTCCAGCAGATCTTCGAGCAGCCGCAGTTCCTGCGCGCCATCGTCAACACGGTGCTGATCGGCGTCATTGGCGGCGCCATCGCAGTGGCCTGCTATACGTTCATCGGCCTGGCGATGCACCGCAAGCCCGATGGCTGGACGCGCTTCCTCGATTACAGCGTGCTGGTGCCGCGCGCGATCCCGGGTCTGCTGGCTGGCCTGGCCTTCCTGTGGGTGTTCCTGTTCGTGCCGAACTGGATCGAGACCGGCCTGACCGACAGCGGCTTGCCGTTTGCCAACTGGATCATCGAAAACGTCGTGCCGAGCCTGCGCGACCTGCGCAGCACGATCTTCAGCGTGTGGATCGCCTACACGGTGGTGTGGCTGGCCTATGGGCTGCGCCTGATCTCGGCCGCGTTGCTGCAAGTCGGTCCGGAGCTGGAAGAAGCCGCACGATCGGTCGGTGCCAGCCGCGCCCGTACCACGCGCGATGTGACCGTACCGCTCACGCGCTACGGCCTGCTCGGCGCGTGGCTGCTGGTCTTCCTGATCTTCGAGCGCGAATACTCGAC
>JAGWNU010000021.1 GCA_028871175.1 Burkholderiaceae bacterium | reverse complement strand
GGGTTCGATTCGATGCAGCCGTACCTCGCGCACGCCGACAAGGGCGTGATCGTGCTCTGCCGCACGTCCAACGCGGGTGGCAGCGATGTGCAATTCCTCGAAACCGGCGGTCGCCCCGTCTATCAGGTGGTGGCTGAGCGTGCGCGCGACGTGTGGAACACCAGCGGCCAGATGGGCTTGGTGGTGGGCGCGACCTTCCCGCAGGAAATTGCCAAGGTACGCGAGATCGTCGGCGACATGCCGCTGCTGATTCCCGGTATCGGCGCCCAGGGTGGCGACATCGAGGCGACCGTGCGCGCGGGCCGTACCGCGGATGGCACCGGCATGATGATCAACTCGTCGCGGGCCATTCTCTACGCCAGCACTGACAGCGATTTCGCCGATGCCGCTCGCCGTGTTGCCCAAGCCACGCGCGACCAGATCAACCTGTTCCGCGACTGAGCCGCGCTGGTCCGGTCGCCGTCACAGCGAGGACGCCATGACCCCGCATCTGCACCATCCCGCCGCCAGCATCCGGCGCGAGGCGACTGGCCAGGATCCGAACCGCAAGCTCGAGAAGGAACGCGACGACACCCACGAGCACGAGACGACGCGCCGTGATCACGATCGCGATCGCCGACACGAGCACGATCATGAGCACCAGCCGGAGCACGAGCACGAGGAGCGTCGCCAGCCGGACCACCCCAGCGAGCGCGCCGCCTAGGATTCGGCGGTCGCGAGGAAGTCGAGCAAGCCGCGCAGTGCATGCTCGGCGGCCTGCAGGCGGACCTGCTTGCGGTCGCCTTTGAACTGGCGTGTCTCCACCTGCGTCTGCAGGCGGTTGCTCCACCCGAAACACACCATGCCGACCGGCTTGTCAGGTGTGCCGCCGGTCGGCCCTGCCACACCGGTGATCGCCAGCGCTACCTGCGCGCGGCTGTTGAGCACCGCGCCTTCTGCCATCGCGTGTGCCACGGGTTCGCTCACCGCGCCGTGCTCGCGGATCAGCGCGGCTGGTACCCCCAGCATCTGGGATTTTGCTTCGTTGGAATACACGACGAACCCGCGCTCGAACCACGCAGAGGAGCCCGGCACGTCGGTGATGGCGGCGGACACCAGCCCGCCCGTGCAGGATTCGGCGGCCGCCATCATCAGGCTGCGCTTGTGAAGCGTGTCGGCAACGAGTTCGGCCAATTGGGCCAGCGCGCGGGATTCAGCCATTGCAATACCTTCGAACCTTCTGACGTCAAATCGAGCGCCACAGCGCAAAAACGAGCAGCGTGTAGAACGCAGCCAGGATATCGTCGACCATCACGCCGTAACCCCCGCGTACGCCGAAGCCTTTGAGCGTGCGGTCGTAATAGCGAATCGGGGCGGGCTTGACCATGTCGAAAAACCGGAACCACAGGAACGCGGCAAACTGGCCGCCGAGCGTGGTCGGCGTGACGAACGCCAGCACCAGCCAGAACGCGACCATCTCATCCCACACCATGGCGCCGTGGTCGGCGACGCCAAGGTCGCGCGCCGTGCGGGCGCACGCCCAGATGCCGATCACGAAGCCGACCGCTGCGATCATCAGCCACGCTGGCCCGCTGATCCAGCGCGCGAACACCACGTAGACCAGCCAGGCATACAGGGTTCCCACCGTACCAGGCATCAGCGGTGAAAGCCCTGAACCGAAGCCCAGGGCCAGAATGCGTGCCGGGTGGCCGAACATGAAGCGTGCCGTCGGACGGCGCACCTGCGCGGTCTGCCCGGCATCGAGGGTCACGGTCTCGGGCTGGCTCGGTGGGGTCGACGGCGGGAACGGTGCGGAAGACATCATGGCGAGGAAGAAAAATGATCGAAGCTGCCGTGCGTGAACGTGATGGGTGCGCCCTGCGCGTCCACCAGGCGCAGGCCCGGCACGGCATCGATGTGGCCGATGCGCGTCACCGCCACGCCGGCCCGCTGGCCAGCCGCGAGCACGGCCTCGCGCGCGCCGGCCGGAGCGGTAAAGCAGAGTTCGTAATCGTCGCCGCCGGCCAGCGCGCATTGCAACTGGTGGTCCAGCGGTTGCGCAGCCAGCGTCGGCGAGCGCGGCACGCGTTCGACTTCGACGGTCGCTCCGACGTGCGATTGCGTGAGGATGTGTCCCAGATCGCCCAGCAAGCCATCGGAAATGTCGAGCGCCGCCCGGGCGATACCGCGCAATGCCAAGCCGAGGGCGACGCGCGGGGTGGGCGTATCCATGCGTGGCTGGACCTGCGCGAGCGCTTCGGGCGTCAGTGCCCATTCGCCGCGAAGGGCGCCGAGGGCAAGGCGTGCGTCGCCGACCGTCCCGGAGACCCACAGATCATCGCCAGGGCGGGCGGCGTCGCGGCGTAGCGCCGCAGCGGCGGGGACGTCCCCGAACACGGTCAGGCTGAGTGTCAACGGCCCACGTGTGGTGTCGCCGCCGATCAACTCGCAATGGAATGCGTCGGCCAGTGCCAACATGCCTTCCGAGAACGGCTTGAGCCACGCCGGATTGGCCTCCGGCAGCGCTACGGCCAACGTAAACGCGCGCGGTTCGGCGCCCATGGCCGCCAGATCCGACAGGTTGACCGCCAGGGCCTTGTGGCCAAGTGCGCGCGGCTCCGCATCCGGAAAGAAGTGGCGACCGGCGACCAGCATGTCGGTGGAGATGGCCAATTCGTAGCCGGGACGGAGTCCGAGCAGCGCGCAGTCGTCGCCGACCCCCAGCGTGGCGCGGCGTGCCGGTTTGGTGAAATAGCGGCGGATCAGCTCAAATTCTGACATTTCAGCAGGCTGATCAGCGGAATTGGCGGGTTCGGCAGGCGTAGACACGGCAACGAGGATGGAAAGAGTGGGGCAAGCCCGATGGTGCCGTGACAGGACGGTGAAATATTGTAGCGAATGCGCATAGCAGTCCCACCCAAATTCCCGTTGTGAGATCAGTTTTCACTATATAAAATGACGGGCCCAAGGAGGCGGACCGTCGTACCGTGACCCTCATGTGGTTTCCCGGTGGCCCGCTAGATGCGACGGTCGGCGCGCGCCGACCACCCGATAGAGAGACACCTCATGACCACGGTGGATACCCAGCCTCAACAGCCCGCCCGCACGGACGAAGAACTCAAGGCGCAGCAGCGCGCCGCCCTGCGTAAAGCCGCGCTGGAGTATCACGAGTTTCCGACCCCGGGCAAGATTTCGGTAACGCCGACCAAGCCGCTGTCGAACCAGCGCGATCTGGCCTTGGCATACTCGCCCGGCGTGGCCGCGGCGTGCGAAGAGATCGTCGCCGACGTGTCCAATTCCTTCCGCTACACCGCCCGCGGCAACCTGGTCGCCGTGGTGACCAACGGCACCGCTGTGCTCGGTCTGGGCGATATCGGCCCGGAAGCGTCGAAGCCAGTGATGGAAGGCAAGGCAGGTCTCTTCAAGAAGTTTGCCGGTATCGATGTGTTTGACATCGAGATCAACGAAAAAGACCCGCAGAAGCTGGTTGACATCATCGCCTCGCTGGAGCCGACCTTCGGCGGCATCAACCTGGAAGACATCAAGGCTCCGGAATGCTTCTTCGTCGAGCGCGAACTGCGCAAGCGCATGAAGATTCCGGTCTTCCATGACGACCAGCACGGCACCGCCATCGTGGTGGGCGCCGGCATCACCAACGCACTCAAGGTGGTCGGCAAGGACATCAAGAAGGTCAAGCTGGTGGCGTCCGGCGCCGGCGCTGCGGCGTTGGCGTGTCTTGACCTGCTGGTCGACCTTGGCCTGCCGCGCGAGAACATCTGGGTGACGGACCTGGCGGGCGTGGTCTACGAGGGCCGCGCGGAACTGATGGATCCGGACAAGGCCGTGTTCGCGCAGAAGACCGATAAGCGGACGCTGGCCGAAGTCATCGACGCCGCAGATATTTTCCTGGGCCTGTCCGCTGCCGGCGTGCTGAAGCAGGACATGGTCAAGCGCATGGCCGACAAGCCGATCATCTTCGCGCTGGCCAACCCGAATCCCGAAATCCTGCCGGAACTGGCCAAGGAAGTGCGTCCGGACGTCATCATGGGCACCGGCCGTACAGACTATCCGAACCAGGTCAATAATGTCCTGTGCTTCCCGTTCATCTTCCGGGGCGCGCTCGACGTCGGCGCGACGACCATCACGCGTGAGATGGAAGTCGCCGCCGTGCACGCCGTTGCCGAGCTGGCTCGCCAGGAGCAGAGCGACATCGTCGCCACGGCCTATGGCATCCAGGATGTCTCCTTCGGCCCTGAATACCTGATCCCGAAGCCGTTCGACCCGCGCCTGATCGTCAAGATCGCGCCGGCCGTGGCGCAGGCGGCCATGCTCTCGGGGGTGGCGCAGCGTCCGATCGAAGACATGGACGCCTACCGCCAGCACCTGCAGCAGTTCGTCTATCACTCGGGCACGCTGATGAAGCCGATCTTCTCGGCGGCCCGCAAGGTGCCGATGGAGCACAAGCGCATCGTCTTCGCGGAAGGCGAAGAAGAGCGTGTGCTGCGCGCCGTCCAGATCGTGGTCGATGAAAAACTCGCCAGCCCGATCCTGGTCGGTCGCCCGAGCGTGATCGCCCATCGCATCGAGCGCTTCGGCCTGCGCCTGCGCGAGGGCGTGGATTTCACCGTGGTGAACCCCGAACACGACGAGCGTTTCCGTCAATATTGGGAGACGTACTACAAGCTGATGGCCCGCAAGGGCGTGACGCCCCAGTACGCCAAGCTGGAAATGCGCCGCCGTTCCACGCTGATCGGCGCCGTGATGATCCATAAGGGCGATGCGGACGGCATGATCTGCGGCACCGTCAGCAATACGGCAGCGCATCTGCGTTACATCGATCAGGTCATCGGCGGCACGAATCGCGTGTACGCCGCCATGAATGGGCTGGTGCTGCCCGGTCGTCAGATTTTCCTGGCCGACACGCACGTCAACACCGATCCGACCGCCGAGGAGTTGGCTGAAATCACCATCATGGCCGCCGAAGAACTGTGCCGCTTCGGCATCAAGCCGAAGGTCGCGCTTGTGTCGCATTCGAACTTCGGCTCTTCGGAAGCGCCTTCTGCCGTCAAAATGCGGGAAACGCTGGCGATCCTGCGCCAACGTGCTCCGCAACTGGAAGTGGACGGCGAGATGCACGGCGATGCGGCGCTGGATGCGAAGTTGCGCGACTCCCTGGTGCCGGACTCGACGCTGGAAGGCGAAGCCAATCTGCTGGTCATGCCCAACATTGATGCGGCCAACATCGCCTACAACCTGCTGAAGACGGCGGCGGGCAACAACATCGCCATCGGTCCAATCTTGCTGGGCGCCAAAAAGCCGGTGCATATCCTGACGCCGTCCGCCACCGTGCGACGTATCCTCAACATGACGGCGCTCACCGTGGTGGATGCAGCTGCGCAAGCGCAACGCTGATCACAACGCTTGAAAAAGGGGCGCACGATGCTGCGCCCCTTTATTTTTACTCTTAAGTGTGTGTGCGCTTACATTTGAATTTAATCAGGTGTGCTATCAAAAAACCCTTCAGACTTGTGCCGCCGGTTGATTGTTGCCATTGATGAGCGTACCCTTACGGGCTGAAGGGGTGCTTCTGAGCACATGAGGTGGATTCGAGGCCGGGCGAGTAGCAAGAAAGTGGTTTTTCGTACGCACGCATGGTTTGATTCCCTCTTTCTGATGCGCAATGAGTGCAGGCGGAAGGATTCCCCAAGTCGCCATCGGCAGCCGCCCGACTTGTCATTTCCCCGCACGCCCTTTGGTATCGAGCCGCTTCGCTTTCAGCTGCAAACCGGTCGTCCTGACATTCTGGGGCGCCCACCTGCGCTTGTGACCTGCGTCGACCTGTCCGGTCTGCGCGATTCTCCCGTTTGGGCTTGCTGATGACAAAGCGATTTGGAGCATGGGTCGGTCGCTCCGTATCTCAGGCGATGGCGCGCGGCGCCCTGGCAATGACGCTGGCGTTGGCGGGAGCCGGCTTGCCTGCCCAAGCCATCGCGCGGAACACTGACGGCATGGCCGTCGCGGCGGGAACCATTCGCGCCGCCGACTTGCCCAAAGAGGCGCAGCATACGCTGGCATTGATTGAGCAGGGCGGGCCGTTCCCGTATGCGAAAGATGGCATCACGTTCGGCAACTATGAACGACTTTTGCCGATGCAGCGGCGCGGTTACTACCACGAGTACACCGTCAGGACGCGCGGAGCGCGTAATCGCGGGGCCAAGCGCATTATTTGCGGCGGCGATCAGCAGGCGGCAAACGACTGCTATTACACGGAAGATCACTACAACAGTTTTCAACGGATACAGCGATGACGACCAACATGTTTGGGCTGGACGACTCGCTCACCGCACGCGATGAGCGCGTGGCCCGCGAAGCGTGGCACAAGGCGCAGAATCTGTACGACGGCGTGGTCGGGATGCAGGCCCGGGGCGCGCGCGTCGGGGGCGCGGCCATCCCGCCGCAGAAGATCATGACGCAGGACACTACCAAGACGGACGACGGGGCTCGTGAGGACGCCATGAACTTGTTCAAGACGGTGCGCCCCAATATCGTGCAGTCGATCCGTGCATTCCGTGTGGCGGACCTGGCCGAGTCTGCGGCCAGCCTCGGGCAGCATTTCCTCTACGCCAACTGTGCTGCTGCGACGACGAAGAGCGAAGTGCTCGACGTGATCGCTCGCGAATTCCTGTTCCCAAAGCATTTCGGCAAGAACTTTGACGCGCTGGCCGATTGCCTGACCGACATGATCTACAAGGCTGGCCCGCAGCCAGGATTCGTGATCGTGCTCGAAGGACTTCCGTGCCAGCCGAAGTTCGACAAGGAGGCGCGCGAGGTGCTACTGGATGTGTTCCGCGATGCTGCCGAGTTCTGGGCAGAGCGTAAGGTGCAGTTCCGCGTCTTCTATTCGTTCGCGTGAAGTTGCCGGTTGATTGACCGGAATTGATAAGAAAAAGCCCGCACGTGCGGGCTTTTTTATTATGCGTGTCCGGCCGGGAGTGCTTCCTGCGGTGTGAGGTGGTTCACCGCTTCGGGCAGGCCTTCGGCCAGCTGGTTGGCAAGGTCGCCTTCGTTGATGCCGAAGTGGGCGGCCAGTTTGGATACCTCCTCCAGCGCACCCGTGCCGCTCAGCGCCTGGGTAATCTGCTCGCCCGATACCGGCAGATTCTGGCCATTGCCGATCCACGATTTGACCTGTTCGCCCAGGCCGGCTTGCTCCAGGATCTGCTGCAGCGGCCCCAGGCCCCCGATTGCCGCCTGATCTGCATTGCCGCCGCCGCCCAGCAAACCGCCGAGCAGACCGCCAAGGCCACCGCCAGCGCCGCCAAGCAGGCTGCCCAGCGTGCCAGCACCGCCTGCCGCACCCAGCAAACCACCTAGCGAACCGAACAGGCCGCCGCCTTGTTCTTCCTGCCCTTGCGGCGCGGCTGCATCGCCCGCGCCCTGCGACTTGTGCTTCATCGCCAGGTAGGCCAGCACGCCTACGGCCAGCAGCACCTTCTTGTTGCCCAGCAAGGACGATTGCGCGCCGCCGGCGTCATTGCCGCCGCCGAGAATCGAATCGAGTAGACCCATGATGAAGCTCCTTTGGTCGATGGCGGGTAATGGGGGAAAGGCCCGCCGGGGGGATCAAACGGTCAGTGTTTCGTCGTCAGAACTTAGAACTCGCCAAGCACGGCATGCAGCGCGGACACCGCCACCAGCGCCGCCGATTCCGTTCTGAGAATACGTCGCCCGAGTGTCAGCGGTAAGAAACCGGCCGCCTCGGCAAGCGCTTCTTCGTCCGGCGAGAGCCCGCCTTCTGGGCCAATCAGCAGGACGATGCCGCTGCCCTCAATGCGCGTGCGCGACTGCACTGCCCATTCGGTGAGCGATTGCGTGCCGCGCGGTGACAGCAGCACGCGCGGCACGTCCGTCGACTTGCTGGCGCCAAGCCACTCACGCAGCGTGGCGACCGGCGCGACCACCGGCACGCGGGCGCGGCCGCTTTGCTCGCAGGCGGCCTGCACCAGTGCCTGCCAGTGCTGCACGCGCTTGGCGGCACGCTCGCCCGAGAGGCGAACCACGCCGCGCTCGGTCTGCAGCGGGGCGATGGCCTGCACGCCCAGTTCGACGGCTTTCTCGATCAGCCAGTCCATCTTGTCGCCACCGGCGATGCCCTGCGCGAGCGTGATGGCGTAGCGTGCCTCGGTGTCGGGCTGTGTGGCATCCGTAAGGCTGGCGGTGGCGTCGCGCTTCTTGATGGCATCGAGCCGGGCGCGGAACTCCTTGCCCGAGCCGTCGAACAGGCAAACGTCGTCGCCAACGGCCAGCCGCAGCACGTGGATGTGCCGCGTGACGGCCTCGGGCAGCGTGACGGTGGTGTGCGGCGCCAGCGGTGGTTCGACGAAAAAGCGGGGGAGCCCCATGCAAGCAATCCTCGTGGGTGAATCGTGTCAGGTCGTGGCTGCGCGGCGGCAGGCGAGGCCCCAGCGATAGCCATCGGGGTCGCGCACGGCGGCATAGCGCTCGCCCCAGAAGGCGTCGTGCGGTGCCATGATCGATGCAGCGCCCTGGTCCAGCGCGCGCTGGTACACGGCGTCCACGTCTTCGCAATACAGGTGGAAACTCTGCGGGCATTCGAAACCCGCGCCGGCCGGCGCCTTGGCGGTGGAGCCGAATGCTCCCTCCGGCGCGAACATCAGCATCAGTTCGCTCTGATACGTCATCTCGACGTGGATCGGGCGGCCGTGGTCGTCCACCTCGTCCTGAACCGCGAAGCCGAACGCGTTGCGATAGAAGCCGATGGCGGCCGATGCGTCGCGCACGGTCAGGTACGGGACGAGCCACGGGGTGTTGGCGGGGCGGGGGAAGCTCATGGCGGGCTCCTTCTTCGGCGCAATGCAGCCAGGGACGAATAGTGTAGAGCGCCCGCCACGCCACAATCAAAAAGAAATCAAAACACCTCGCTTGCCGGGGTCTGGTTGCGTGCGCGGCCGCCGCTACGCGCCACTTCATCGACGAGCCATTGACGGAACAATGCAAAGCCCGGGTGCTCTGCTGCCTGGTGCGGATGGATCAGGTAGTACGACAGGCGTAGCGAGGCCTCGGTCGCCAGCGGGCGCATGAGACGTCCGGCGGCGATGTCGTATTCGACGAGGATGCCCTGGCCGAGCGCCACGCCCTGGCCGTCAATGGCCGCTTGCAGCGCCATCAGGGCTTCGGAAAACGCCGGCCCGCGCGTGGCATCGATCTGCCGCACTCCCACCTCGTCCAGCCATTGCCGCCACGTCGGATGGTGCGCGAGATGGCGCCCGCCGCGCTCGTGCAGCAGCGTCTGCGTGGCAAGGTCCTGCGGTATGCGGATGGCGGCCTGCAGCGTGGCATTGCACACCGGGAAGAAATCGGTGGAGGTGAACCACTCGACGCGCAGGTTGGGCGCGTTGACTTGCCGGTCATCGATGCACAGATCGAACTGGCCGTGGTCTTGCACGTCGGCGGTGGAGACCTCGACGCGCACGTGCGGATGCTGGTTGAAGAACCGGTATAGCCGGGGCACGAGCCATTTGGCGCCGAAGGTTGGCGGCACGGCCACGCGCAGCGGCGCGTCGGCGGTGTCCATCAGCAGGTCGGTGGCTTGTTCGAGGGCACGCAGCGCGTCGCGCACGCGTGGGAGGTAGTTGTCGCCGGCGTCAGTCAACGAGAGCTGGTTGTTACGGCGTGCAAAGAGCTTTTTGCCCAGATGCTCTTCGAGCTGCGCCGATGGCCAAGGTGCTCATCAAGGCGCTGGAGCCGTATCGCCCGCTCTTTATCGAAGAGCCCGTGCTGGCCGAGCAGGCCGAAACCTATGCCCGCCTGGCCGCCCACACCCATCTGCCCATCGCCGCCGGCGAGCGCATGTTCTCGCGCTTCGACTTCAAGCGCGTGCTCGAGGCGGGCGGGGTGTCGATCCTGCAGCCGGACCTGTCTCACGCCGGCGGCATTACCGAATGCGTGAAGATCGCCGCCATGGCCGAGGCTTATGATGTGGCGTTGGCGCCGCATTGCCCGCTGGGCCCGATCGCGCTGGCAGCGTGCCTGCACGTCGATTTCGTCAGCTGGAACGCCACGTTGCAGGAACAGAGCATGGGCATCCACTACAACAAGGGCGCCGAACTGCTCGATTTCGTGCGCAACAAGGCCGATTTCGCCCTGGAAGGCGGGTATATCCGCCCGCCGCGCCTGCCGGGCCTGGGTGTCGACATTGACGAGGCGCTGGTGATCGAACGCAGCAAGGAAGCACCCGACTGGCGCAACCCGGTGTGGCGTCATGCCGATGGTTCTATCGCGGAGTGGTAGGCCGGGCAGGGGAGGGGGAAGTCGCAACACGTTTTACTGACCGCGATCACCCCGGTTGGGTCATGTCCGTCTGGTAAAATCACGGTTTTCCCGCCTTCCGTCCGCAGGTTTGCATGACCGCCCCCGCCCACCATTCGAATACCACCCAGCCTACCCAGCTGATGGCCAACGCCATCCGCGTGCTTGCCATGGATGCCGTCCAGCAGGCCAATTCGGGTCACCCCGGCATGCCAATGGGCATGGCGGACATCGCCGTGGCGCTGTGGAGCCGCCACCTGCGCCACAATCCGCTGAACCCGCGCTGGCCCGACCGTGACCGCTTCGTGCTGTCGAATGGTCACGGCTCGATGCTGCTGTACGCGCTGCTGCATCTGACAGGCTATGACCTGCCGATGTCGGAGCTGAAGAACTTCCGCCAGTTGCACAGCAAGACCGCCGGCCACCCGGAATACGGCATCACCCCGGGCGTGGAAACGACAACCGGCCCGCTGGGCCAGGGCATCACCAACGCCGTCGGCATGGCGCTGGCCGAACGCCTGCTCGCGCAGGAGTTCAACCGTCCGGGCTTCGACATCGTCAACCACCATACCTACGTCTTCCTCGGCGACGGCTGCCTGATGGAAGGCATCAGTCACGAAGCCTGCTCGCTGGCGGGCACGCTGGGCCTGAACAAGCTGATCGCCTTGTGGGACGACAACGGCATCTCGATCGACGGCGATGTTGTCCACTGGTTCAACGACGACACCCCGAAGCGCTTTGAAGCCTACGGCTGGAACGTGATTCGCGCCGTCGACGGTCATAACGTGGCTGCCGTGGACGCAGCGATTGCCGAAGCGAAGACTTCGAACAAGCCGACCCTGATCTGCTGCCGGACGTTGATCGGCAAGGGTGCGCCGAACAAGGAAGGCGGCCACGACGTGCATGGTGCGCCGCTGGGTGGCGCAGAAATCGCCGCTGCCCGCGAAGCGCTGGCGTGGCCGCATGCCCCGTTCGAGGTGCCGCAGGCCGTCTATGACGCGTGGGATGGGCGCGGCCAGGGCCAGGCGCTGGAGAAAGCCTGGAATGCGCTGTTCGATGCGTACTCCGAGCGCCATCCGGCAGAGGCAGAACAGTTCGAGCGCCGCATGCGTGGCGAGCTGCCGGAATCGTTCGGCAAGGCCGTCGCCGAGTTCATCGAGAAGTGCGAACTGAAGGCCGAGACCATTGCCACCCGCAAGGCCAGCCAGAATACGCTCGAAGCCTACGGCCCCGTGCTGGGCGAGCTGCTTGGCGGATCGGCCGACCTGACCGGCTCGAACCTGACCAACTGGAGTGGCAGCAAGGCCGTGCGCGTGGATGCCTGGGGTAACCACATCAACTACGGCGTGCGCGAGTTCGGGATGAGCGCCATCATGAACGGCATCGCACTGCACGGTGGCTACGTCCCGTACGGCGGCACGTTCCTGACGTTCTCCGACTACAGCCGCAACGCCCTGCGCATGGCCGCATTGATGAAGATCCGCTCGATCTTCGTCTTCACGCACGATTCCATTGGCCTGGGTGAAGACGGTCCGACGCACCAGTCGATCGAGCACGTCTCCAGCCTGCGCCTGATTCCGAACATGGATGTGTGGCGCCCGGCCGACACCACCGAAACCGCCGTCGCCTGGGCGACCGCCATTGAGCGCCAGCACGGCCCGAGCTGCCTGATCTTCAGCCGCCAGAACCTGCCGTTCCAGGCACGCAACCCGGCCACCCGCAAAGCTATCGCCCGCGGCGGCTACGTGCTGCGCGATGCTGCCAACGGCAAGCCGGATGTAGTCATCATCGCGACGGGTTCGGAAGTCGGCCTGGCGGTCGGTGCGGCCGATCAACTCGCCGCCGAGGGCATCCAGGCACGCGTGGTGTCGGTGCCTGCCACCACGGTGTTCGACAAGCAAGATGCTGCGTACAAGGCGAGCGTGCTGCCGCACGGCGTGCCGCGCGTCGCGGTCGAGGCGGGCGTGACCGATTTCTGGTGGAAGTACCAGGTGCAGGCCGTGGTCGGGATCGACACGTTCGGTGAGTCGGCCCCGGCGGGCGTGCTGTTCAAGCACTTCGGCTTCACCGTCGAAAACGTGGTGAACACGGCCAAGAGCGTCACCGCTCCGGCTGCCTAAAAGTTAGTTGCGCGCGGCACCCACGAGGTGCCGCGTTGCTTTTCGTCGATTTCTTTTCTGCTATCAGGAGACTGACCATGACCATCAAGATCGGCATCAACGGCTTCGGCCGCATCGGACGCATGGTGTTCCGCGCCGCGATCGCCAATTTCAAGGACATCGAAGTCGTTGCCATCAACGACCTGCTCGAGCCCGACTACCTGGCCTACATGCTGAAGTACGACTCGGTGCACGGCCGCTTTGACGGTGAAGTGTCGGTCGACGGCAACACGCTCGTCGTCAACGGCAAGAAGATCCGCCTGACCGCCGTGAAGGATCCGTCCGAACTGAAGTGGGGCGAAGTCGGCGCCGATGTCGTGGTCGAGTCCACCGGCATCTTCCTGACCAAGGAAGGCGCGCAGAAGCACATCGACGCGGGCGCCAAGAAGGTCATCATGTCGGCCCCGTCGAAGGACGACACTCCGATGTTCGTGTACGGCGTGAACCACGAAACGTACAAGGGCGAGGCGATCATCTCCAACGCTTCGTGCACGACCAACTGCCTGGCACCGGTTGCCAAGGTGCTGAACGACAAGTGGGGCATCAAGCGCGGCCTGATGACGACCGTGCACGCTGCCACCGCCACGCAGAAGACCGTTGACGGCCCGTCCAACAAGGACTGGCGCGGCGGCCGCGGCATCCTGGAAAACATCATCCCGTCGTCCACCGGCGCCGCCAAGGCCGTGGGCGTGGTGATCCCGCAACTGAACAAGAAGCTGACTGGCATGTCGTTCCGCGTGCCGACCTCCGACGTGTCGGTCGTTGACCTGACCGTCGAGCTGGAAAAGTCCGCTTCGTACGAAGAAATCTGCGCCGAG
Organism: Burkholderiaceae bacterium; assembly: GCA_028871175.1. Classification (GTDB taxonomy): domain Bacteria; phylum Pseudomonadota; class Gammaproteobacteria; order Burkholderiales; family Burkholderiaceae; genus Ralstonia; species Ralstonia condita. The sequence goes on along the minus strand of JAGWNU010000021.1, from coordinate 20,572 downwards.
ATGAAGGCGCAGAGCCAGGGTGCGCTCAAGGGCGTGCTGGGCTACACCGAGGACAAGGTCGTGGCCACGGATTTCCGCGGCGATGCACGCACCTCGATCTTCGACGCCGAAGCCGGCATCGCACTCGACGGCACCTTCATCAAGGTCGTGAGCTGGTACGACAACGAGTGGGGCTACTCGAACAAGGTGCTGGAAATGGCCCGTGTCGTCGCAAAGTAATCGCGTCGTCACAGGACAGGAAAGCGCGCCTTCGGGCGCGTTTTTCTTTGGGCGGGCGTTGTGGCTTTGCGGTCTGCGGGCGAGAGAAAACGTTTGCAAACAGGTAAATTCGGTGTCCTGCTACGGAAATTTGCTTTGAAATTCGAGTTCCAATCCGTACACTGAACAAATACTACATTCTGACGTGGCAAGCTTTTTTGCCGCGTCCGGCCCATTGCCGCGGGCAATGGTCGCCTCGCAGTTTTCCTACGTGTCTGAGCCAAGGCGTCCCATGGTCAACGTCGATACCAAACTGTTGGTGATATTTGTCGAGCTGCTCAGCAAGCGGAACGCCACGTACGTGGCGGAAAAGATGCATATGACCGCGCCGGCGGTCTCCCATTCGCTGGGGCGCTTGCGCGAGATCTTCGATGATCCGCTCTTCATCCGCGTTCCGCATGGCCTGACGCCGACCCCCAAGGCGCTCGAGCTCGGCCCCAAGGTGCGTGAAATGCTCGATCTCTGGGCGGCCATCAACGAGGGCGACATTGCGTCGTTTGATCCGGCGGAAGCGGCCGGCACCTTCAACGTGAGCTTTGCCGGCACGCTCGGCGATGCACTCTTCGACCGGTTCCTCCTTCGTGTGAAGCGCCTTGCGCCCGGTTTGCAGGTTCGCCTGACGGAATCTTCCTCATGGGAAGCTGACGTCGCCGCCATGCGCGCCAACGAGCTGGACCTGGCGTTCTCGCCGTTTCCCACGCGCCATGCCGAGATCATGGAGGAGGTCGTGACCTCCTTCAACCTGTGGGTCTGCGCGCGCAAGGGGCATCCGACCCTCACCGACCGCTGCACGCTCGAACAGTACCTGGAATGCGAGCACATTTTCGTCGCGCAGGGCAGCCCGGGCAGCCGTGTGGCGCCCTCGCTGATTCCGCTCGACTATGCCCTGCAGCAGCGGGGTCTCAAGCGCAACTCGACCATGACCGTGCACGGCTGGCGCACGCAGGCCGAAGTGGCGACCCAGACCGACATGATCTTCACGGTCAACTCGCTGATGAAGGATCTGGTGTGCAAGATGTACGACCTCAATGCGTTCCCGCTGCCGGCGGAACTTGAGACCGTGCTGGGCCTGAACATGCTGTGGCACCGTAGCCGCAACACGCATCCGATGCTGGTGTGGGCACGCAACCTGTTCAAGCAGGTCGTGGCCGAATACACCGGCCAGGCTGCCGGCACGCCTGCACATGCCTCGCTGCCCGACGCGGCGCCGGACAAGGCCGGCAAGCGCGGTAACGGCGACGAACAAAAGGAGGATGAGACGCGGCTGTCAGCCTGACATCCGCCTCCGCCCCGCGCCAATGAAAAACGGCCGCACATGATGCGGCCGTTTTTCATGGAATCACGGCAGTTCAGCGTTTTGGGCGATGCGGGCAGAGCTCTTTCGTGCAGTTGCCGTACAGCGACAGCGCATGCTCTTGCAGCGCAAAGCCGCGCGCACGCGCAATGCTCTGCTGACGCTGCTCGATTTCCGCATCGAAAAATTCTTCTACACGGCCGCAATCGAGGCACACCAGGTGATCATGGTGCTTGCCCTCGTTGAGTTCATAGATGGCCTTGCCGGATTCGAAGTTGTTGCGCGACAGCAGCCCGGCCTGCTCAAATTGAGTCAACACGCGATAGACCGTGGCCAGGCCAATGTCCATGTGTTCGGCGAGCAGGACGCGATACACGTCTTCCGCGCTCATGTGGCGCTCTTCGCTGGTCTGGAAGATCTCGAGGATCTTCAACCGCGGCACCGTGGCTTTCAGACCGATGTTCTTGAGGTCTGCAGGACTCGGCATGCGCCTGGCTCCCTAGAGTACAATGTTCGGATATCCGAATCATAAGGGTTTTGGCGGCAAAAGTCCTATCGACGGGCTTGCAGGGCGTGCCCAGTCCGCCGCCGATTCCTCCCGTACCGGGCACGCCCCGGGCCGTTTGAAAGCCGATCGCTCATGACTTTTTCCTTCGCGCGCAGTTCTGTCTGTTTCGCCAATGTCGCCCGCCGTGGCGGCCTTGTGGTTGGTGCGATGCTCGCCGCGTCGGCGTTGCTTGCCGGGTGCGGTACTTACGACAGCACCACGCGCAAGATCGCCAATGCCATCACGCCGTATCGCATCGACATCGTGCAGGGCAACTTCGTTTCGCGCGAACAGGCGGCTCAGCTCAAGGAAGGCATGACGCGCGACCAGGTGCGTTTCGTGCTCGGCACGCCGCTCCTGACGGACATGTTCCACGCCAACCGCTGGGACTACATCTTCTCGTTCAAGCGCGGCAACACGAACGTGGTGCAGGAGCGCAAGTTGACCCTCTGGTTCGATGGCGATCACCTGTCCAAGTGGGTTGGCGCGGATGACCTGCCTTCCGAAACTGAACTGATTGCCGAGATCGACGGCATCAAGCGTCCCAAGAAAGATGCCGCTGCGGCCGCCGCGGCGGCTGGCGCAGCGCCGGCGTCGCGCGCACCGTCGATCCCGTCCGCTGAGGTTGGGGAGCGCGTGCAGTCGACCACCGGCTCCAAAAATGCCATGGATGTCACGCTGCCTGACCGCCACACCGGTGGTGGCGCCACCGACACCAGCGTTCCGCCGCCGGCCTCCAAATCGCCCTGACGGCGGGTGGCCATACCGGCACGACATCTTCGAACGAGCGGCGGACGGGTTCCGCCGCTTGTGCGTTCTATAGACCGTTTTCCTTCTTGTATCGACTGCTATGAAAATCGCGATTGCAGGCGCTTCGGGCCGCATGGGCCAGATGCTGATCGACACCGTTCTGCGTACGCCCGGCGTGACGCTGGGTGCCGCATTGGATCGCCCGGGCAGCGACGCCGTGGGCCAGGACGCTGGCGTCAAGCTTGGCAAGACGACGGGCGTGATCGTTACCGATGACGTGCGCGCAGGCTTGTCGCAGGCAGATGTGCTGATCGACTTCACACGTCCGGACGCCACGATCCATCACCTGAACATCGCGCGTGATCTGGGCACCGCCGTGGTGATTGGCACGACCGGCTTCACGGCTGAGCAGAAAGCGAGCTTCAAGACCTATGGGGAGTCGATCGGCGTGGTGTGGGCGCCCAACATGAGCGTGGGTGTGAACGCGACGTTCAAGCTGATCGAAGTGGCTGCCAAGATCCTCGCTCAGGGTTACGACGTGGAAATCATCGAGGCCCATCACAAGCACAAGATCGACGCCCCGTCGGGCACCGCGCTGAAGATGGGCGAGATCGTCGCCGAGGCGCAAGGCACCAAGCTGGCGGATCGCGCCGTCTACGCCCGCGAGGGCGAGACCGGCCCGCGTGAGCACGGCACCATCGGCTTTGCCACGATTCGGGGTGGGGACATCGTGGGCGACCACACCGTGCTGTTTGCGGGCGACGGCGAGCGCATCGAGATCACGCATCGCTCTAACACACGCCAGTCGTATGCGGAGGGTGCGGTACGCGCGGCCGTGTTCGTGGCCGGCAAGAAGGGCCTGTACGACATGAACGACGTGCTCGGCTTGTAAGCCGGGCGGGCCGGACGTAGCGTCGGAAGCCCCGTCCGGACCTTGTTCCTGCGGCGTCGCCGTGGCCCGGGAGGGGCCGGTGGCGACGGTATAATCGAGCCTTTTCCGTCATCCAATTTGGCTGCGCGCGCCGGCGCTGCAGCTGCAACCGCCCGGGCATCTGGGCGTACCGTCATCATGCAAGACAAATATTCCCCGTCTGACGTTGAACAGCAGGCGCAGCAAGACTGGCAGGCGAAAGACGCCTACCGCGTGACTGAGCACGCGCGCGCCGCCGACGGCTCGGACAAGCCCAAGTTCTACGCCTGCTCGATGCTGCCGTATCCGTCGGGCAAGCTGCACATGGGCCACGTGCGCAACTACACGATCAACGACGTGATGACGCGTCAGCTGCGCATGAAGGGATACAACGTGCTGATGCCGATGGGCTGGGACGCCTTCGGCATGCCGGCGGAGAACGCGGCGATCAACAATGGCGTGGCACCGGCGGCCTGGACCTACGACAACATCGCTTACATGAAGAAGCAGATGCAGTCGATGGGTCTGGCGATCGACTGGTCGCGCGAAGTGGCGACCTGCAGCCCCGACTACTACCGCTGGAACCAGTGGCTGTTCCTGAAGATGCTCGAAAAGGGCATCGCCTATCGCAAGACCGGCACCGTCAACTGGGACCCGGTTGACCAGACCGTGCTCGCCAACGAGCAGGTGATCGACGGGCGCGGCTGGCGCTCGGGCGCGGTCGTGGAAAAGCGTGAGATCCCGATGTACTACCTGGGCATCACCAAGTATGCGCAGGAGCTGCTCTCCGACCTCGACCCGCTTGGGTGGCCCGAGCGCGTCAAGCTGATGCAGCAGAACTGGATCGGCAAGAGCGAGGGTGTGCGCTTTGCCTTCCCGCACAACATTTCCGGGGATGACGGCAAGCTCATCAACGACGGCAAGCTGTACGTCTTCACCACGCGTGCGGACACCATCATGGGCGTGACCTTCTGCGCCGTGGCCGCCGAGCACCCGATCGCCGCGCATGCTGCGCAGACCAACCCGGCACTCGCCGCGTTCATCGACGAGTGCAAGCACGGCAGCGTCATGGAAGCCGACATGGCCACCATGGAAAAGAAGGGCATGCCGACCGGCCTGACCGTCACACACCCGCTCACGGGCGAATCCGTGCCGGTGTGGGTCGGCAACTACGTGCTGATGACCTACGGCGACGGCGCTGTGATGGGCGTGCCCGCTCACGACGAGCGCGACTTTGCCTTCGCCAACAAGTACAGCCTGCCGATCAAGCAAGTCATTGACGTAAAGGGCCAGCCGTACGACACGACCACCTGGGCCGAGTGGTACGGTGACAAGGAGCACGGCGTCCTGTTCCACAGCGGCAAGTACGACGGCCTGAACTACCAACAAGCGGTCGATGCCGTCGCGGGCGACCTCGCGGCCAAGGGCCTGGGCGAGAAGAAGACCACCTGGCGCCTGCGCGACTGGGGTATCTCGCGCCAGCGCTATTGGGGCACGCCGATCCCGCTGATCCATTGCGAGAGCTGCGGCGTCGTGCCGGTGCCCGAGAAGGATCTGCCGGTGCGCCTGCCGGAAGACCTCGTGCCGGACGGCTCCGGCAACCCGCTCAACAAGGATCCGCGCTTCCTGGAGTGCACGTGCCCGTCGTGCGGAAAGCCCGCGCGCCGCGAGACCGACACGATGGATACCTTCATCGATTCGTGCTGGTACTACATGCGCTACACGTGCCCGGACGGCGCGACGATGGTCGATGCGCGCAACGATTACTGGATGCCGATGGACCAGTACATCGGCGGTATCGAACACGCCATCCTGCACCTGCTGTACGCGCGCTTCTGGACCAAGGTCATGCGTGACCTGGGCCTGGTCAAGTTCGACGAGCCGTTCACCAACCTGCTCACGCAGGGCATGGTGCTCAACGAGACGTACTACCGCGAAGACGCTTCGGGCAAGAAGCAGTGGATCAACCCGGCCGATGTCGACGTACAGACCGACGAGCGCGGCCGCCCCGTGGGCGCCACGCTCAAGGCTGACGGCCAGCCGGTGGTGATCGGCGGCGTGGAGAAGATGTCGAAGTCGAAGAACAACGGCATCGACCCGCAAGCGCTGATCGACCAGTACGGTGCCGACACGGCGCGCCTGTTCACGATGTTCGCCGCGCCGCCCGAGCAACAGCTCGAGTGGAACGACGCCGGTGTGGAAGGTGCCTCGCGCTTCCTGCGCCGCGTGTGGAACTTCGGTGTGGCGCATGGCGATGCCATCCGGGCCGGTCACGGCAATGGCGTCGTCGTTGGCGCAACGGACGCTGACCGCGCATTGCGCCGCGAGCTCTACACGGTGCTCAAGCAAGCCAACTACGACTACGAGCGGCTGCAATACAACACCGTCGTCTCGGCGACGATGAAGATGCTCAACGCGCTGGAAGGCGCGAAGGACGCGGGCGCCGACGCGCGCCGCGAGGGCTTCGGCATGCTGCTGCGCGTGCTGTACCCGGTCGTGCCGCACATCACGCACGTGCTGTGGCAGGAGCTGGGCTATGCAGGTGCGTTCGGCGATCTGCTCGACGCCCCATGGCCGGAGGTTGATGAAGGCGCATTGGTACAGAGCGAGATCGAACTCGTGCTGCAGGTCAACGGCAAGGTGCGCGGGAGTATCGTCGTGCCGGCCGATGCCGACCGCGCCGCCATCGAGGCGATCGCCGCCACGGACGAAGCCGTGCAGCGCTTTGCTGAAGGCAAGCCGCCCAAGAAGATCATCGTGGTGCCGGGCCGTCTGGTGAACGTGGTGGCCTGACGGCCATCCCACTCAAGGAACGCATGGTTATGTCGCAGTCCCGCCGCCGCTTTGGCCGCTCCGTCCTCGCCCTGGCTGTCGTTCTGCCGGTGCTGTCCGCTTGCGGCTTCCACCTGCGCGGCAACACCGACTTTGCTTTCAAGCGCCTGTACATCAACCTGCCGCAGAACTCGCAGATGCGCGCGCAGTTGCGCCGGCTGATCGACAATGGCTCCGACACCGTCATCGTGTCGGACAAGAAAGACGCCGATGCCTTCCTCGACGTGCTGGCCGAAGACCGCGTGAAGACCATCTCGTCACTCACGCCGCAAGGTGTGGTGCGCGAATACCGCATCACGTACCGCTTCCGCTTCCAGCTGCGCGATGCGCACGACAACTTGCTGATCCCGCCATCGGAAATCACGCAGTTCCGCGATCTCTCGTACAACGAGACGCAGGTGCTTGCCAAGGACTACGAAGAAGCGGCGCTCTACCGCGACATGCAGGGCGATACGATCAACCAGCTCGTGCGGCGTCTCGCGGCCGTGAAGCTGCCGTCATAATCGGCCGCCTGGTCATGCAACTGCGGCTCGACGCGCTCGAAGGGCACCTCAAGCAGGCTGGCACCAAGGGTCTGGCGCCGCTCTATGTGGTGCACGGCGACGAGCACCTGCTTGTGTTGGAAGCCGTCGATGCGCTGCGCCAGGCCGCGCGCGGGCAGGGCTTCTCCGAACGTGAGGTGATGAGCGTCGAGCGCGGCTTCTCATGGTCGCGTGTGACCGAGGCGCAGCAGTCGATGTCATTGTTCGGCGACCGCAAGATCGTCGAGCTGCGCATTCCGTCCGGCAAGCCCGGCAAGGATGGCGGCGAGGCATTGCGCGCATTGGCTGCAGGCACGCCGTCCGGCCCTGCCACCGATACCATCACACTCATCACACTCCCGAGGCTGGATTTTGCGACCGCCAAGTCGGCATGGTTCGCGGCGCTGGAAGGGGCGGGCGTGTCGATCAAGGTCGATACGGTCGATCGCACGAAGCTGCCCGGCTGGATCGGCGAACGCCTTGCACGCCAGCAGCAACGCGTGGAACCCGGCGAGCCCGGCCGCCGGGCATTGCAGTTCATCGCCGACCGCGTCGAGGGCAACCTGCTGGCGGCGCATCAGGAGATCCAGAAGCTGGGCCTGCTGCATCCCCCCGGCGTGCTGACGTTCGATGACGTGCACGATGCCGTGATGAATGTTGCGCGCTACGACGTGTTCAAGCTGTCCGAGGCGATGCTGGCCGGTGACGTGCCGCGCTTGGTGCGCATGCTCGAGGGACTGCGTGGCGAGGGCGAGGCCACGGTCCTGGTGCTCTGGACGTTGACCGAAGAAATTCGCGTATTATCGAAAATCGCCGCAGGCGTCGCCCAGGGCAAGCCGGTAGCCTCCATGCTGCGCGAACTGCGGGTCTGGGGCCCGCGCGAGCGGCTGGTGCCGCAGGCGGCGCAGCGGCTGTCGCAGCGTGAGCTGGAAGACGCGCTGACCATGGCGGCCAAGCTGGACCGGCAGGTCAAGGGGTTGCGCGAACCCTCGTTGCCGGCCGAACCATGGGACGGCCTGCTGCAACTGGCCATGCGCGTGGCGCGTCCAGGCAGCCTACCGGTTCCGGTGTAACCGCACCCATTTGGCCGTAAGGCCTCGGATTGTCCTCACATTGAATCGCCGGCGCATCGGCCGGCCGCGATCATCATGAAGCAGCTCGACGTGAACGAATACATGGCCCTGGTCGGCCGTCAGGCGCGTGCCGCCTCGCGCGGTATGGCTCGTGCCGGCACCGCGCAGAAGAACCGCGCGTTGCTGCACATCGCCGCGGCCATCCGCCGCGATGCCGCCCAGCTCAAGGAAATCAACGCCCGCGATGTCGAACGCGCCCGCACCAACGGGCAGGACGCCGCCTTCGTCGATCGCCTTACGCTGACCGACCGCGCCATCGACACCATGGCTGCGGGCCTGGAGCAGATTGCCGCGCTGCCCGATCCGATCGGCGAGATCAGCAACATGAAGTTCCGCCCAACCGGCATCCAGGTCGGCCAGATGCGCGTGCCGCTTGGCGTGATCGGCATCATCTACGAGTCGCGTCCGAACGTGACGGTGGATGCTGCGGCGCTGTGCATCAAGTCGGGCAATGCGACCATCCTGCGCGGCGGCTCCGAGGCGATCGAATCGAACGGCGCGCTGGCCGCGCTCATCGAGGAAGGTCTGGCCGATGCCGGCTTGCCGGCCAACGCCGTGCAGGTGGTGGCCACCACGGACCGCGCCGCGGTCGGCAAGCTCATCACCATGACGGAGTACGTCGACGTCATCGTGCCCCGAGGCGGCAAGAGCCTGATCGCGCGCCTGATCGAAGAAGCCCGTGTGCCGATGATCAAGCACCTGGATGGCATCTGCCACGTCTACATCGACGTCGATGCCGACATCGAGAAGGCCGTGCGCGTGTGCGACAACGCCAAGACGCAGCGCTACGCGCCGTGCAACACGATGGAAACGCTGCTTGTGTCGCGCGACGTGGCTGCACGCGCGCTGCCGCCGCTGGCAAAGATCTACCAGGACAAGGGCGTGGAACTGCGCGTGTGCCCGGCCACGCGTGCCACGCTGGAAGCTGCCGGTTTCGGCAATCTGAAGGACGCCGTCGAGGCCGACTGGCACACCGAATACCTCGCGCCGATCCTGTCGATCCGTACCGTCGACGGCCTGGACGCCGCCATCGAGCACATCAATACCTACGGCTCGGCACACACCGATTCCATCATCACCGAGAACTATTCGACCGGCATGCGCTTCTTGCGCGAGGTGGATTCGGCCAGCGTGATGATCAACGCATCCACGCGCTTTGCTGATGGCTTCGAATACGGCCTGGGGGCCGAAATCGGCATCTCCAACGACAAGCTCCACGCGCGCGGGCCCGTCGGGCTGGAGGGGCTGACCTCGCTGAAGTACATCGTCTTCGGCCACGGTGAGATCCGCACCTGACGCTTCCAGCGCGCCGCCAAGAGCGGCGCGCAAAGTTTTCATCGACTCCGCTTCACGGCTTCAAGGGACACTCGCATGCTCTGGATCAAAGCCTTTCACATCGTCTTCATCGCCTCGTGGTTTGCGGGCCTGTTCTACCTTCCGCGCATCTTTGTCAACCTTGCCATGGAAACCGAGCGCGCAGCGATCACGCGTCTGCTCATCATGGCGCGCAAGCTGTTCCGCTTCACCACCATGCTGGCGATTGTCGCCATCCTGCTGGGCTTGTGGCTGTTCCTTGGTTATCGCATCGGCATGTATCCACCCAACGGCTGGATGCACGCCAAGCTTGCGCTGGTATTGGTGACGATCGGCTACCACCATGGCTGCGGCGTACTGCTGCGCAAGTTCGAGGCGGGCGCCAACAAGCGCTCGCACACCTTCTACCGCTGGTTCAATGAAGTGCCGGTCCTCTTGTTGCTGGCGATCACGATCCTGGTGGTCGTGAAGCCGTTCTGATTTTTCGCTTTTCAATGCCGACTGCTTACTTCGCGCCATGCCCTCGTGGGCTGGAACAGGCGCTGGCCGATGAACTGGCCGAAATCGCCATCCGCCCCGAGGTGGATGAACTGGCCGCGTTCGACGTCGGGCGCACCGTGCCGGGCGGTGTGCATTTCTTCGGCACGCAGGGCGCCGCGTATGCCGTCAATCTGCATAGCCGGATTGCCAGCCGGGTGCTGATGCGCCTGGGCTCGCGTGGCTATCGCTCGGAAGAGGACATCTACGCGCTGGCCGCCGCACAGCGCTGGGAAGATTACTTCACGCCCGACGAGATGATCCGCGTGGACGTGACCGCGCACAAATCGCCGCTGCAGAGCCTGAAGTTCGTCGGCCTGCGCGTGAAGGACGGCATCTGCGATCGGTTCCGCCAGCGCACGGGTGCCCGCCCCAGCGTCGACACCGTCTCGCCGGACGTGCGCATCTACGCGTACCTGACCGAGACCGACTGCACGATCTACCTCGACACGACGGGTGAGCCGCTGTTCAAGCGTGGCTGGCGCCAGGAGAAGGGCGAGGCACCGCTGAAGGAGAATCTCGCCGCCGGCATCCTGCGCCTGACTGGCTGGACCGGTGCGCACGGTGTGCCGTTCTATGATCCGATGTGCGGCAGCGGCACCTTCCTCGTCGAGGCCGCGCAACGTGCGTTGGGCATTGCGCCGGGCGGTCAGCGCGCCTTTGCGTGCGAATGGATGCTGGGCCACGACGCCAAATGCTTCAAGCGCCTGCGCGATGCGGCCGCTGATGCGGCCAGTGCGGCGATGCGCCGCTCACCGCCGCTGGTGGCGGGCGCCGATATCTCCACCGACATGCTGGCGTACGCCGCAGCCAACTGGAAGCGCGCCGGGTTGCCCGGCGAGCCGATGCTCAAGCAGGTCGATGCGCGTGTCGGCAAGCCGCCGTTCGACGTGCCGGGGGTCTTGCTGATGAATCCACCGTATGGCGAGCGTATCGCCGTGCGCGGTGCGCAAGGCTCGCGTCGCCGTCGGCCGGAGGGCGAAGAAGACGGTACCGTTTTCGAGCGCGCCAGCCGTGCCATGGGCGCACCGCGCGACGGCGACCGTCGCCCGATGCGCGAGCAGCGCCAGCCTGAACCGCCGCCGCCCGTCGACCCGCAGGAGGAGGCGGCTGCCAACGAGTTCGCGCAAGCCTTTGCCGGCACGCTCAAGCGCGAATTCGCAGGCTGGAACGCCTTCGTCTTTACCGGCGATCTTTCCATGCCGCGCCGTATGCGACTGAAGGAGTCGCAGCGTACCCCGCTCTATAACGGCAACATCGAATGCCGGCTGTTCCGCTTCGAGATGGTCAAGGGCGGCATGCGCGACCGCCCCGCACGCGACGCATCAAACGACAACGCCGAGGCTTGAGCCCCGGCGTGGTCCTCACTGTGGCAGGCGCTGCTCAGGCGACCTGCTGATCCTGAAAGTGGTCCATCCACGCGACCAACTGATCCGGCGTGAGCTGTGTCTGGTTGTCGAGGAGGCGCAGTCTGAGGGTCGCGCCGTCGCGCTCGGCCGTGAGCGACCAGCCCTTGCCGTCCAGCCACAACAGGAAGGCGAACCACTTGGCATGCGCTTCTGACACCTTGTGCGTCGATGCGGTTTCAAGGAATTCCGTCAGCGTGGGGAGGTCGATGACCGCCGCCGCATCGCCACCGGCCGGCGACACCTTGCCGTTCAGGACTTCGGCCAGCGCGTCCAGCGCCTGCGCGACCGGCCACGCGTCGAAGCGCGACGACACATCCTCGTACGCCTGTCGCACCGCGTGGCTGAATTCACCGGTGCGCAGGCTTTCCTCGCCGACGAGCTCGGTGTAATCCTTCATCGCCCAGTCCGGCTGCGCCACGGCGTGCAGCCCGACCGCCGCCGCCGCGCGCAGGTAGTCGTTGACGGCGCTGAACGAAGACAGGCCGGATACCGCGAGGTACAGCGTCTGCAGCGCGCCGATCCGATGCGTGAGCGTCTGGCTCTGTCGCACGGTCATCTTCTCGCGCAGCAGGGCGTCGCGCTCACGGCGCAGGTCGGAGAATTCAAGCGCCTGCTTCAGCTCCACGCGCAGCGCGGTGATGTCCCACGGCTTCTTGATGTAGCGGTGGATCTGCCCCTGGTTGACCGCTTCCACCGTGTCTTCGATTTCCGAGTAAGCCGTGGTCAGGATGCGCACCAGGTGCGGGTAGCGCTCGCGGGCATAGCGCAGCAGCTCGTTACCGAGTTCGCCGGGCATGCGCTGGTCCGACACGAGCACACCCAGCGTGGCAGCGTGCTGGTCGAGCATGCGTTTGCCTTCTTCGACCGAGGTGGCGGTGACGACCGGCGCCAGTGAACCGATGGCACGGCCGAAATAAGTCAGCGCCAGTGTCTCGTCGTCCACGTACAGGATCTTGGGCTCATTGCCCCCGGAATTGGTCATCCATCACTCCTCATGGCAAATGCGGCAAAGGTGCAGATCGGGTGCGGCGTGGTTTGTCGGGTTCGTGCGATGCGTCTTGTAGCGGTTGTCATGGGAACGTCAAAGTCACGCGCGTGCCTGCGCTAGGTGCGGAGTCAATCGCAATCGCTCCCCCGAACGATTGCATGATCCGCGTACAAAAAATCATGCCCATGCCGTTGCCGCCTTCTTCGGCGCGCGTGGTCACGGGGTCGATGGTCAGCCGCGCAAGGACGTCCGGGGCGATGCCGGGGCCGTTGTCCTGAATACAGATCATGTGGCGGCCGCCGCCCGCCGCTTCAGTCGTGTGTGCCGCGATGATCTCGAGCCGCGGCGCGCTCGTATCGCGCAGCGCGCGCAACGCGTTGCTGGTCAGGGACGACAGTACGAGCATCACGCAGTTGGGCAACGTCTGGATCGGAAAATCGTCTTCCACGCGGTACGACACCCACTCGCGCTGCGCGTTCGTGAATGGATAGGTATCGAGCAGCGAGCGGATGAGGCCGCCCGCGCTGTTGGGCGTCGCCGCTGTGCCGGGCTTGCCGTAGGTATTGCGCACGGAGTTCAGGAACGTGGCGATGACCGATAGGCAATACCGCGCGTTGTCCTGCACGCGGTCGGCGGCACGGCCGATTTCCGGCAGCGCTTCCGGCGTCGGCTCAGCCTGATCCACGCGCATGCGGATGCCGCGCGCGAAGTTCGAGATGGCTGCCAACGGCGTGTTCAGCTCGTGGGCAAGAAAGGCCAGCGTCTCGTCGATCGCCATGAGCCGCTGCGTGCGCAGCAGGCGGTCCTGGCGCAGCGCCAGCGCCTCCTGCAACGAGCGGCGTACATCGTCCGGCTGGTAGGGCTTCTCCAGAATCTTGAACACGCGCCCGGTGTTGACGGCCTGGATCAGCAGGTCCTTGTCGGCATAGGCGGTCACGAGAATGGTTGCGATGTCGCCGTACTGCGCGTCGATGAAGCGCAGCAGTTCGGTGCCGTTGCCGCCCGGCATGCGGAAGTCGGTCAGCACGACGCTGATGCGCTCATGTGCGTCGCGCAGGACGGCCTGCGCCTGCGCGACGCTGTTGGCCGTCAGTACCTCATACCCGGCGCCAAACGTACGGGCGAACCACTTGCAGGCTTGCGCCTCATCGTCGACGTAGAGGATGGTGACGGTGTCCGGCTTGGTGTCCATATCCCGCTTACTCCGCGCGCGGCAGGTCGAACGTGAAGCGCGCCCATTCGCCTTCCTGGCTCGTGACGGCGAGCGTGCCGCCATGGCGCTGGATCACGCTGTAGCTGATCGACAGGCCCAGCCCCAATCCCTTGCCGACTTCGCGCGTGGTGAAGAACGGCTCGAATACGCGTGTGAGATTCTTCTCGGGGATGCCCGGTCCATTGTCCGTCACGACGACATGCAGCCGATGGTCGATCCAGTCTGCGGCGATCTCGATACGGGGGTTCGCACGCTGCACTTTGTGCATGGCCAGCGCCGCATTCGACAGCAGATTGATCAGCACGCCGATGATGGCCGCCTCGTCGCCCCGTACGAGCGTGTCGGGCGGCAACTTGCGTTCGACCGTCACGCCGCGCAGTTCGTGGCTGGTCAGGCGGATGGCGGAATCGATGGCCTTCTCAGCCAGGAACGGCGCATCGGCCTCGCCCTTCTCGGGGCTGCGGTAGGCGAAGGTCTTCAGGTCAGACACGATGTGCTGTACGCGCTGCATGCCTTCCTTGGCATCGGCCAGGCATTCGAGCAGCATCGGGCTGGCCTTGGCGGCAGGCTCTTCCTGCGCCACGGAAATCGCCATCAGGCAGAAATTGACCGGGTTGTTGATCTCGTGCAGCAATCCAGCGGACAGCGTGCCGATGGCGGCCATCTTCTCCTGCTGCAGAAGCTGGCCCTTGATGTCGGTGAGGTTCTGATTGGTCTGCGCCAACTGCTCGTTCTTCTGCGCGACCTCTTCCTTCAGACGGAAGAGCTGGAAGCGTCCCCGCTCGTTGAAGTACGTGTACAGCGCGCTGGTGGCAATCGAGAACAGAATGAACAGCGAGTGGACGATGAAGATCTCGCGCGACTGGATACCGCCAGGATGCAGCGTGCACGCGATGACCCAGAAGATGTACGTGCACGTACCGAACAGCACGGCTTGCAGAAAGCCGATCGGCATGACCATGCCCACCGCGTAGATCGCCAGGTTCAGCCCCGAGTAATACGGCGAGCTGGCGCCCTCCGTGTCGTAGATCATCCAGGAAATCATGATCTGCGGGCAGATCAGCCAGAAGAACGTCAGGCTCTGCACATGTTCTTCGCCCCACCGCGTGTACAGCACGAACAGCGCGACCAGCATGATCAGCGAGGTGATCACGCGCAGCGAACCGAACAGCCACAGCTTGTCCGGATACATGCCGTAGTCAAGACCGACGCCCGCCAGCACCAGCACGATGCCGGTGACGGCGGCCATGCGGCTGAAGGCCAGCCGGAACTGCGAAAGCTCGGCCTGGTATCCGCGGTGAATGATGGGCTCCATGCGTGTTCCCGGGCGGCCGATCAGGCGGCGGTTGCGGTGGACCGCGCCACCTTGGCCTGAGCGAAGACATTGACACCCGTCACGTCCGTATAGATCCGCGCATCGCGCGAGTCTTCCGGGAGCAGTTCGGCCATCAGCGGTTCGTCACGGTAGACCAGATACCATTCGAGCACGTGTTCCATCACGAAGCGCATGGGGTTGTTGCTGTGAACATTGGTTGCCAGAATGGCCCCGCCCTGGCGCGTGCGCGAAGCAAAGTAGGCCAGCAGGCGCTGGCAGACCTTGTTGGAGAGGTAGTCAAACAGCCCCGCGCAATACACCGCATCGCAATCGCCGGCCTGCGGGCTGTCGGGGGTGATACGGCGCTTGAGCAATTGATGCACCGATTCGTGGACGAAATCGACGGTCACGGTCTTGCGTGCGCGGTCCATCGCGCGGCGCATCTGTTCGCGGGTGTAGTCGAGTGTTTCCTCGCTGAAGTCCACCAGTTCGAACGATAGCAACGCGGGCTCCGGATGTTCCTGGATAAAGCGCTGGATCTCTACCGCCGGGCCGCAGCCCACATTGAGTACCCTGAACGTGCGCCCGGCAGCCTTGGCTTGCGCGGCAAGGTCGCTCAGATACTGCACGAGAATGTCGATCCGGTTGCGGTGCGCCTCGGCGACGTCGGTGCGCAGGAAGGCGGCGTTGACGATCTGGAAGTAGGTATTCGGGCCTTCGCGTGGGTCGGAGAGGATCTGGTTGACCATCTCATAATCGCCCGCGTAGCCCAGTGGCTTGGTGTACGTGCGATAGATGAACGGCGCGCGCAGCAGCAGCGGATGCAGGGCGGCTTGCGCGAACGTGCGGTGCGCGGGTGCAAGCTCCGCCTCGACCTTGCCCGCTTCCGATTCCAGCCCGTCCATGTAGCCCTTGAGCTTAAGCATGATGGGCTCGGCCAGCTCCTGGAAGACATCCATGCGCAGCTTGTTGTCTTCGCGCGGCAATGTCTTCGACAGATCCACCTGTTCTACCCAGCGCGACACTTCGGCCAGGAACGCACGCATCTCATTGACGACGATCTGGTAGTCGCGGTGGATGCGGAAACGCTCCTGCCATTCCTGCACGAACGTTCGCGCTTCTTCACCGACCGATGCCGGGGTGTCCGCCACCTCCGACAACTCGCGCCATTCATCGATCAGCGTGAGTGACACGACGGCTGTCAGGCCGGTGTTCACCAGGCTGATCACCACCGCCTTGCCGAGGTAGGCCTGCCGTGTTCCCATCTTGATCGCGAGCTCGGACAGGACCTCGCTCACCTGCACGATCGAATACGGGTTGTAGATCTCCATCACCAGCGCACGCCGCTGCAGCGTGATGATGGTGCCGCGGACCTGCTGACCCTGGGAGTTGCGGAAGCTGACCGCCGGATCGATTTGGTTGGGTGAGTACACGGTGCGAATTTGCCGGAGACTTCAGGGGGAAACGTCTACGCCAAGCGGGACGCCCATTCCGACAATCGCGCATCCGGAACCGCATCGCGATTTCCGGACACGGCAACGCCCCGCAAAGACCGCCGGGCATGCCGCCGCATCAGTCGTGGAAGCCTGCTTGGAGCCGTCCGCTGGCTGACCGTCAAGGACGCCAGCCCAGGGCGTCTCTCACCCAAGCACGCTTCAAGGAGATCGGGGAAGTTGACCCGCCATCGCAAGGGCGATATCGCCGCATCCCTGCTACGGGCCAATCAACAGCGTGGCAACGGGAATCGTGCCATCGCAAACTGACTGGAGCGATGCACTCCCCTGACATCCGCAACGCGCGTTACCTTGGCGACGCGCGGCCAGCTGTTGCATCCCAAATCGCCTCTCAAGGAGTATCCCGCACAGTAATCCATCCGGGGTGCCATATCCGTATATCGCCGGCGCCCTCGTTTTCCATGCTGCCGCAGCCGAGCTGCGCATGCATCATGGCAATCCAGCCGGTTCATGCTCTGACGTCACGGATACCGGATGGCCCAAACGATTGTACTTGCCCAGGATAGCCCGCACAACGTGGAAACCCGGTACATAAGGTCGGCGCACAACGCACCTCTTCAGCGCAACTTGCGGCCGGTGAGCGAGTCCGGATCCTGCTTGTAGTTGGCGAGGAATTGGGTGTAGCTGTAGATCTGTGCAGGCAGCAGGTGGCTCGGCATGTCGAACAGCGCGTAGTAGTAGGGCTCGCGTCCCTGACAGACTTCGGCGGGCAGGCAATATTGCTCCCACTCGACGCACGCCGGTGTGTACATGCCGTCGCCCGGCCAGAAGAACGGCACGATCTGTTTGTCGCGCAGCCCCTTGAGCAGCGTTTCCGGCGCGTTGTAGGCCTCGGCGTTCTCCAGGTGCGTGAGCATGCTCGCGTTGGTCTCGATGACCATGAGCGTGGCGCGCCCGTCGGCCGTGAGCAGGAGCACGCCGGCAGGGTGCGGGTAGAGGTAATACTCGATAAAGCGGTAGCGGGAAGAGAGCTCTCGCACGAGCTTCGTGACCGCCGGGTCCGACAGGAAGCTGAAGGAGTGTCGCGACAGCAGGTCGCGCAGTGTGCTCGACAGATTGCTGAAATAGCGGACCTGCAGCGTTTCGATTTCCGCATTCAGCCGCTCGGCCATGGCCGGATGATCTTTCCTGATGTAGCGGTCGATCAGCCCATCGTTGAAACCCTGCACGGCGATGTTCTCGTCGGCCATGCCAGTGAGCAGGATCGTCATGCACGGCAGATCTTTGAGCTTGGCGCAGAACTCCAGCCCATTCATGCGTGGCATGGAGTAATCCACCACGATGACCGAGGGCTGAAGGAAGCGGTTGACCTCGTGAATCTGACGGTAGACGCGGTCGACGTCGAGTTGGATGGTGCGGCGCTCGGTTGAGAAGGTCAGATCATCATGCGTGACGCGTACCGGCAGAAAGCCCGGCATGCGCAGAGAATGCCACTGGCGCAGCCACCCCAGCGCCTCTTCCGGGTCATTGAAGGCCAATAGCGCGCGCGACGGGTCCATCTGGAACCCGAGGCTTTCCACGAACGATTGGCTGTCGTCGACCACCACCGTCAGCGTGGGGTGGAAATAGACCGGCAGGGCGCTGTCCTGTTGCATACGTCGGGAGGAATCGGGAGAGGGCGGAGCGGTCGCGTCGGCCGAGGTGGCATGCGCGTCCTGTTGGCACTACGTTACTGCCTGCCGCCCCCGGGGGCAAGCGGAACAAGGCGGTTCTGACGGCCGGCTGGCGGCCGTCAGCGCGCGCCATTACTCGACGGATTTCACCATATCCTCGACCACCTTCTTGGCGTCGCCAAACACCATCATCGTCTTGTCCATGTAGAACAACTCGTTGTCGAGGCCAGCGTAACCCGAGGCCATGGAACGCTTGTTCACGATCACGGTCTTGGCCTTGTAGGCCTCCAGGATCGGCATGCCGTAGATCGGGCTGCCCTTCACGTGCGCGGCGGGGTTCACCACGTCGTTGGCACCCAGGATGATGGCCACATCAGCCTGACCGAACTCGGCGTTGATGTCTTCCATCTCAAACACCTGGTCGTACGGCACTTCAGCCTCAGCCAGCAACACGTTCATGTGCCCTGGCATGCGGCCCGCCACCGGGTGAATCGCGTACTTCACGTTCACGCCCTTTTCGGTAAGCTTGTGCGCCAACTCCTTGACCGCGTGCTGCGCACGGGCCACGGCCAGGCCATAGCCCGGCACGATGATGACCGATTCGGCGTTCATCAGGATGAAGGCCGCATCGTCAGCCGAACCGCTCTTGACCGAGCGTTGCTGTTGCGCACCGCCAACGGCAGCTGCGCCTGCGTCGCCCCCAAAACCGCCCAGGATCACGTTGAAGAACGAGCGGTTCATGGCCTTGCACATGATGTAGCTCAGGATCGCGCCCGAGCTGCCCACCAGCGAACCCGCGATGATCAGCATCGAGTTGTTCAGCGAGAAGCCAATGCCCGCAGCCGCCCAGCCCGAGTAGCTGTTGAGCATGGACACCACCACCGGCATGTCGGCTCCGCCAATGGGGATGATGATCAGCACACCCAGCACAAAGCTCAAGGCACACAATGCCAGGAACACCTCCAGGCTCTGGGTGGCCATGAAGGCCCCGATCAAGCCGATGGCAGCCAGCCCCATCACCAGGTTCAGCATGTGCTGACCGGCAAACGTCACGGGCGCACCCTGGAACAGGCGGAACTTGTACTTGCCACTCAGCTTACCGAACGCGATCACCGAACCCGAGAAGGTGATGGCACCAATCGCAGCGCCCAGCGCCACTTCCAGGCGGTTACCGACCGGAATCGGTTGGTCCTTGGCCACCTCTTGCAGCAAGGCCCATGGCTCGGCCACCACGGCAATCGCAATGAACACGGCTGCCAGGCCAATCATGCTGTGCATGAAGGCGACCAGCTCAGGCATCTTGGTCATCTCGACCCGCTTGGCCATGATGGCACCGGCGCTGCCGCCCACCACCAAGGCGCCCAGCACATAAGCCAGGCCTTGCCCAAACGGGACATGCAGGTGCTCAGCCTGCCCCTGAATCAAGCCCACGGTGGTCAGCACAGCGATGGTCATGCCGACCATGCCGAAGACGTTGCCGCGAATCGAGGTAGTAGGGTGACTCAGGCCCTTCAAGGCCTGGATGAAGCACACCGACGCCACCAGGTACAACAGCGCAATCAGATTCAAGCTCATTTACTTGGCCCCCGCCTTCTTGTCCTTCTTCTTGAACATCTCCAGCATGCGCCGGGTGACCAAAAAGCCACCGAACACGTTGACTGCGGCCAAGGCCACGGCCAGCAGGCCCATGATCTTGCCCAGCGGTGTCACCGTCAGCGCGGCCGCCAGCATGGCGCCCACGATCACGATGGCCGACACGGCATTGGTCACCGCCATCAGCGGGGTGTGCAGAGCAGGGGTCACCGTCCAGACCACGTGATAGCCCACATAAATGGCCAGCACGAAAATGGTCAGGTTGATGACGACGTGGGAAATGGCTTCCATCGCGTTGTCTCCTGATGAATGGGAATTAATCGAACTTGCGGACTTCTTTGATCGCATTGCGCTCATCCAGCAACACCACCTTGGGCTTGTAGCTGGAGGCTTCGGCATCGGTCATGGGCGCATAGGTGCAGATGATCAGCAGATCACCCACGTGGGCGCGGCGAGCGGCCGCACCATTGAGGGAAATCACACCCGACCCCCTTGGCGCCTTGATGACGTAGGTCGAAAAGCGCTCGCCGTTGTTGATGTTGTAGAGCTCGATGTACTCGAACTCTTTCATGTCGGCAGCGTCGAGCAAGTCTTCATCGATGCCGCAAGAACCTTCGTAGTTCAGGTCGGCTTCAGTCACGGTGGCGCGGTGCAGCTTGGCACGCAGCATGACGCGTTGCATATCAGTACTCCTTACAGGGCCGGCTGCGCCAATCAGGCGCGCAGCAGTTGGCCATCACGACACATCAAGCACGCTTTGACGATGTCGTCTTCCAGGTCAATGTGGAATTGACCTTCCTTGTTGATGACCAGCTTCAAGAAGTCGATCAC
>JAGWNU010000203.1 GCA_028871175.1 Burkholderiaceae bacterium | reverse complement strand
ACACCTGCACCAAGATCCTGCTCGACGCAATGATCAAGGCCGGCAGCGTCGACCCGAAGGCCGTGATTGCCGCGCTGCAGGGCATGAAGTACGACGGCCTGACGGGCCCCGAAGAGATTCGCGCGGCTGACCACCAGGTGCTCAAGAACTACTACCTGCTCAAGGGCAAGCCCAAGAACCGCATGAAGGACAAGGACGACTTTGCCGAAGTGGTGTCGGTGGGCAAGGCCTTCCTGCCGGTCGAACAGACGCAGTGCAAGCTGACCTGATGCGTCATACGCCCGCACTCAACGTAGGGTGCGGGTGCTCGTCTCTCCACCTGCGATTCCAATGAACGTCTACCTGCTCCAGGTCGTCAACGGCGTGGGGATCGGCATGCTCTACTTCCTGCTGGCGGTGGGGCTGTCGATCATCTTCGGGCTGTTGCGCTTCGTCAATTTTGCCCACGGCGCGTTCTATGCGCTGGGTGCGTATCTCTGCTTCCAGGCCCTGCAGATGGGCATGAATTTCTGGTTGGCGCTTGTGCTCGCGCCCATCGTCATCGGCGCGCTTGCCTGGGTGACGGAGAAGGTACTGCTGCGCCACGTGTATGCGCAGGCGCACGAGTTCCACATCGTCGTCACCGTGGGGCTGGCGCTGGTGGTGCAGGAACTCATCATCGTGGCGTGGGGGCCGCTGGGCGTGGATGTGCCGGCGCCCGATGCGCTGCAGGGCGTAGTGATGTGGGGCGATTTCGTCTATCCGAAATACCGCCTCTTCGTGATCGGTTTTACCGCCGTGCTGGCGCTCGGGCTGTGGTGGCTGCTGGAGGGCACGCGCCTGGGCAGCGCGGTGCGCGCAGGCAGTGAATCGACCGAGATGGTGTCGCTGCTCGGCATCAACGTGTTTCGCCTGTTCAGCCTGATGTTTGCGCTGGGTGCGGCCACGGCGGCGGTGGCCGGTGTGCTGGCTGCGCCCATTCGCGGCGCGGAGCCCTTCATGGGGGTGGAGGCCCTCGGCGTCGCCTTCGTGGTTGTGGTGGTGGGCGGCATGGGCAGCTTTGCGGGGGCACTGGTCGGCGGCCTGCTGGTCGGCATCATGCAGAGCCTGATGAGCACGCTGTGGCCCGAGGGCGCGCGGCTGATGATCTACGTGGCGATGGCGGCCGTGCTGCTGCTGCGCCCGCACGGCCTGCTGGGGAGGGGATGATGCAAGCCGCATTCCAGGGATTGTCGCGTCACCGCTTCTGGTGGCTGGCGCTGGGCGTGACGCTGTTGCTGCCGCTGGTGCTGACGTCCGGCACGTTGGCCACCGAAGTGCTCGTCTATGCGATGGCCGTGATGGCCTGCAACCTGCTGCTCGGCTACACGGGGTTGCTGTCGTTCGGGCAGGGCATCTTCTTCGGGCTCGGCAGCTATGCAGTGGGCATCGGTCTCACGCAACTGGCGCTGCCGATGCCGGTGGCGCTTATTCTGGCCGTGGTTGTCGGAGCAATCGTGGCGGCGGTGGTTGGGTGGTTCGCCATCCGCCAGCGCGGCACGTACTTCGTCATGCTCACGCTGGCCTTCTCGCAGATGTTCTATTTCCTGGCCTACACCACGCCATCGCTCACGGGTGGCGATAACGGCCTGCTCGACATCCCGCGCCCGGCGTTTGCGGCGTCGCCGTGGGCGTTCTACGCGTTCGTCGCGGTGCTGTTCCTTGTCGTGTTTTTCCTCGTGCAGCGCGTGACGGAATCGGTATTCGGCCGCACGCTGCTGGCGATCCGCGACAACGAAGAACGTGCGCTCGCCGTCGGCTACAACGTGCGCGCATTCAAGCTGCTGGCGTTTGTCATTTCCGGTGCCGTTACTGGGTTGGCCGGCGCGCTGCATGCCATGCTCACGGGCATCGCGCCGCTGGCCAATATCGACTACCACGTCAGCGAGATGATCTTGGTGATGACCGTCATCGGCGGCACGGGCAACGTGTTTGCCTCGGTGCTGGGGGCGGCGTTCTATGTGCTGCTGTCGGACTGGCTTTCCAGCCTGTGGCCGCGCTGGCTGATGCTGCTCGGCTTCCTGCTGATTGCGGTGAGCCTGTTCATGCAGCGCGGGCTATTCGGGCTCGGGCAGAAGCTGTGGCAACGCGTGCGTGCACCGCGTAACGCACCGGCGGTGCAGGAGGAAAGCGCATGACCACCACGCCCATCCTGCACGCCACGGGCATCGTCAAGCAGTACGGCAAGTTCACTGCACTGGGCGGCGTCGATCTGCGTGTGATGCCCGGCACGGTCCACTCCGTCATTGGCCCCAACGGCGCGGGCAAGACCACGCTGTTCCACATGCTCACGGGCACGCGCATGATCACGAGCGGCACCATCGTCTTCGATGGCCACGACGTGACGCGCGAGGCAGACTTCCAGCGCGTGCAGCGCGGCATCGCGCGTTCGTTCCAGGTGACGAGCCTGTTCCCGAGCCTGTCCGTGCGCGAGAACCTGCGCCTTGCTGCACTCGGCACCACGCCGCGCCGCGCCATGCACGGCTGGCGCCTGCCGCAGGGCGATCTGGCCTGCACCGATACGGTCGACCGCGTGCTGGATCGGCTTGAGTTGCCGCGCCTGGCCGACACGCCGGCCGCTGCCCTTTCGCACGGCCAGCAGCGGCGGCTGGAAGTCGGCATGGCGCTGGCCGCCAATCCGCGCGCGATCTTCCTCGACGAACCGACTTCCGGCATGGGCGTAGACGATTTGCCCGCCATGAAGACGCTCATTCGCGGCCTGGCGCAGGACCACACCGTCGTGCTGATCGAACACAACATGGACATCGTGATGGACATCTCCGACACGATCACCGTCATGCAGCAGGGCAAGGTACTTATGGAGGGCACGCCCGACGCCGTACGCGCTGACCCACGCGTGCGCGCCGCGTATCTCGGCAACATGATCACGGGAGGCAAGAAATGACGACGACGGCGATTCTCGACGTTGCAGACCTCCACGGCTATTACGGCAAGAGCCACGTGCTGCAGGGCGTGGCGCTATCGGTGGGCGAGGGTGAACTCGTGACGCTGCTCGGCCGCAATGGCGCGGGCAAGTCGACCACGCTCAAGGCGATCGCCGGTGTGGTGACGCCGCGTGGGCAGGTGCGCTTTCGGGGCAAGGACATTGCCGGACAGCCGGCGCATCGCATTGCCGCGCAGGGTTTGTGCCTCGTGCCCGAGCATCGCGGCATCTTCAAGCTGCTGACGGTGGAAGAGAATCTGAAGCTCGGCGCGCAGCGGGATTCTCCGTGGCAGCTGGCCGACATCTACCGCATCTTCCCGCGCCTGCATGAGCGGCGGCGCAACGGCGGCGCGAATCTCTCCGGCGGCGAGCAGCAGATGCTGGCCATTGGCCGCGCGCTAATGAACCACCCGCGCCTGCTGATGTTGGACGAGCCGGTGGAGGGCCTGGCGCCCGTCATCGTGGAAGAGATCGTCGCGCAGTTGAAGATGATCAAGCAGGCGGGCGTGTCCATCCTGCTGGTCGAGCAGAACCTGGAGGTCTGCACGCAGCTCGCTGACCGCCACGTGATCATTGAACAGGGCCGTGTGGTCTACACCGGCAGCAACGAAGCCTTCCGCGCCGACGACGCCATCAAGGACCGCTACCTTGGTGTCGGCCTGGCTGCATGAACTTGCGAGAAATGATGACGACAGAGACTCAACTCCGTATCAACGGCGCGCGCCTGTGGGACACGCTCATGCAGCAGGCCAGCATTGGCGCGACACCCAAGGGTGGCGTGCGGCGCCTGGCGCTGACGGATCTCGACCGCCAGGGGCGTGACTTCTTTGTCGCGCAGGCAAAGGCTGCCGGGTGCACCGTGCGCGTCGATGCCATCGGCAATCTGTTCGCACGCCGCCCCGGGCGCAACAATGCGCTGCCGCCGGTCATGACGGGCAGCCACATCGATACGCAACCGACCGGCGGCAAGTTCGATGGCAACTACGGCGTGTTTGCCGGCATCGAGGCCGTGCGCACGCTCAACGACGCGGGCATCGAAACGGAAGCGCCCATCGAAGTGGCTGTGTGGACCAACGAAGAAGGTTCGCGCTTCGTGCCGGTGATGATGGGCTCCGGCGCGTTCATCGGCGAGTTTGCGCTGGACGCCGTGCTGGCCGCACAAGACCGCGACGGCGTGGCCGTGGGCGAGGCGCTGCGCAGCATCGGCTACGCGGGGAGCGAGCCGGTGGGCGGCCGCCCCGTCGGTGCCTACTTCGAAGCGCATATCGAGCAAGGGCCGGTGCTGGAAGCGCACGCCACGACGATTGGCGTGGTGACGGGCGCGCTCGGCCAGCGCTGGTACGACGTGGTCCTGACCGGCATGGAGGCGCACGCCGGCCCCACGCCGATGGAGCTGCGCCGCGATGCGTTGCTGCCCGCCGCAGAACTGGTCGGCATTGCCAACCGCATCGCGCTCGAGCGCCCGCCGCATGCGCGCGCCACGGTGGGTTGCCTGAGCGTGCATCCGGATTCGCGCAACGTGATTCCGGGCCAAGTATCGATGACGATCGACTTTCGTGCGGCCGACGATGCGATGCTGTCCGACATGGACGCCGCACTACATGACGCCGTGGCGGCGTTGGCCGCGCGCAGCGGCATCGACATCGCCTTGCGCCAGGTCGTCTACTTCCCGCCGCAGCCGTTTGACGCGACGCTCGTGAACGCAGTGCGCAGCGGAGCCCGCAAGCTGGGCTTGTCAGAGATGGATGTGATCAGCGGCGCAGGCCATGACGCGGTCTACCTTGCCCGCGTGGCCCCCACCGCGATGATCTTCGTGCCGTGCAAGGACGGCATCAGCCACAACGAGATCGAAGACGCCCGTCCCGAACATCTGGAAGCCGGGGCCAACGTGCTGCTGCACGCGATGCTGCAGGCTGCCGGCCGCGTTTGACACCACCACCCGACCGCCCCATGCGTATCCTGATCGCCCGCTTCAATCACGAGACCAATACGTTCTCGCCGGTGCCGACGCCGTTGGCATCGTTCCATCCGCACTACGGCGATGACGCTTATCGCGCCGCCAAGGGCACGCGCACGGCGGCCGGTGCGTTCATTGATCTGGCCGAGGCGGCCGGTGCGGAAATCGTCGTGCCCGTCGTTGCCGGTGCGAACCCCAGCGGACGCGTGGCAGCCGACGCTTACAGCACGTTGTGCGACGCGATTGTCGCGGCTGCGCCCGGGTGCGATGCGCTGCTGCTCGACCTGCACGGCGCGATGGTCGCCGAGAACAGCGACGACGGCGAAGGCGATCTGCTCGAACGCCTGCGCGCGGTCGCGCCCGATGTGCCGATTGCCGTCGCGCTGGATCTGCACGGCAATCTCACGCAGAAGTTCATCGACCTGGCCGACATCGCCGTCAGCTTCAAGACGTATCCGCACGTCGACATGTACGAGACCGGCGAGCACGCCGGCCGCCTGCTGTTCGACAAGCTGGCCGGCCGCGCGAATCCCGTGCTCGCGTGGCGCCGCCTGCCGATGATCACGCACACGCTGCGCAGCCGCACCGATGAAGGCGCGATGCACCGCGCCGTGGCGCTGGCCAGGCAGGCCGAGCAGGAAGGCATGCTGGCCGTGTCGATCCTGGCCGGATTCGGGCTGGCGGACATAGCCGCCCCGTGCCTTTCCATCGTGGTGGTCGGCAACGGCGACAAGCACGCTGCCGACGCTGCGGCGCAGCGCATTGCCGATGCCATCTGGGCCGACCGCGAAGGGTTCGTCTACCGCTCCGAACCGCTGACCGAATCGATCGCGCGCGCGGCCAAGTTGGCCGACGCCCCGGGCAGCGGCCCCGTGCTGCTGCTCGACCACGGCGACAACTGCATGTCCGGCGGCACGTGCGACGACATGCACGTCCTGCACGAAGCATTGCGACAAGGCTTGAGCGGCATCGCCGTCGGGCCGGTGTGCGATCCGGAAGCCGTCGCGGCGATGATCGAGGCGGGCGAGGGTGCCACGGTCACGCTGCCCGTGGGCGACAAGGTGCCGCTCACGCAACTGGGCATCTATCCGGTGCCGCGCGCGCTGACGGGCAAGGTCGTCGCCATCAGCGACGGCGAATACACGATCACGGGGCCCACCTATACCGGGCAACGTATCCGCATGGGCCGCACGGCGCTGCTCGACATCGGCGCGGCGCAGATCGTCGTCACGGAGACGCCGCAGGAGCATTGGGACCTCGGCATCTTCACGCACATCGGTGTGGACCCACGTGCCGCGCGCTTTGTGCTGCTGAAGTCGCGCATGTACTGCCGGCCCGTGTTCGTGCCGATCGCAAAAGCCGTGGTGGAGTGCGACGGCGGTGGCGTTACCAGCTCGGACTACGCGCGCTTTCCGTTTGCGAAGGTGCGGCGGCCGGTCTTTCCGCTGGATGCGGAAGCGGCGCTGGGCTGAGCTAGCGGTCTTCCCAGAAACGTTGCGCACGGAACGGGCGAACGTCCACGGTGGATGTCTCGCCCGTCATTATTTCTGCAATTAATCGCCCGGTAATGGGCCCCAACGTCAGGCCGTGGTGTGCATGGCCGAACGCGAACCACAGGCTTGGGTGGTGCGGCGCCGGCCCGATGATCGGCAACATGTCGGGCGTGCAGGGGCGGGCGCCCATCCACGGTTCCGCATCCACACGCTCGGCCAGCGGAAAGAGCTTGCGGGCGACGGGC
>JAGWNU010000202.1 GCA_028871175.1 Burkholderiaceae bacterium | reverse complement strand
TTCTTCGCGCTGCCGCAGAGCCCGCAGCTGTTCAAGCAGCTGCTGATGGTGGCCGGCTACGACCGCTACTACCAGATCACCAAGTGCTTCCGCGACGAAGACCTGCGCGCTGACCGCCAGCCCGAATTCACCCAGATCGACTGCGAAACGTCGTTCCTGACCGAGCAGGAAATCCGCGACCTGTTTGAAGAGATGATCCGCACGGTGTTCAAGAACACCATGTCGGTCGAGCTGGACGCCAAGTTCCCGGTGATGGAGTTCCGCGAGGCGATGGCCCGCTTCGGTTCGGACAAGCCGGACCTGCGCGTCAAGCTGGAATTCACCGAACTGACCGACGCCATGAAGGACGTCGACTTCAAGGTGTTCTCGGGCCCGGCCAACGCCGAAGGCGGCCGTGTCGTGGCACTGCGCGTACCGGGCGGCGCCTCCCTGTCGCGTGGCGATATCGATGCGTACACCAAGTTCGTCGAAATCTACGGCGCCAAGGGCCTGGCCTGGATCAAGGTCAACGAAGTGGCCAAGGGCCGCGACGGCTTGCAATCGCCGATCGTGAAGAACCTGCACGACGCGGCCATCGCCGAGATCCTCAAGCGCAGCGGCGCACAGGATGGCGACATCCTGTTCTTCGGTGCCGACCGCGCGAAGGTCGTCAACGACGCCATGGGCGCGCTGCGCCTGAAGATCGGCCACTCCGACTTCGCCAAGAGCAACGGCCTGTTCGAAGATGTCTGGAAGCCGCTGTGGGTGGTGGACTTCCCGATGTTCGAGTACGACGAGGAAGATGCCCGCTGGGTGGCCATGCATCACCCGTTCACGAGCCCGAAGGACGAACACCTGGAATACCTGGAAACCGACCCGGGCAAGTGCCTGGCCAAGGCCTACGACATGGTGCTCAACGGCTGGGAAATTGGCGGTGGCTCTGTGCGGATCTTCCAGGAAGAGGTACAGAGCAAGGTGTTCCGCGCCCTGAAGATCGGCGAGGAAGAGGCGCGCGCGAAGTTCGGCTTCCTGCTGGACGCGCTGCAGTACGGCGCGCCCCCGCATGGCGGCATCGCCTTCGGCCTGGACCGCATCGTCACGATGATGGCGGGTGCCGATTCGATCCGCGACGTGATCGCCTTCCCGAAGACGCAGCGTGCGCAGGATCTGCTCACGCAAGCGCCGAGCCCGGTGGACGAGAAACAATTGCGCGAATTGCATATTCGTCTGCGCGCCGCCGAAGCGAAGGTAGCTGCCCCGACGGCCGCAACGACGGCCTGATCCGCTCGCATCACGCTGCATGACAAACCGCGCCGGCCCGCAAGGGCGGCGCGGTTTGCTTTTGGGCGGCGCGATAGTGCTCAGGCACGTAGCTTGCTGCACGATTTCCTTTGTTGCAGTCGCGTCGGGTGACAAGACGGAGGAATGCCTTGACTGATTTCATTGATTTCATGCGCACGTGGGCGGTCGCGCATGCCGAACTTCTGCTGGCTTGGCTGACTGCTGCGCTGGTCGTCACGAGCGTGGCATGGATCGAGATTCGCCGCGCCACACGCCGCGCGGCCATCGCGATGACCGAAGCGGTGGCGACGACCGTGGCGGCGTGCGTGCCCGAGATCGCGGCGGCGGCGCAGAGTGCACATCCTGGCCTGCGCGCCTCAGGGTCGGGCTCCAGCCTGGCGGAGGCGATGTGCGCCCTGACCGAGTTGTCGACCGAGCGGATGCAGTGGCTCCAGGCGGTTGCCAATCTGCGCTTGGCAGAGGCGGTGCTGCCAACGGTTGTGCCGGTCGCACCCGTCCACCCGCTCATCTATGACACGCCGCGCCCACTCGCCGAAGCGCACCTGGCGGCCGAGCGCCGCTTTGCCGACCATGCGCGCGCCTTGCTTGCGGAGCGCCGGTCCCTGCAGGCGCTGGAGACCGCCGAGCGCGAGGGCACTCGCGAACTGCTCCGTATCGAACGCGAAACATCCGCCATCGTTGAGCGCTTCGAGCAAGCCAATGCGCAATCGGAGCAGACCGAGGTGCAACGCTTCCTCATCCAGAAGTTCCACGCCCTCGGCAATCGCGAGCGCGAGTTGACAGCACAGCTCGCTGCGCTACGCCAGCAAATCGGAGAGCGTGCCGAAGCCCTGTGGGCGCAATCCCATGGTGCGGCGGAGAACTATGCTTCGATGCTGGTTCCCCTGCTGGCGGTGGCACGCCACGCGCTTGGCCACGAGACCACCGTCGACGAGACGATGCATTGGCTCGCCCACACCCGCACGGGCGAGCGCCCGTTTCCGCCAGCTTGATTGCCGTGGCATGGCGGTGCGCAGCAGCCAGCGCGGGGCTTCGCTGTGGCATGCTTCTGGCTGCGGTAAGCTATTGCCTTACGGTGCACTCGCGCCGCCCGTCGCAATACGCCCGCCATGTCGCACAAGATTCCCGTCTCCGTCCTCGTCGTGATCCACACGCCCGATCTGCACGTGCTGGTGATGGAGCGGGCGGACCATCCGGGCTTCTGGCAATCCGTGACCGGCAGCTGCGACGCGCTCGATGAGCCCCTGGCCGAAACCGCCCGCCGGGAGGTCTTCGAGGAGACCGGCATCGACGCCGGCGGGCATCGCCTCATCGATTGGGGCCACCATATCGAGTATGAAATCTATCCGCACTGGCGGCATCGCTACGCGCCGGGCGTGACCCGCAACACCGAGCACTGGTTCGGTCTACTGGTCAGCGGCAAGGTGCCGGTGCGGTTATCCCCGCGCGAGCACCTGCAGGCCGAATGGCTGCCCTACGAAGACGCCGCCGCGCGCTGTTTCTCGCGCAGCAATGCCGAGGCGATCCTCCAGTTGCCTGAGCGTCTGGCGGCCTGCACCGCGCGCGAGGCTGCCTCGTTCGGCAAGGGGCGGGCCTGACATGCTGCGCTTGCGCGTCGCCACCTACAACATCCACAAGGGCGTGACGGGGATTGCGCGGCGGGTGCGCGTGCATGATGTGCGGCAGGGCTTGCAGACCATGGACGCCGATATCGTGTTTCTGCAAGAAGTGCAGGACCGCAACGATCGCCTGGTGGCCGCCGAGCTGTTCGATCCCAACTACACGCAACTGCGCTATCTCGCGACCGACGTGTACCCGCACACCGTCTATGGGCGCAATGCCGTCTATGAACACGGACACCACGGCAACGCGATCCTGTCGCGCTATCCGATCCTGCTGTCGGAGAACCTCGATATTTCCGACCATCGCTTCGAGCAGCGCGGCCTGCTGCACGCCGTCACGGATCTCGGCTTTGGCGAGGTACACCTGCTCTGCGCGCATTTCGGTTTGTTTGCGCGCAGCCGGCAGCGGCAAGCCGAAGCGCTGATCGAGCGCGTGCGATCCGTGGTGCCGAAGGATGCACCGCTTGTGGTGGCAGGGGATTTCAACGACTGGAACAACCGGCTTGATCGCGTCATCTGCCAGGCGCTGGGCGCCACCGAAGTGGCAGACAAGGCCGCCGAAGCACGCCCCGTGCGAACCTTTCCGAGTCACCTGCCATGGTTGCGGCTCGACAGGATTTACGTGCGGGGCTTCGATATCGAGCATGCGCACGCCCTGACCGGCCGCGAGTGGGCGCAACGCTCGGACCACGTGCCACTGCTGGCGGAACTGGCGCACCCATGAAGGTCGTGCGCGATGCCGGCCCGCTGCGCTCGGAGTGGCGGCGTGGCAAGCCCTTGCCGGGCAACGACGTCGATCTGCTGTGCGGTGGCGCTGCCTTCTTTCCAGCACTGATCGCTGCCATCGACGCCGCGCAGCGCCGGATTGCGCTCGAGACCTACATCTACACGGACGACGCCACGGCCCGCCGCGTGACTGAGGCGCTCGTGCGTGCCGCACGACGCGGGGTGGACGTGCGTCTCGCCATCGACGGCTTCGGGACGGGCGCGTTGCACGCCGACGTCGCCGCCATGCTCGACGCGGCCGGCGTGACCCTGCGCGTGTATCGTCCCGTCCGCGGCTTCCGCCTTCAGCGCCGTTACCTGCGACGGCTGCACCGCAAGATCGCGGTCATCGATGACGACGTGGCATTCGTCGGCGGCATCAACATCATCGACGACCGCAATCACGCACCATTCGAAGATGAAGCGTTGGGGCCCCGCTATGACTTCGCCGTGCGCGTGCGCGGCCCGCTGGTCGGGCAGATTGCCCTGACCGTCGATCGGCTTTGGTGGCAGATGGGCATGCGTGAAGGTGTGCGCGAAGTGGGCGTGGCGGGCGTTGCTGCCGAGTTTCCGCTGATGACCGACACGCCCAGGCCGCGCCATCGGGGCGCATCCGGACGCGACGGCGCGCGCGCGCGGGGCAGCGTGCTGGCTTCGCTGGTCTTGCGCGATAACGTGCGCAACCGGCGCGCCATCGAGCGCGAATACCTTCGAGCGCTGGGGACGGCGCGGCATGAGGTGATCATTGCGAACGCGTATTTCTTGCCTGGCGTGCGCTTCATGCGCGCGCTCAGCGCCTGCCGCGAGCGCGGCGTGCGCGTGCGCCTGCTGTTGCAGGGGCAGGTCGAATACCGGCTGCAGCACTATGCGACGCGTTCGCTATATCACCTGCTGCTGCGCGATGGTATCGAGGTGTACGAATACACCGCCAGCTTCCTGCACGCCAAGGTGGCGGTGGTGGACGACCGCTGGGCCACGGTCGGCTCCAGCAACATTGACCCGTTCAGCCTGCTGCTGGCACGTGAAGCCAACGTTGTCGCTTGGGATGCCGAGGTGGCCGGCCAGTTGCGCACAGCGCTGGAAGCGGCCATCGAACAACAGTCCCGCCCCGTTCTGACGGACGCGCACGCCGCGCGCCGCTGGTGGTGGCGCCTGGCGGATTGGTGCGCTTACCAGGTGGTGCGCCTTGGCGTGGTGATCAGCGGGCGCGCGGCACACTATTAGCCCTACCAATCAACACAGAACACAACACATACAGAGGGAGACATGCAAGTCATCACAGCAGATCAAGCCGCGCGGCTGGTGCAGCCGGGCTGGACGGTGGCTTGCGCCGGGTTTGTCGGCGCAGGCCATGCCGAGGCCGTCACGCACGCGCTGGAGCGACGCTTCCTCGCCACCGGCGAACCTCGTGATCTGACGTTGGTGTATTCCGCCGGCCAGGGCGACCGCGCCACGCGCGGGGTCAACCACTTCGGCAATCCCGGCATGACGCGCTGTGTGGTCGGTGGTCATTGGCGTTCTGCCACGCGATTGGCCGACATGGCGCTCGCCGAGCAATGTGATGCGTTCAACCTGCCGCAGGGTGTGCTCACTCACCTGTACCGTGCCATCGCCGGAGGCAAGCCGGGCGTCCTCACGAAGATCGGTCTGCACACCTTCGTCGATCCGCGCACCAACCTCGACCCGCGCTATCACGGCGCGGCCATCAACGCGCGCGCCAAGGCAGCGCGTGCTGCGGGCTCGGCATCGTGGGTGGAGTACGAACGCTTTCGGGGCGAAGACTATCTCTTCTATCCGAGTTTCCCGCCGCACTGCGTCTTCCTGCGCGGAACGGCGGCCGATCCGCGCGGCAACATCAGCACGCATGAAGAGGCCTTTCACCATGAGCTGCTGGCCATGGCACAGGCCGCCCACAACTCCGGCGGCATCGTCATCGCGCAGGTGCGGCGGCTGGTGGATCGGCATGACAACCTGCAAGCCATCCACGTGCCGGGCATCCTCGTCGACTACGTGGTCGTTGCCGAAGACGAAGCCGAACACCAGATGACCTTCGGCGAGGCGTTCAACCCGACGTACATCCGCCCGTGGCAAGGCGAGGCCGTCCAGTGGAAGGAAGACGCCATCGAAGCCAGCGATGCGCTGCAAGCGAACCTGTCCGGTGCGCTCGACGCCCGCACGCTGGTGCAACGGCGCGCAGTGCTGGAGCTGATGGCGCAGCAACCCCGTGTCGTAAACCTGGGCGTCGGCATGCCGGCCGCCGTGGGTGCACTGGCCGAGCAGGAGGGGGCACGGGGATTCACGCTCACGGTGGAAGCCGGCCCGATCGGCGGCACGCCGGCGGATGGCCTCAGCTTTGGCGCCTCGGCCTATCCCGAGGCGGTGATCGATCAGCCCGCGCAGTTCGACTTCTATGAAGGCGGCGGCATCGATCTCGCCATCCTCGGCCTGGCCGAACTGGATGGCGCAGGCAACGTCAACGTGAGCCTGTTTGGCGAGGGCGAGGACACTGTCGTCGCGGGGGTGGGTGGCTTCATCAACATCACACAGAGCGCGCGCGCGCTAGTCTTCATGGGCACGCTCACCGCGGGCGGCCTGCAAGTCGAAGCCGAGCACGGAACGCTACGGATCGTGCGCGAGGGGCGGCTCAAGAAGATTGTCCCTGCCGTATCCCATCTCACGTTCAACGGCGAATACGCTGCGCGCTCGGGCATCCCCGTCCGCTACGTGACCGAGCGCGCCGTCTTCGAAATGCGTGATGACGGCAAGGGCGCCAGACGCCTCACCCTGACCGAGATTGCACCCGGCATCGACCTGCAGCGCGACGTGCTGGACCAGTGTGATGCCGACGTTGCCGTGGCATCGGACTTGCGCGAAATGGACGCCCGTATCTTCCGTCGCGGCCCCATGGGCACAAGTTCGACGTCTGCCTGATTCCGTCGGCGGTTTATTTACTGACGAGTAGCACTAGAAACGCCGCTTTCGATGGTGCG
>JAGWNU010000201.1 GCA_028871175.1 Burkholderiaceae bacterium | reverse complement strand
GCCGCGGGCGGCTTCCGCGTGGTGCCGCCGGCCGTGGCGCGCCGTGGCTCGTTCATCGCCAAGAACGCCGTGCTGATGCCGTCGTACGTGAACATCGGCGCTTACGTTGACGAAGGCACGATGGTCGACACGTGGGCCACCGTCGGTTCGTGCGCACAGATCGGCAAAAACGTTCACTTGTCGGGCGGCGTGGGCATCGGCGGCGTGCTGGAGCCGCTGCAGGCCAACCCCGTCATCATCGAAGACAACTGCTTCATCGGCGCGCGCTCGGAAGTCGTGGAAGGTGTGATCGTTGAAGAGAACTCGGTGATCTCGATGGGCGTGTACCTTGGCCAGTCGACCAAGATCTACGACCGCGAAACCGGTGAAGTCAGCTACGGCCGCATCCCGGCGGGCTCGGTGGTGGTGGCGGGCAACCTGCCGTCGAAGGATGGCACGCACAGCCTGTACTGCGCCGTGATCGTCAAGAAGGTCGACGCCAAGACGCGCGCCAAGGTTGGCCTGAACGAGCTGCTGCGCGGCGATTAAGCATCGGCGCAAGGCATGCCTGCTAGTCTTGCGGGCATGCCAACCACTTGAAGCCCAGCCATGTCCGAACGCAATGCCACCGGCACCCGCTTCGGCAAGCTGCGCCAACGCATCATGGGTCTTGATCCAAACACCATCGGGACTGTCCTGTCGCTGCTGCCCACCATCCTGGAGCAAGCGAACAAGACCATCGACAAGTTCAAGAACCGCAAGAAAACCGGGACCGAGCCTGCCCGCGGAGAAGGCGCCGCGCCCGACCCGAATACACGGATTGCCGAGCTGGAAGCGGCGATCCTGCAGCAGGCCGAGTCCGTCAAGCTGCTGGCCGAACAGCACGCCATCACCATCGACGCGTTGCGCGACGAAGCCGCGCGGCTGGAGCGCCGCCTCAAGCGCATGACGTGGCTGGCGTCCATCGGCTTTGCCTTGGCCGTTGTTGCCCTCTCGTTTGCCCTGCAAGCCTCTCGACACTGATTGCGAATCCCACCATGACGACCCTGCACGGCATCCCCAATTGCGACACCGTGAAGAAAGCCCGCACGTGGCTCGAATCGAACGGCATTGCCTACACCTCTCACGATTTCAAGAAGCAAGGCGTGAGCGCCGACATGCTGGCCGGCTGGCTCAAGCATGTGCCGCTCACCACGCTGCTCAACCGCAAGGGCACCACGTGGCGCGCCCTGTCTGACGCCGACAAGGCCCGCGCGGAAGACGAAG
Source organism: Burkholderiaceae bacterium (assembly GCA_028871175.1). Taxonomy (GTDB): domain Bacteria; phylum Pseudomonadota; class Gammaproteobacteria; order Burkholderiales; family Burkholderiaceae; genus Ralstonia; species Ralstonia condita. The sequence goes on along the minus strand of JAGWNU010000201.1, from coordinate 5,416 downwards.
CCGGCGCCATCGCGCTGATGCAGGCCAACCCGTCGCTGATCAAGCGGCCAGTGCTCGCGCACGAAAAGAGCGTCAACGTCGGCTTCTCGGCGGATCAGTACGCCGCCCTGTTCTAACCACAACAACATCACCGTGACTGTCGTCATGTCGAACATGCAGCCCACGCTTGCCCTCACTGAAGACCTGATCCGCCGCCGCTCCGTCACCCCCGAAGACAAGGGTTGCCAGGACGTGCTGATCGAACGCCTGACCGCCGCCGGCTTCGAATGCGAAACCGTGATCAGCGGCCCGGACCACTTTCGGGTGACCAATCTGTGGGCCGTCAAGCGCGGCCGGGCCGGCACCGACGGCAAGCTGCTCGTTTTCGCGGGCCACACCGATGTGGTGCCCACCGGCCCCGTGGAGCAGTGGCACTCCGATCCGTTCGAGCCCACGCACCGCGATGGCAAGCTTTACGCCCGCGGCGCAGCCGACATGAAGACGTCGATTGCCGGCTTCGTGGTGGCCTCGGAAGAATTCGTTGCCAAGCATCCGGACCACGCCGGCTCGATCGGCTTTTTGATCACCAGCGACGAGGAAGGCCCGGCGCACGACGGCACCGTCAAGGTGTGCGACCTGCTGCGCGCGCGCGGCGAGCGCCTCGACTACTGCGTGGTCGGCGAGCCGACCTCCGTATCCACACTCGGCGACATGGTGAAGAACGGGCGACGCGGTTCTTTGTCGGGCAAGCTCACGGTGAATGGCGTGCAGGGCCACATCGCCTACCCGCATCTGGCCAAGAACCCGATCCACCTGGCTGCCCCGGCGCTGGCTGAGCTGGCCGCCGCCAAGTGGGACGACGGCAACGCCTACTTCCCGCCGACCACGTGGCAGATGTCGAACATCCACGGCGGCACGGGCGCGACGAACATCATTCCCGGCCACGTCACGATCGACTTCAACTTCCGCTTCTCGACCGCAAGCACACCGAACGGCCTGAAGGCGCGCGTGCACAGCATTCTGGATGCACACGGCCTCGACTACACGCTCGACTGGACGCTGGGCGGCGAGCCCTTCCTGACCGAGCGCGGCGACCTCTCCGAAGCCCTGGCCTCCGCCATCCAGGCCGAGTGCGGCGTGACGACCGAACTGTCGACCACGGGCGGCACGTCGGACGGCCGCTTCATCGCCAAGATCTGCCCGCAGGTGATCGAGTTCGGCCCGCCGAACGCGAGCATCCACAAGATCGACGAACACGTCGAAGTGGCGTTTATCGAGCCGCTGAAAAACGTGTATCGCCGCGTCTTGGAAACGTTGATCGCCTGAGGTTGCCCCGATGGCGCGCAACGTCGAGATCAAGGCGCGTGTGCGCGATGTGGCGGCACTCATCGAGCGCGCGGCTGCCATCGCGGATTCCGGCCCCGAACGCATCGAGCAAGACGACACGTTCTTCGCCTGTGCGAACGGGCGCCTGAAGCTGCGGCAGTTCTCGCCCGAGCGCGGTGAGCTGATCCACTACTTCCGCGCCAACAGCGCCGGCCCGCGCGTGTCGGACTACCACATCGTTCCGTCCAGCGCGCCAGACGCCCTGCGCGACACGCTGGCCGCCGCCATCGGCACGGCCGGCCGTGTCGTCAAGGTGCGCCAGCTGTATCTCGCCGGCCAGACGCGCATTCATGTCGATGCAGTGAAAGACCTCGGCGATTTCGCCGAACTCGAAGTCGTGCTGCACGATACGCAGTCCGAAGACGAAGGCGTGAAGATCGCCCACCAACTGATGCACGCCCTCGGCATTGCCGAATCCGACCTGCTCGACGTGGCCTACGTCGACCTGCTCGCTGCCACCCAACGCTGAGCCAACTCACGTCACCCATGACCACGCCTACCCTCCCCGCCTCCCACCCGTTCACCACCGTCCGCGATCTGCTGCGCTACGCCGTATCGCGCTTCACCGCCGCCGGCCTTGTTTTCGGCCATGGCAGCGAAAACACCTACGACGAAGCCGCTTACCTGATCCTGCACACGCTGCACCTGCCGATCGACACGCTGGAGCCCTTCATGGACGCGCGCCTGCTGCCCGAAGAAGTGGCCGCCGTGCTGAAGGTGATCGAGCGCCGTGCCGTCGACCGCGTGCCCGCCGCGTACATCACGCACGAGGCGTTCATGCACGGCATGCGCTTCTACGTGGACGAGCGCGTGATCGTGCCGCGCAGCTTCATCGGAGAATTGCTCGAAGACGGCCTGGAACCGTGGATTGACCAGGAGGACGGCCCGACCGATGTGCTGGAGCTGTGCACCGGCTCGGGCTGCCTGTCGATCCTGGCGGCGCTGCAATGGCCCAATGCGACCATCGACGCGGTGGACCTGTCGCCGGACGCACTGGTGGTGGCCAATCGCAACGTCGCCGATTACCACCTGGAAGAGCGCATCCGCCTGCACGAAGGCGACCTGTATGCGCCGCTGCCGCCGGGCGTGCATTACGACGTGATCCTGACGAACCCGCCGTACGTGAACGAGGCGTCGATGCAGGCGCTGCCACCCGAATACCGCGCCGAGCCACGCATGGCCCTGGCCGGCGGCACCGACGGTATGGATATCGTGCGTCGCATTCTGGCCGATGCGCCACGCCATCTGAAGCCGCACGGCGTGCTGGTTGTCGAGATCGGCAACGAGCGCGAAAACGTTGAAGCGGCGTTCCCCGACCTTGACATGGTCTGGCTGCCGACCAGCGCCGGCGAAGACCAGGTATTCCTGGTCACGCGCGAGGCGCTTTGACGCCGTCAGACGCCCATCCCGATGGGCGTCACGACACCATCTCGTCGCACGCGTCCTTCACGACGCACATGGAAAAGCGCTTGTCGAACACCTGGCCGCTCGGGCAGTGGTCGAAGGCAGCGTGCGACTGCGCGTCGCAGGTGGCGTAGGCGGTTGTGCAGTTGGTCCGCACGGGCTGGTTGGGGCCGCGGTTGGTGCCATCGTCGACGAGGAAGCGGCCGGATGGGGATGGGCATTTGAACTCGGCAGCCGCCTTGGCCAGGGCGGCTGCGGCCTTTTCGGCCTTCGACGTCTGCGGCGTGGGCGGGTTGGTCGGAGACGGGCGGCGGTCGCAGGCCGTTAGTGCTAGCGCACACAGCAGCATGCCGAGTGTGAGTGCGCGGGTCATGGGGGGCTCCTTCGGGGTTGGGTGTCCTGAAGTTTACGCTGCGATGTGCGTTTTTGGTCGATCCCTGTTTCGTCCCCCGCCGGGGCCGACCGACTTTCTTTGTCTAGCCAAGGAAAGGTAGGCAAAGAAAGGCGCGCCCGAGATGGCGAAAGATTCCTTGAATTGATGTCGCAGGGAGGGAGAGCAGGCAAACTCCCTGCGCTCAGACAGCCTCCGCTCTTTTTCCTCCCTGCAACAGAAATTCAAGGCGCCATCTAGGGCATCAACGGCCAAACCGTCGGGGCGCGTGCGCTGGCGCTGTGATGTGCTGAGCTGGCGCTTAACGCAGCATCGCGGACATGGCAGAGAGGCTGTTGAGCATGCGCACGGCGTGTTCTACGGAGTCGGCGGCGAAGCGCAGCATTGTGCCGTCGACGCGTTCCAAGGCGGGCCATTGGCAGAACAGGTCGGCCTGTGCGGGCGTTTGCGTTTGCAGGCCGCACACGATCGGTGCCTGGAGGCGCAGCGGCATGCTGAAGTGCCCGCGCTGTACCGTTGCCTTCACTGCCGCGTAGATGGCGTCGCACGATTGCTCAGGCGAGAGCGACGTGCCGGCGTTCTGGCCTTCGGCCTGCTTGGTCTCGACAAACATGGTGTGCGGCAGCAGCGGCTTGGTTTCCTTGATGAACACGTCGTCGCCGCTGGCCACGGCCACCGGCACACCGCGCTCGCCGGCGAGGGCGCCGTAGAGGCCGGCCTCGCCAAGTTCCTGCTCGTTGAACCAGACGCGCGCAAACGCGAAGCTGTTGATGGTGTGTGCCAACACGCCGCGGCTGCCCGCGCGCGCGTGGTAGCCGATCATGCAGACGGCGTCGCAGCCGTCCACGCCGGCCATCATGCTGAGGTAACGCGGTTTGCCGAGGACGAAGCGTGCGCGGCGGTCGATGGAATCGGGGATGAGGTTGCGGAAGCCGCCGTGCGAATCGTTGACGAGTACGTCAGTGGCGCCACCATCGAAGGCGCCGCGAACAGCTGCGTCGGCTTCTGCAGTCATCCAGCGGCGGGCGCGTTCGTACTCAGCGTTACCGGCACGCGTTTGCTCGGGGTGGAACACGTTGGCCACGCCTTCAATGTCGGCGGAAATCAGGATGCGCATGGAGTCAGGTCAGAGCAATTCGGTCAGGGCGCGGCGCGTGTTGCCGTCTCGGCCGGTGACGGCGGTCGAGTGGAACAGCGCGTGCACGATGGCTTGTTCGACGCTGTCGGCGGCGGCCTGGAACAGCGGGTCGAGGTGCGATTCGTGGGTCATGGCGACGGCCGGCATGGCGCGTGTGCCTTCGTGCGGCACGGTGTAGGCGGTGGAGAACGCGAGCGCGATGTCGCCGCTGCCATGGCCGAAGACGGAGCCGGTACGCGCCAGGCCTGCACCCGCGCGCAAGGCGAGGCGGCGCAACTGGCGCGCGTCCAGCGGCGCATCGGTGGCGAGCAGCATGATGATCGAACCTTTCTCGGGCTCTGGGGCAACGGCGGCCAGCGCTTTCGCCAGTTCCTCTCCGACACTGCGTCCCGCAAGTGTCAGGTTCTGCATCACGCCAAAGTTGGACAGCACCAGCGCGCCGACCGTGCGTTGGGCGCCGTCGGCAAGCGTGACCACGCGCGACGCAGAACCGATGCCGCCCTTCACGCCGAACGATGACATCCCGCGCCCTGCCCCGACCGCGCCTTGCTCGAACGCCTCGGCCGCCGCAGCGCAGGCCGCGTCGTAGTGCACGTCCTGCACGGCAAACGCCTGCAGGTCGTTCAGATAGCCGTCATTGCATTCGAAGACGAGCGGATTGACAGTCGACCATGTGCGGCCGATCTGCGGATTGGCCGCAACCGCCTGGCGGATCTGCGCCTGCGCCACAGCGCCCACGGCAAACGTGTTGGTCAGCGCGATCGGCGTTTCCAGCACGCCCAGCTCATCCACCTGCACCAGGCCGATGCTCTTGCCGAAGCCGTTGAGCACCACGCTGGCGGCCGGCACCTTGTCGAGGAACGGGTCCCCGGCGTGCGGGCGCACCACGGTCACGCCGGTCTGGATGTCGCCGCCGGCAATCGTGGCGTGGCCGACGCCGACGCCCGCCACGTCGGTGATGCTGTTGCGCGCACCGGCAGGCAGCACGCCGATGTGTGGAATGGTGAGGCGCGTCATCTCAGCGACGGTCGATCTTCGGATCCAGCGCGTCGCGCAGTCCGTCGCCCAGCAGGTTGAATGCCAGCACGGTCAGGAAGATCGCCAAACTCGGGAAGATG
>JAGWNU010000200.1 GCA_028871175.1 Burkholderiaceae bacterium | reverse complement strand
CGCGCCCGGAGGCTGCGTCGCCTGATGCGAGGCGCGATCCATCGGTGAGGGCGCGGCACCCGCCGGCACGGGCCCGCTGGCCGCGTCCTGTTCTGACAATGCCAACGCGACCGCAGGATGTATCCGCGCATAGGCAAAGGAATACTCCAGCTCGCCCGACGCCTGCGCATGGATTGTGAACAGCGGCTGCCCGACCCTGACCCGATCGTGCAGCCGCACATGCGTTTCGACACCCGCCACCTGGCGCATGGGCGCGCCTGCCAGCTTGGCGATGCGGGCGAGATGCCGGTTGTCGATGTCCACGACAATGCCGTCCTGCTCGGCCACCACGTCGCGGCGGAAGACAGCTTCACCGGGCACCCGCAGGCCACCCTGCGCTTCGCAGATCTCCTCGAACTTGCGCCAGGCAGCGCCGCTGTCAAGGACGCCGGCAGCCACATCCTGCCCGGTGCCCGGCGCCGCTGCCCCGCAAAACTCCAGTAGCGCGCCGGCCAGCAGCAGCGAACGCTCGCGCAGATCGAACGGCGCGGTCGGCATGCGCTGCAGCACCGCCAGCACGTCGCGCGCTTCCAGCGCCGGGCCGATCCCCCGACCCACCGGCTGCATGCCGTCCGTGCGCACGATCAGGACGTGCACGCCAAACGACCGGGCCACCCGCTCGAGCAACATGCGCAGCCGCTCCAGATCCTGCACGCTGCGGACCTTCGCCGTCGGCCCCACGGGCACGTCGATCACCACATGGGTGGACCCGGCGGCGATCTTCTTGGACAGAATCGATGCCACCAACTGCGCGTCGCTGTCGACATCCAGCGCCCGCTCCACGCGGATGAGCACGTCATCCGCAGGGCTCAGGCTGAGCGCGCCGCCCCACGCGAGCGAGGCCCCCACCCGATCGACCACACGCCGCAACTCGGATGCGCTCAGGGCCACACGCGTGAGGGTTTCCATCGTGTCGGCGGTGCCGGCCGGTGACGTGATCGCACGCGACGAGGTCTTCGGCAACAGCAGCCCCGCCGCGGCCGCAATGGCCACGACGATGGGGCTGGTGCGGTTGCCCGGCAGGCCGCCCACGCAGTGCTTGTCAGCCACCACCGGACGGTCCCACTTCAGGCGCTCGCCCGAATCGACCATCGCCTGCGTGAGGTCGATCGTCTCCTTCACGCTCATGCGCCCGCCCGCGCATGCGCTGAGGAAGGCAGCGATGTGCACGTCGGCGTATCGCTCGTTCGAAATGTCGCTGATGACGCCGGCCAGTTGATGGGTATCCAGGTGCGTGCCATAGATCTTGGCGCGCACCGAGCGCAGCGACTCCAGCGCGGGCGCATGGCTCACGCTCACGATATCGCCGGGCCGCGCCAGCAGATGCTCCGCCGCGCTGACGGAAAGACTGACCTCGTGCGTCTCCAGCAAGCCCGACCCGACGAGGTTGAGCGTCGCGATCACCGCCAGCTGGCCGATCCGCACCTCGACCCGGGCCTGCGCTGCAAAACCTTCGGCGCGGCAGATTGCGCAATCCGGATGCATGTAGATGACATGCTCCTGCCACGTGTCGATGCCCAGCGGCTTGAACGTGAGTTGGTCGGGCAGCACCGTCACCTCGGGCGGACTGAGCATGGCGAACGCTCCTGGACAGGCGTCACACGGGAAAGCGAAAGTGACCGCTGTGCAGGGTGATCTGCTTTGACCCGGTCAGCTCGAACATCGCGCGGGCCACGGCTTCGATGTCGCTGCGGTGGCCGAAAAACGCCTGCACCAAGTCTTCGGAGCGACACGACCGCGCACCGAAGTGGTCTTCAAGCGCCTCTGCGGTGATGGCGTAGCTTGCGCTGCTGCCGTCCACCGACGCGCCACATTGCAGGACCGGACCGGCCGCGCAGTACGTCGGCTCGCCGGTTGAGAACTCGATCTGTTTCATGGTGCATCCCACGGGGGGTTGGGGTTCCGCTCTCTGCCATTCTTTACCGCCAGCGTAGAAGGCCCGTCTTCAACGATCAAGCCGGGTTGTGGCGTCGGTCAGAGGTAGATCAAACAGCGGCGCAATCGCATCGGCGAGGGGCTGCGCCAGCGCAATGCGGTTGGACGGATGCGCGATGGAGTCGGCGGTAACGACGTCTTGCGCCGCACTCCTCAGCTCGTTGTAGGCGCTGCCGGCAAACACGGCATGGACAGCCACGCAATACGGGCGCGGCAACCCCGCCCGCTGCAATTGCCACGCCGCGGCAATGAGCGTCCGGCCGGTGGAAATGATGTCGTCGATCAACACCGGCGTGCGCCCCGCCCCCTGCCCCGCCGCAACGGCCGATACGTCGACGCTCCACGCCCCGCGGCGGATCTTGCTCAGCACCGTCCAAGGCACATCGCACAACGCCGCGACCTGCTCGACCCACTGGCGGCTCTCCTCGTCCGGCCCGACGAGAAACGGATGGGGCACCTGTGCACGCACCCACGCCGCCAATGCCGGAGCGGCCTGCACCGCCACCGCGGGGACTCGGAAAATTTCCGACAGCGTCGGAATCCGATGCAGGTGCGGATCAACGGTCACCACCCAATCGAAATGGCCGCTCAGCAATGCGGCAAAGTGCTGCGCCGCGCGGATCTCTCCGGCCTGAAAGACGGCGTCCTGCCGCATGTAGGCCAGATACGGGGCAACCAGCCCCACACGCCGCGCACCGCCCTCGCGGGCGGCAATGGCCAGCCACAGTAGCGACAGCACCTTGTCATCCGGCCGGTCCAGCGTGCACACGATGACGACGTCGGCATCGGTCACGGGCGTGAGCAGCCGTACAAAGGACTCGCCATCGGGAAAGTGCTTCACCTCGGCGCGGCCGCGGTCGGCGCCCAGCCGGGTCACCAGCCCGACCGCCGTGGCCTCGTTGCCTGGCATGGCAAGCACGATGCGCCTTCCGCCCGCAGTGACAGCCGTCGGAGCCAGCGCGGCCAGGGATTCCATCTTCAGCCCAGCGGATAGGTCTGCCGATACTCTGGCATGCACACCGGCCACTGCAGTTCGCGCTCGATGCGTTGGCGCATGGCATCGCTGGCGGCCGGCTCGCCGTGCACGATGAACGTCTGCCGCGGCGCACGTGTGAAGCCGCGCAGCCAGACCATCACCTCCTCGGCATCGGCATGAGCGGAAAGGTTGGCAATCTGTTCGACCGTCGCACGGATGGCGATGTCGCGGCCGTGCACGCGCAACTCGCGCTGGCCGGCCAACAGGGCCGCGCCCCGCGTGCCCGCCGCCTGGAAGCCGGACATCAGGATCGCATTGCGCCGCCCGCCGCCAAAGCTCTTGAGGTGATGCAGCACCCGGCCACCCGTGGCCATGCCGCTGGCGGCCAGAATGATCTTCGGCGCACGGTCGCTTCCCAGGTGCATCGACTGCTGCGGGCTCTGGACCGGAATGGCCAGCGCACACGCCGCCTGGCAGTCCGCCACGTCGATGTGCAAGTCGTCGATATGGCGGGCAAACACCTCGGTCGCGCGTTCGGCCATCGGGCTGTCGAGATAGATCGGCACATGCGGAATCCGGTGTGTGCGGATCAACTGGTACAGGCAGAACAGCAGCTCCTGGGTACGCCCGACCGCAAATGCCGGGATCAGCAACGTGCCACCCTGGCCAATGGTCCGCCGCACGATGTTCTCCAGCACCTCGAGCGGGTCACCCGCCGGATGCAGGCGATCGCCATACGTCGATTCGACCAGCAGCGTATCGGCCTCCGCCACAAGCTCGGGCGGGCGCATGACCGGATCGACCTGGCGTCCCAGATCGCCGGAGAAGACAAGGCGCTGGCCGTCTGCAAACAACGTCACCGTGGCCGCGCCGATGATGTGCCCGGCGCGGTGGAACTCCCCTTCCACGCCTTCCACCACCGGGAAGCGCTCTCCATATGCCACCGGGTGCAGCTTGTGCAGCGCCTTGGCGGCATCGTTTTCATCGTAGAGCGGCAAGGCGGGATGATGGCGCGAGAAGCCGTGCGCATTGGCGTACTGGGCATCTTCGACAGCGAGCCGCGCGCTGTCGGGCAGCAGGATGTTGCACAGCTCTGCCGTGCCCTTGGTGCAGTAGACCGGGCCGCGAAAGCCGTTGCGGACCAGCAGGGGCAGGTAGCCGCTGTGGTCAATGTGCGCATGGGTCAGCACCACCGCATCGACGTGATGCGGGTTGACAGCCAGCTTGTCCCAGTTGCGCAGCCGCAAGGACTTGTAGCCCTGGAACAGCCCGCAATCGACCATCACGCGATGCCTGCCGGTCTCCAGCACATACTTTGAGCCGGTCACCGTATCGGTGGCCCCGAGAAACTGCAGCCGCACGGTTCCCCCCCTTTCTTCTTGATCGTTCGCTTAGCGGATGGTGATCCGCTGCTGCTGCGAGGCCTCTTTCTTCGGCAGCGTCAGGCGAAGCAACCCGTTCTCGTACGTCGCCTCGACCTTGCTTTCATCGATGGCGGCGTCCAGCGTGAACATGCGCTGCATGGACCCACTGTAGCGCTCGCTGCGGATGACGCGCTCGCCTTCCTTCTTCTCGGTCTGGCGCTCGACCTTGGCGGCAATCATCACCGTCCCGCGATCCACCGTGACGTCGATATCTTCCTTCCTGGCGCCCGGGATCTCCGCGACCACCGCATATGAGGTGTCCGATTCTGTCACGTCCACCTTGAACGGCAAGGCACGCTCCATGTTGCCCTGGAACGAGCGCAGCAACCCCTGGAACAGATCGCCCACCGGTTCGATGGCAAACGGGTCGTAACGCCTGAGTTGGCTCATGGCTGCCTCCTGATGAATGGTTTGAAAGGACGTGCGGGCAAGTGCCTGCCAACCCATTCATCGTGGCACGGCAGACAGGGGGGGCCTTGCGGCAGATCAACGACCGGAAACCCCGGCAGCAAAGGCCTGGCGATGTGTCCTCTCCTGCACGCCCAGGCGGCATGCCGCGGCGGCTGGCGACACGCGTTGTCAGGGTTGACTGACAGCACCGACCGGCCTTCCGACAGGATTCTCAGACCAGCCTGCATGACGGGCGCCCTGGCGCAGCCAATACTGGGTTCACGCCATCGCGCAGTGCGACGGTTGCGCAAGCGCCCCACGGAGCGACGGGAGTCCGCCATGCACCCCAACCATCATGAAGACCGCAACTTGCGCGGCACCCGCAGTGATGCTGCCGCCGATACCCTATTCTTCTCGTTGGGCGCGCACCTTGTCACGCAGCGCGAGGGGTATGAGCACCACGGCATCTATGTCGGCGATGGGCAGGTGATCCACTACGCGGGCTTCTGCCACGGGCACCGGCGCGGCCCGGTGGAGCGGGTTTCCACGGACGCCTTCGCCTGCGGACACCCGGTTCATGTCAGGACGGACCGCCATCCCCGATACGAGGGCGCCGAGGTTGCGCGCCGCGCCGGCTCCCGTCTGGGCGAAAGCAACTACCGGTTGCTGACCAACAACTGCGAGCACTTCTGCGCATGGTGCCTGTTTGGCGAGTGCCGCAGCGAACAGGTCAACGCCTGCCTCAAGAGCCCGGCGCGCGCCCTGCGAGCCGCCGCCGGACTGTTCATGGCGGCCATGCCGGTGCCTTGGCGCACGCTGCAGGCCAGCCCGCGCGCGACGTGAGGCGCCAGCAGCATGGACCGCGCGAAACAGTGCCTGCGGCGGCACAGACCAGTGTGCGGCGCAGCATCAAAACGGGGCAGCGTTGACGCGTATCAAACCGCCATCCCGCTAGACGGGAAAAATGAAGCTGCTGGATCGCGCAGACAGGCTGCCCTGGGGCGCGCGCCAGACCGGCGCAGCGTGTTGCTGCGCGGCCTGCTCAATGGAGTTCCCCGTGACGATTCCCGTCGATATCTCGTTCCAAGGTCTGCCGCACTCCAAAGCGGTCGAAGACGCCATCACCCATCAGATCACCCGCCTGGAACGGCTGCGCAGCCACATCACCCGCTGCCGCGTCAGCCTGGTCCAGACTGCCCGGCATCAGCAGCAGGGCAGGCCTTTCACCGTGCACGTCGATGTGACGACCCCGCTGAGCGACCACATCTCCAGCACCACGGCGGAGGAAGACCCCTACCTTGCACTGCGTGAGGCGTTCTCGCACGTGGAACGCATGCTCGTCGAAGCCGCGCAACGGCAGCATCCCGGCCACGGCGGCCGGGCGGCAGGCCAGACCGAAAGCGCATGACGCACGCCTGCCGCCCGGAGCCATGCGCCCGGGCGGCGCGTGCGGTGGGCTACTGCATGTGCAGGCCGCCGTTGACGGCAATGTTCGCGCCGGTGATGTAGGCAGCGTCCTCGGAGCAGAGGAAGGCCACCAGCGCGGCCACCTCCGCAGGCTGCCCAAGACGGCCCAGCGGGATCTGCGGAAGGATGCGCTGCTGCATGACATCGGCGGGCACGTCGCGCGTCATGCGGGTCGCCAGGTAGCCCGGCGATACGGTATTGACCGTCACGCCCCTGGCCGCGCATTCGAGTGCCAGCGCCTTGGTAAAGCCATGGATGCCGGCCTTGGCCGCCGAATAATTGGTCTGCCCGAAAGCGCCCTTCGACCCGTTGACGGACGAGATGTTGACGATACGGCCCCAGCCACGCTCGATCATCCCTTCATAAAACGGCTTGGTCATGTTGAAGACCGAATCGAGATCCGTGGCCAGGACGTTGCGCCACGCGTCGAGCGTCATGCGCTTGAAGGT
>JAGWNU010000199.1 GCA_028871175.1 Burkholderiaceae bacterium | reverse complement strand
TTTGCATCGCAGCGAGACCGCCAAGCCTGAAACCTCGCGCCCCTGCCGCCATGTGCGCCGCAGCCATCGCGCACCGATGGGATTCCCGCCTTGAAGCTCCATTCGTCCGATCCGTCCACCGTTCTGAATACCGTCACTGCGTATGGCGACGGCTATATCGAAATCAACAAGGTGCGCCATGAGCATTCCGTGCTCGTTATGCCGGAAGGCGCTGTCGTGCCCTGGGATGTCGCGCGCTTTGAAGACCTCACGCCCGCGCACTTTGCCCGCTTGCTCGAGCTGGGCGCGGAAGTGGTGGTGTTCGGCACAGGCAACCGGCTGCGCTTTCCGCATCCGCGCCTGACGGCGCCGCTCACCGAAAAGCGGATCGGCGTCGAGGCAATGGATCTGCAGGCCGCAGGCCGCACCTATAACATCCTGATGCTGGAAGGCCGCAAAGTGGCCGCGGCGCTGCTGATCGAGCGCGCCTGACCGCATGCCGATCAACCGCTCTACCAACGCGCCAGCCCTGCCCTGGCGCAATGCTTCCCTCTGGCTGCTGGCTGCGGCATTTCTGGCCGTCTGGCTTGGCACGCTGGGCTACCGCCACCTGATCCCCACAGACGAAGGGCGCTACGCAGAAATCGCGCGCGAGATGTTCGCTTCGGGCGACTGGGTGACCATCCGCTACAACGCCCTCAAATATTTCGAGAAACCGCCGCTGCAGATGTGGGGCACGGCGCTCGCCTACACGCTCTTTGGCGTTGGCGACTGGCAGGCGCGCCTGTTCACGGCGCTTTCGGGCATCGTGGGCATCGTCTTTACGATGCTCGCGGCGAGGCGCTGGTGGGGAAAACGTGTGGCCATCCTCAGCGGGCTCGTGCTGGTCAGCGCGCCACTATGGAACGTGGGAGCGCACTTCAACTCGCTCGACATGGGCGTGGCGGGCTGCATGACGATGGCGCTGGCGTCGCTGCTGCTGGCACAGCATCCGCAGGCCAGCCGCGCCCAGCAACGCGGCTGGATGTGGGCGTGCTGGGCGTCCATGGCCCTCGCGGTGTTGAGCAAGGGCCTGATCGGCGTGGTACTGCCCGGCTTCGTGCTGGTGGTCTATACCCTCTTCGCGCGCGATTGGGCGCTGTGGAAACGCCTGCACCTCGTGTCAGGGTTGCTCATCTTCCTCGCCGTGGCGGCGCCGTGGTTTGTACTGATTTCGGCGCGCAATCCGGAATTTGCTTGGTTCTTCTTCGTCCATGAGCATTTCCAGCGGTTCACCTCGACCGTCCACAACCGCGATGCCCCGCTTTGGTATTTCGTCCCGCTGCTGCTGGCGGGTTTCCTGCCTTGGCTTACACAGTTGCCCGGCGCGGCGCGGCTGACTTTTGAGAGAGACAAAGCCGCCAGCAACGGCTTCCGGCCGACGCTCGTGCTCGGGTTGTGGGCCATCCTGATTTTTGCGTTCTTCAGCATCTCCGACTCCAAGCTGCCGGGCTATATTTTCCCGATCGTCCCCGCACTGGCGATTCTTGCGGCCCTCGTCATCGACACCACGAGCGCGCAGGCCTGGCGATGGCAGCTCAGGGCGTTTCTTGGCTTGAGCCTGGTTGGCCTGGCTGCCTGCGGGTATGTGGCAACCCTGTCCTCTGACATGTATCCCAACGCGGTGTTTTCGCGCTTTGCCGGCTTCCTCGCGGTGGCTTTTGTGGCGGGCGCGGGGTTGACGTGGCTCGCGCTTCGCGTGGCAGAGCGGCGCTTCGAAAGCGTCACCGCGTTCGCCTGCGCGTGGTTTCTGACGTTCACGGCGGCGACGCTCGGTCATGAAGCATTTGGCCGGTCCATGTCTGGTATCGATCTCGTTGCCGCCGTCAAACCCTGGCTCAAGCGGGGCGTGCCTTTCTATGCGGTGGAGCGTCTGGACCATACAATGCCGTTCTATCTCGGCACGCCAACCACGATGGTGCAGGAGCCGGACGAACTGGCGTTCGGCGCGCAGCAAGAGCCGGACAAGTGGATCCCGACCACCACCGAGTTCGTCGCCCGCTGGCGGGACGGCGGGCAAGCGGTGGCGATCATGGGTCCGGGCACCTATGACCGGCTGGCCGCCGAGAATGTCCCGATGATCGTGATTGCGCGGGACACACGTCGCGTGATCGTCCGGCGCAACTAGGTTCCACCGCTATGGGTCGTCGAATCGGGCGCACGAGCGGATTTGTCGTAACATGCGCCCCTGCAGCGCGGTCGCCGGGGAAGCCGCTGCTGTCATAAAACATCAAAACAACACATGAATCTGGTCACATTCGGGCTGATCCTGACGGGCGTCATGCTCAATGCCTGCGCTCAACTGCTGCTCAAGGCGGGCGTCAACAACATCGGCCGCTTTGCGTTTTCGGCCGACAACATCGTGCCGATCGGCATCAAGCTTGCAACCCAGTGGCCCATCATCGGCGGGCTCTCTTGCTACGTGATTTCCGTGGTGGTGTGGATCCTCGGCCTGTCGCGCGTGGATGTGACCATTGCGTATCCGATGCTGTCACTGGGCTACGTGGTCAATGCCTTCCTGGCGTGGTATCTGTTTGGCGAAGTGCTGTCGCTGCAGCGCCTCATCGGCATCGCCATCATCCTCGTCGGCGTATTCGTGCTGGCTCGCTCGTGAGCGGCGCGTCCAACCATTCTGCTGCCATGACGCAAACCAACGCCACTGCCGAACAACCGTTCCTGCCTTTCGTACGCCCGACGATCGACGAGGCGACCATCGCTGCCGTAGCCGACGTCCTGCGATCCGGCTGGATTACCTCGGGCCCCAAGGTCGCCGCATTCGAGGCGGCGCTGTCAGAGTACTTCGGCGGCCGCATCGTACGAACGTTCGCCAACGGCACGGCCACCATGGAGGTCGCGCTGCGCGTTGCCGGGATCGGTCCGGGCGACGAGGTCATCACGACGCCGATCTCGTGGGTGGCGACGTCCAACGTGGTACTGACGGTCGGCGCCAAACCCGTCTTCGTGGATATCGACCCCGTCACGCGCAACATCGACCTGGGCAAGGTCGAAGCGGCCATCACGCCGCGCACGCGCGCCATCATGCCGGTCTATCTGTCGGGGCTGCCCGTCGACATGGACCGCCTGTATGACATCGCCCGCCGGCACAAGCTGCGCGTGATCGAAGATGCCGCCCAGGCCATCGGCTCGCGCTGGGGCGACAAGCGCATCGGACAGATCGGCGACCTCGTGAGCTTCAGCTTCCAGGCCAACAAGAACATCACGACCATCGAGGGTGGCGCGCTGGTCCTGAACACGCCCGAAGAAGCAGTGCTGGCCGAGAAATATCGCCTGCAAGGCGTCGTGCGCACCGGCTTCGACGGCATGGAAGTCGATCTGGTCGGCGGCAAGTTCAACCTGACGGACGTAAACGCCGCCATCGGCCTGGGCCAGTTTGCGCAACTGGAAACGATCACCGCCCGCCGCGCTGCGCTGGCCCGCCGCTACTTTGCGGCCATGCGCGCGGCCGATATTGAATCGTTCGGCATCGAATTGCCGGTGGAAGACTTTGCACACACCAACTGGCACATGTTCCAGATCGTGCTGCCGCTGGATCGTCTCAAGGTCGATCGCGCCGGCTTCATGGCCGGCCTGAAGGCCCTGGGCATCGGCGCCGGCGTGCACTACCCGCCCATCCACCTGTTCAAGCTGTATCGCGAACTTGGCTGGAAGCCGGGCATGTTCCCGGTTGCCGAGCGTATCGGCCGCGCCATCGTCACGCTGCCGATGTTCGCGGCGATGGAAGATTCCGACGTGGATCGCGTGGTCAGCGCGGTCCGCCAACTTTGTGCCCAATACCAACAATGAAGACACCTGCTCTCTCGGTTGTCATTCCTGTCTACAACGAAGAAGACGGGCTCGCCGCGCTGTTTGCGCGACTGTATCCCGCGTTGGATGCGCTCGGCATCTCGTATGAGGTCGTGTTCGTCAACGACGGTAGCAGGGACCGCTCCGCCGCGATGCTCGCCGAGCAGTTCCGGGCGCGCCCCGACAGCACGCGCGTCGTCCTGTTCAACGGCAACTACGGCCAGCACATGGCCATCCTGGCCGGCTTCGAACATGCGCGCGGCGAACGCGTCGTTACGCTCGATGCCGACCTGCAGAACCCGCCGGAAGAAATCGGCCGCCTGGTCGAAAAGCTTGACGAAGGCTACGACTACGTCGGCACCATCCGGCGCGTGCGCCAGGACAGCTGGTTCCGCCGCACCGCGTCGCGTGCCATGAATTCGCTGCGCGAACGCATCACGCACATCAAGATGACCGACCAAGGCTGCATGCTGCGCGCCTACAGCCGGACCATCGTCGACACCATCAACCGCTGCCGCGAAGTCAACACCTTCATCCCGGCACTGGCCTACACGTTCAGCAAGAACCCGACCGAAATCGAAGTCGACCACGAAGAGCGCTTCGCCGGCGAGTCGAAGTACTCGCTGTACAAGCTCGTGCGCTTGAACTTCGACCTGGTGACGGGCTTCTCGGTCGTGCCGCTGCAATGGTTCTCGGCGATCGGGATGCTGCTGTCGCTGGCGTCGGCGGTTTTGTTCATCCTGCTGGTGGTGCGGCGCTTCATCCTGGGCGCGGAAGTCCAGGGCGTGTTCACGCTGTTCGCCATCACGTTCTTCCTGATGGGCGTGCTGTTGTTTGGCATTGGCCTGCTGGGCGAATACATCGGCCGCATCTATCAACAGGTGCGCGAGCGCCCGCGCTATCTGGTGCAGGGTGTGCTGGAAGAAACGCCCCACCTGCATGAAGCTGGCGCCGCCGATATGAAGACTGGCTCGCAGCGGGGTGTTGCATGAGTTCGCAGCTCAAGCGGCGCGCCGTCGTTTTCGCGTATCACAACGTCGGCGTACGCTGCCTGCGCGTGCTGGCAGCGCGTGGCATTCAGGTTGAACTCGTTGTCACGCACGAGGACAACGCCGCCGAGAACATCTGGTTCGGCAGCGTGCGCGCCACCGCGCAGGAGCTGGGCATCCCGTACATCACCCCGGACAACGCAAACGGCGAAGATCTGCACGCCCGGATCGCCGCCATCGCTCCGGACTTTATCTTTTCCTTCTATTACCGCCACATGATCCCGATGCGCCTGTTGAGCCTCGCCAAATTCGGCGCGTTCAACATGCACGGCTCACTGCTCCCCAAGTACCGCGGCCGCGTGCCCATCAACTGGGCGGTGCTGCACGGCGAGACTGAAACCGGCGCCACCCTGCACGAAATGGTCGAAAAGCCGGATGCCGGTTACATCGTCGACCAGACTATCGTGCCGATCCTGCCGGACGACACCTCGCACGAAGTGTTCGAAAAGGCCACTGTTGCGGCAGAGCAAACCCTGTGGCGTGCGCTTCCCGCGATGATTGCCGGGCACATTCCGCAGCACCCGAACGTGCTGGCCAACGGTAGCTATTTCGGCGGACGCAAACCCGAAGACGGCCGCATCGACTGGTCCAAACCGGCCCAGCAGGTCTATAACCTGATCCGTGCAGTGGCGCCCCCATACCCCGGTGCCTTTACGGATGCGGGCAGCGAACGCTACGTTGTCGCGCGCGCACGTCTGGCGCGACAAACCTTTACGAATTTGCCGCCGGGCTTGCACGTCGTGGATAATGCGATGTTCGGCGTGTGCGGCGATGGGGGAGCCATCGCCATTCACGAGCTCTGGCGCGTCGAGCCCCAAGCTGCCAGCGGAACATCTGTCGTGACCGCGCAGCAGCTCGCCAGCCAGCTCGCCCTCTCCTGATCTTGAGTTTGCCTTCATGAAAAAAGTACTGATCCTCGGCGTCAACGGCTTCATCGGCCACCACCTGTCCAAGCGCATCCTGGAGACCACCGATTGGGAGGTCTATGGCATGGACATGCAGACCGAGCGTCTGGGCGACCTGGTCAACCACCCGCGCATGCACTTCTTCGAGGGTGACATCACCATCAACAAGGAGTGGGTCGAGTATCACGTGAAGAAGTGCGACGTGATCCTGCCGCTGGTGGCCATCGCCACGCCGTCGACCTACGTCAAAGACCCGCTGCGCGTGTTCGAGCTGGACTTTGAAGCCAACCTGCCGATCGTTCGCTCGGCTGCCAAGTATGGCAAGCACCTGGTCTTCCCGTCGACCTCCGAGGTCTACGGCATGTGCGGTGATTCGGAGTTCGACCCGGAAGCCTCGCCGCTGGTCTATGGCCCGATCAACAAGCCGCGCTGGATCTACGCGTGCTCGAAGCAGCTCATGGACCGCGTGATCTGGGGCTACGGCATGGAAGGCCTGAACTTCACGCTGTTCCGTCCGTTCAACTGGATCGGCCCGGGCCTCGACACGATCTACACGCCGAAGGAAGGTTCGTCGCGCGTCGTGACGCAGTTCCTCGGCCACATCGTGCGCGGCGAGAACATCAAGCTCGTCGACGGCGGCAGCCAGAAGCGCGCCTTCACGTATATCGATGACGGCATCGACGCGCTGGTGCGCATCATCGCCAACAAGGATGGCGTGGCCTCGGGCAAGATCTACAACATCGGCAACCCGTCGAACAACTACTCCGTGCGCGAGCTGGCCAACATGATGCTCGAGCTGGCTGCCAACATCGACGAGTACAAGGATTCCGCCAAGCAGGTCAAGCTGGTGGAAACGACCTCCGGCGCCTATTACGGCACCGGCTACCAGGACGTGCAGAACCGCGTGCCCAAGATCG
>JAGWNU010000198.1 GCA_028871175.1 Burkholderiaceae bacterium | reverse complement strand
ATGCGCGGCAGGATAAAACCCGGTGCCCGGGCGTCCTGCTAAACAGTGGCGATGATACCGGCTTGCCCCGCGGCGCGTCCGGCGCCCGGGTTTTTCCTCAAAAGCGTATTCCCGATATGGTTTTCGATCGTTCGGCAGCCCGCAATATCCTCGCCTGGATGGGCGGTTGCGCCATCGCGGCGGCGGTGGTCGGTGCTGTGCTCGTGTGCGGGGCCAAGGCATGGCTGCGCGACGAGCCGAAGCTCGCGCACGCAGACGTGATTGTTGTGCTGGGCGGTGAGTCGGGCCAGCGCGTGATCGGCGCCGCCGAGCTGTACCACGCAGGCGTAGCGCCTCGCGTGTTCGTCAGCGGGCAGGGCGATTGCCTGCTCATTGAGCGCCGCCTTGTGATGGCCGGTGTGCCGGCAGAGCGCATCGGCCACGAATGTGTGTCCGGCAGCACGATGGAAAATGCGCGGATGACGCGCGAGACGCTGGCGGTCCAGCACGTCAACAGCGCAATCCTGGTCACGAGCTGGTATCACACCGGCCGGGCACTGGCGGTGTTCCGCAAGGTGTGGCCGGAAGTCACTTGGGGTGCGCACGGCGTATTCCCGGGAGACACGCTGGCCAAGTCGGTGCCGATCTATGAAGCCGGGTCGATTCTTGCCGAGTACGTCAAACGGGCGTGGTATGCCGTGCGCTACTGGGCCTGAGCCTCATTCAGCAGGCATGGGCCGCGCCTCGGCGGCCAGGTCGTTCAGCGACGGCACAAAGCGGGTCGTGTCGCGCTTGTTGGAGTCCCGCACCCAGTCGCGCAGCGCGCTGCTGGCGTGCAGGTAGGCCGAGATGTCACCTACCACGGCGAGTTTCAATCGGTAGCTCGTGATCTTCTGCGCGATGCGGCCGGCCAGGCCGGTGCGCCGCGCGAAGAACGCGGCATCAAGGCGGCTGACGGGCACCGCAACCATCGTTGCCCCATGCCCTAGCGCCTCGCCGATCAGATGGTCCAGCGCGTCCTGCTCTGTGGCGATGGGCGGGCCGGCCTCGTCAAGGCACAGCACTGCTTCACCATTCCACTGCCGGAGTTCTGGCACTGCAGCGTCACCGCCGCACGCGCCGCAGTTCGTCGACGATCAGCAGCACCGCGCCGATGGTGATGCCGCAGTCCGCCACGTTGAAGGCAGGCCAGTGGTAGTTGTGCAGGTAGAAGTCGAGGAAGTCCACCACGTGACCGTAGATGACGCGGTCGATCACGTTGCCAAGCGCGCCGCCCAGAATGAGCGCCAGCGCAAAGCAGAACAGCTTCTGCCCGCTGTGCCGTTTGAGCAGCCACACGATGAACAGCGCAGCTGCTACGCCCAGGCCCGTGAAGAACCACCGCTGCCAGCCCCCCGCCGCCGCCAGGAACGAAAACGCCGCCCCCTTGTTATAGGCGAGCACCAGGTTGAAGAACCCGGTGATCGGGCGCGACTCGCCGTAGGTGAAGGTCTTGAGGATAGCGATCTTGGTCAACTGGTCCAGCAGGATCCAGATGACGGCCAGGCCGAGCCACGGGCCCACGCCATGACCGCCGCCGTTCTTCTTCAATCCGATCGACTTGCTCTTGCCGTTGTTGCGAGTGGCCATCAGGCAGCGCTCCGTTGTTCGCCGGCGCCGAACAGGTTGTCGGTGCAGCGCTTGCAGAGGGTCGGGTGGGCCGCGTCGTGGCCGACGTCGGCACGGTAATGCCAGCAGCGCTCGCACTTGGCGTGCGTGGACGGCACCACGGTGATGAGCAGATCGCCGCCTTCCGGCGCGCGCTCCAGCTTGGCTGCGGACGTGATCAGCACAAAACGCAGGTCGTCGCCGAGGCTGGCCAGTGCGTCATGCACCGATTCACCCGCCGACACCGTCACCTCCGCCTGCAGCGACGAGCCGATCTTGCCGTCGATGCGCAGCGCCTCCAGTTGCCTGGTCACTTCGCCGCGCACGTTGCGGATGGCGGCCCACTTCTCGAGCAGCGCGCTGGCGCCTTGCGGTACCGGAGCGTTGTAGTACGTGCTGGTGAAGATGGTGTCGGTGTGCTCCGTGCCGTGCGCAAACACTTGCCACGCTTCTTCTGCCGTGAACGACAGGAACGGCGCCATCCAGTGCAGCATGGCCTGGGTGATGTGATACAGCGCGTTCTGCGCCGAGCGGCGCGCCACGGAATCGGGCGCCGTCGTGTACAGGCGGTCCTTCAGCACGTCGAGGTAGAAGCCGCCCAGGTCTTCCGAGCAGAACGTCTGCAGCTTGGCGACTACCGGGTGGAATTCGTACACGTCGTAGTGCGACAGGACTTCCTTCTGCAGCGCATCCGTCATCGCCACGGCATAGCGGTCGATTTCGAGCCATTGCTCGGTCGGCAGCGCGTGCTTGGCGTGGTCGTAATCCGTCAGGTTGGCGAGCAGGAAGCGCAGCGTGTTGCGGATGCGGCGATAGCCTTCCACCACGCGCTTCAGGATCTCATCCGAGATGGCCAGTTCGCCCGAGTAATCGGTCGAGGCCACCCACAGGCGGATGATCTCGGCGCCCATCTTGTTGGCGATTTCCTGCGGCGCGATCGTGTTACCGATCGACTTGGACATCTTGCGGCCTTCGCCGTCCACCGTGAAGCCGTGCGTCAGCAGGCCCTTGTACGGCGGCTTGCCGTACAGCATCGAAGCCGTCAGCAGCGACGAGTGGAACCAACCGCGGTGCTGGTCAGAGCCTTCCAGATACAGATCAGCCAGGCGGCCGTCCGGCAGGTCGGCCGAAGCGTCGTACAGATCCGCCGCGTGCGAGCCGCGGATGACGTGCCAGTGCGTCGTGCCCGAGTCGAACCACACGTCGAGCGTGTCGCGGTTCTTCTCATACATGTCGGCCTCATCGCCGAGCAGTTCGCGCGGGTCCAGCGTCTGCCAGGCTTCGATGCCGCTCTTTTCGATGCGCTGGGCGACCTGCTCCAGCAGCTCAGGCGTGCGCGGGTGCAGCGCGCCGGTTTCCTTGTGCACGAAGAAGGCCATCGGCACGCCCCATTGGCGCTGGCGCGACAGCGTCCAGTCCGGGCGGTTGGCGATCATGTTGTGCAGGCGCTGCTTGCCCCACGACGGGTAGAACGCGGTGGCGTCGATGCCGGCGAGTGCCGTTTCGCGCAGCGTGGCGTTGCCGTCGTTGGGCTGCACGTCCATCCCCGCGAACCACTGCGAGGTGGCGCGATAGATGATCGGCGTCTTGTGGCGCCAGCAGTGCATGTAGCTGTGCGGGTGCTTGTGGGCGTCGAACAGGTTGCCCGAGTCACGCAGCACCTCGACGATCTTCGGGTTGGCGTCCCAGATCATCTGGCCGCCGAACAGCGGCAGCGTCGATGCGTATACGCCGTTGCCCATCACCGGGTTGATGATTTCCGAGTCCGGCATGCCGTGCGATTTGCAGGACTGGAAGTCTTCCACGCCATACGCCGGCGCGGAGTGGACGATGCCGGTGCCAGTGTCGATGGTCACGTAGTCGCCCAGGTAGACGGGCGAGGTGCGATCGTAGCCCGCGTCCATCTTGGCGAGCGGATGGTGGAAGCGCACGCCCGAGAGCGCCGCGCCTTCGCACGTGGCCAGCACCGTGCCTTCGAGCTTCCAGCTTTGCAGGCAGGCCTCGACGCGCTCCTTGGCGACGATCAGCAGGCCGCGCGGCGTGTCGACCAGCGCGTATTCGATTTCCGGGTGCAGGTTCAGCGCCTGGTTGGAGGGGATCGTCCACGGCGTGGTGGTCCAGATCACGATCCAGCCTGGCTTGGCCTTGAGCACGTCGACGCCCACGTGGAAGGCGCTCGCCAGTGCGTCGATATCGGCAAACGGGAAGCCGACGTCGATCGACAGGTCGGTGCGATCCGCGTATTCGACTTCCGCTTCGGCCAGCGCCGAGCCGCAGTCGAAGCACCAGTTGACCGGTTTCAGGCCGCGGAAGACGTAGCCCTTCTCCAGGATCTTGCCGAGCGCACGCACCTCATCCGCTTCATTGCGGAAGTTCATGGTGAGGTACGGATCGGCCCAGTCGCCCAGCACCCCCAGGCGCTCGAAATCCGCCTTCTGGCGTGCGATCTGGCCCGTGGCGTACGCACGCGCCTTTTCTTGCACTTCCTGGACGGGCAGGCCCTTGCCGAACTGCTTCTCGATCTGGATCTCGATCGGCATGCCGTGGCAATCCCAGCCCGGCACGTAGACGGCGTCCAGGCCAGTCAGGCCGCGCGCCTTGATCACCATGTCCTTGAGGATCTTGTTGACCGCGTGGCCGATGTGAAGATCGCCGTTGGCATACGGCGGGCCGTCGTGGAGGATGAACTTCTTCGCGCCCTTGCGTGCGGCGCGGATCTTCTTGTAGAGCTGCTTGTCCTGCCATTGCTTGACCCACAGCGGTTCGCGCTTGGGCAGGTCGCCGCGCATGGGGAACGGGGTGTCCAGCAGGTTGACCGGGTACTTGCTCTTCTCCGGCGTGGGCTTCTTGGAATCGGACATGGTGTGATGTGGGGCAGATTCGGGCAAATCGGATCGGTGCAGGCGCGGCTGACAGTGCAGGGCGCGCGTGCGCAGCGTGTGGCTTCTGGGCGGCGAACGGGTCGGCCGCCTACTGAATTCGGTCGGTGGCGGAGGTGGCGAAGTCGCGCCGAAGCGTTGGCGACTCGCCGGCTGGCGGAATGGGCAGGCCGAAGAACTGCCGTGCATGAACGCAGTCCTGCGCGATGGCGTCCTTGAGGGCATCGAGCGAATCGTAACGAGCCTCGTCGCGCAGCTTCTTCATGAATTCCACACGCACCAGCTTGCCGTAGACGCTCGCGTGGTAATCGAAGATGTGCACTTCCAGCAGCACGCGGCCGGAGTCATCCACCGTTGGGCGTACACCGATGCTCGCAACGGCAGGCAGCGGTTTTTCGGCCAGCCCGTGCACCTGCACGACAAAGATGCCGGCCACTGCCGGCTTGCGATGCGAGATGCGCAAATTCAGCGTCGGGAAGCCCAGCGAGCGGCCAAGCTTCTGCCCGTGCACGACGTGGCCGCTGATGGCGTAGCCGTGTCCAAGCAGCCGGCGGGCGTGTTCGAGGTCACCGGCACCCAGTGCCTCTCGCACCGCCGAACTGGAGATGCGCACGCCGGACTCCGACACCGAACCCATCTGCTCGACTTCGAAGCCGAACTGGGCTCCGGCGGCCTGCAGATAAGCGAAATCGCCAGCGCGCTTGGCGCCGAAGCGGAAATCATCGCCCACCAGCAGCCAGCGCGTGTGCAGGCCATCGACCAGAACATTGCGCACGAACTCGTCCGGCGTCTGCCCGGCGAAATGCGCGTTGAAATGCTCCACGACCACGCGGTCGACGCCCTGGCGGCGCAGGCTTTCCAGCTTGTCGCGCAGCAGTGCAATGCGGGTGGGCGCGCGGTCCGGCATGAAGAATTCGCGCGGATGCGGCTCGAAGGTCATCACCGTGAGCGGCAGCCCGCGTGCGTCGGCCGCCGCGCGTGCGCGGGCCAGCAAAGACTGGTGGCCGCGGTGCACGCCGTCGAAGTTGCCGATGGTCAGCGCACAGGGCGTGCGGCTATCGGCATTGGGCAGGCCGCGAAAGACTTTCACGAGAGATGTCGGTTGTCGAGGAAAAGAGAAATGCCTTTTCGTGCCGGATTGGCAAGGTGCTCCCCCCCCAAAACCAGCAAAACGCACATTATATAAGGGATTGCCCCATCTCCGGCGCCGGGGGGCGGGATGGTCCGGGTGTTGCACAATCGTCCGACGGTGTGCCCGCTGGGGGCGTGCTTACGGCACAATCCGTCATCCGCTTTCTTCCTCGCACGCCCTTGAACGCCTCGTTGCGCCTTTTCTTTGCCAAGTTCGGGCTGGCCACCCGCACGCCCCTTGAGCTCGACGCTCGCGCCAAGCTCCTTGCCGCCGTCCACCGCGGTGCGCCCATGGGGATCGCTGCCTCGATCGTGCTTCCCGCCCTGACGGTCGCCGCGTTCTGGAGTGCGCCAAACCGGCCGGAGCTGCTGGGCTGGTCGTTGATCATGCTGTGCCTGACGGCTTCGGGCCTGCGTTTCTATTTCGGCTATCGCTATGACTTGACCCGCATGACGCTGGCCGTGCACACCCGCAAGTGGTGGACGGGCATGCATGTCATGTCGGCGGTGGGTGGGGTGGCGTGGGGTTGTTCGGCCGGGCTGTACTTCATGTCGCCGTCGCTCGAGTTCAGCAGCTTGTTGATGATCGTCATCATGGGCGTGGCGGCAGCAGCGGTGTTGTCGCAGGCGCCGGTGCCGTCGAGCTTGCTGATTCTGGGGGCGGGCATCCTGGTGCCCCACTTCGTGCTGGCCGAACAGGCCTTCCCCGGGCACGGGCTGTACCTGCGTGGCGTGTTGTTGTTCTTCGCGGCCCTCTTGATACGGTATGCCGTGAACATCCACAACACGCTGGTGCGTGAAATCCAGTTGGAGAATGAAAGCCGCCAGCTCGCGCGCCGGTATCAGGACGAAAAGCAGCGGGCGCTGTCGGCGTCGGAGGAAAAATCGCGCTTTCTGGCTGCGGCCAGTCATGACCTGCGCCAGCCGGTGCACGCGCTGGTGCTGCTGGTGGAGGCGCTGCGAGCGCGCAACCAGTCCGAATCGCTGGCACCCCTGGTGGAGCAGCTTGCCTCGGGCGCAGCCACCATCGACCTGCTGTTCCGCTCGCTGCTGGATCTGTCCAAGCTGGAGAGCCGCAAGACCTCG
>JAGWNU010000197.1 GCA_028871175.1 Burkholderiaceae bacterium | reverse complement strand
TAGGCGCCGCCCACAAAACCGACCTCGACCAGATCATCGGGCAGTGACGGATTGGCGCGCGAGCCCGGCCGCATGGCCTGCAAGCGCTCCGTCACCTTTTGTGAGGCAGCCTCTACAGCTTTGGCAGCGGGGCCGGGGCGCGTCGATGTTGGGCGCGTCACGGCAGGATGTGCGCGGACGGCACCGTCGATCGACGCATGCTAAAACTTAGGCAGCGACTTTCTTCGCGCCTTCCTTCACCAGACGAGCAACCGTCGGCGACAGTTGCGCGCCCACGCCTTGCCAGTAGGTCAGGCGGTCTTGGGCAATGCGCAGACCTTCTTCGCCGTCAGTGGCGAGAGGATTGTAGAAACCGACGCGCTCGATGAAACGGCCGTCACGGCGGTTACGCGAGTCGGTCGCAACGATATTGAAGAACGGGCGCTTCTTGGAGCCACCGCGGGCCAGACGGATCACGACCATGGATCTTTTCCTTGAAAAACTGGGTATGCGTACAGAGAAACGCGAAAGTATAGCCCAATTTTCCAGACCAAACAAACACTTAGACTCAGTGCGACAGCACTGCGGCATGCAGGCGTGGTGCGGGCAGCACGCTGGAGCCGCCCTGATGTGCCTGGCGTGGCTGGTCACCGCGTCGCCCGCGCAGGCAACATTGCCGATCGAGACCCTGCGCGTGCCGCCCGGCTTCCACGTCGACGTACTGACCGCCGAGACGCCTGCCGCGCGGGAGATGGCGCTCTCTCCGGCCGGCATCCTGTATGTGGGAAGCAAGGCGGGCAACGTGTACGCGCTGCCGCTACAGACGGCTGGCGCGCGCGTGCGCGTGGTGGCTTCAGGGTTGCTGTTGCCGGTCGGCGTGGCGTGGCACGGCGGCAGCCTCTATGTGTCGGCCGTGTCACGCGTAGTGAGGCTCGATGACATCGACAAACGCCTGGACAACCCACCCCAGCCCGTCGTCGTGACCGACAAGCTGCCCGCCGAGACCCACCACGGCGCGAGATTCATTGCCTTTGGCCCCGACGGCAAGCTGTATGTGCCGATCGGCGCGCCATGCAACATCTGCCGCCCCGACGAAAACCGGTACGCCAACATCCTCCGGATGAACGCCGACGGCAGCGGCCAGGAGCTGGTTGCGCGCGGCATCCGCAACACGGTTGGCTTCGATTGGCATCCCGTCACACACGCGCTGTGGTTCACCGACAACGGACGTGACCTCATGGGCGACGACGTACCCGACGACGAACTGAACCGCGTCACCGCTCCCAATCCACACTTTGGCTATCCGTTCTGTCACGCCGGCAACGTCTCCGACCCCGAATTCGGCGCAGGACACCCTTGCAGCAACTATGTCCCGCCCGTAGCCAAACTTGGCGCTCACGTGGCTGCGTTGGGCATGCGCTTCTATACGGGCAACCGCTTTCCGGCGGACTACCGCAACAACATCTTCATCGCCGAGCACGGCTCGTGGAACCGCTCGTCGAAGGTGGGCTACCGGATCGTGCGTGTCGCGCTTGACCAGGCGGGCAACGTCATCAAGCAGGAGCCCTTCGTGCAGGGCTGGCTGCAAGGCGAACGCGCCTGGGGGCGCCCCACCGATGTGCTGGTCGCACCCGACGGCAGCCTGCTCGTGACCGACGATTACGCAGGCGCTGTGTATCGCATCCGCTACACGGGAAAATGACACCCATCGTCCGGCGTCCGAGCCATGCACGAGGGAAACATCTCGTTACATGGGTAACGTTCGGACAGTGGATGCGGCATGAGTGAAGCCTTACATTGGTAGCCATGAACACGCGCCTCCGGCTCTCTCCGGTACGAGACATGCATGGGGTGCGTGGCACTTTCGAACCCTTGTCCGACAGGAGATAGCCATGCAGATCCGCGCATTGCTTCGCCCCTTGGCGGCGGGTGTTCTGATCGTCGCCTCCGCGGGCGCTTTGGCTGCCAACGCATCGGCGCGTCAGGCTGCCGCCGCTTTTCCAGAACCGACGATGCCCGCCTGGACCGAAGCCTCCGCGGCTGCGCCATACGGACGATCGATGGTCACGCAGATTTTCTTCGTTGATGCCCGCGGTGCACAGGCAGCGCGCATCCGTGAGCAAATGGAGCGCATGGAGGCGCGGGCCCGCGCCGACGACCGGCTCAACGGCCGCGTGCAACCCCATGAGGGTGGTGGCCGCGGAGACTGGCAGCAGCAACAGGAACGCTTCCGGCAGGAGCGCGGCACCGGCGACCAGGGCGGCAATTGGCGCGGCTCACGCCGGGGCTAAGGCGACCGGGCCACCACATTTTTGCCTCATAGCGCCCCAGGCTGCTGCAAGATTTCACCGCGTCGATGAGCGTGCCCTCTCTGCGGCCCGTCTGGGTTGAGTGACCGGGCCTCTTCCGCCAGCACTGCATCGCAGTGTTGCGCACGTCACGCCGGATGGACGGCCCGCACCGCACCCTGCCGAGACAGATTGAATCCGTTCCTGGTGACGGTCGCGAATGCGCCGGGATTCAGGTTGGGCGTAGAATGCGCGGCGCGATGTTGCCCTGCCGTTTCTTCTGCGCCCGCCATGCCGACAACTGCTCTTCAGAGAAAATCCAAGCTGCTTACCGTGCTGCTCGCCTTCCTGCTCGGCAGCGTGGGAGCGCATCGCTTTTACCTCAAGGGCCGGCGAGACTTCTGGGCGTGGACACAAGTGATCGCCATGGTCCTCGGAGCGGTCGGCGTGACGCTGCTATGGACGACGCAGCGTGCCAGCACGCCGGGTTGGATCTGCGCGATTGTCGGCGGGACCTCCGTGCTGGCGGGCTATCTGTCTGCCCTCGTCTATGGGCTGCGCGCCGATGAAAAATGGGATGCCCAATTCAACGCCGACGGCACGCCTACCCGCTCCGGGTGGCCCGTTGTGCTGTTGAGCATCCTGACGCTCATGATCGGCACCGCTCTACTGATGGCCGGGCTCGCCATCACTTTCCAGACATACTTCGAAACACAGGTACAGGCTGCGAAAGAACTGTCGCAGTAGTCAAAACAAGCTGCCCTGGCGCTCGTCGACCGGCATCCCCGGTTTGACGGACCGCGCGGGCGGCTTGAACTGCGACGTGTCGAGGACCAGATCGTTGTAACGCTGGAAATGGAAGCCCAGCCTGTCGGCCGCCTTGTAGAAACGTTGGCGCAGCAGGTCGGCCCAAATGCCCGTGCCATGCATGCGCGTTGCAAAATCAGCCTTGTAGTCCTGACCGCCGTGCAGGTCGCGCACGCGGTTCATCACGCGTTGCGCGCGGTCGGGAAAATGCGCCATCAGCCAATCCTGGAACACGATGTTCAGCTCGTTCGGTAAGCGCAACACGATGTAACTGGCATAGGTAGCGCCTGCCTCCCGCGAAGCCTCCAGTATCTGCTCCATGTGACCATCGGTGATGAAGGGGATCATCGGCGCGACGCTCACGCCAACCGGAATGCCCGCTTCGGCCAGCGTGCGGATCGTGCGCAGGCGGCGCGAGGGTGCGGCGGCACGCGGCTCCAGCTTGCGCGCGAGATCGGCGTCGAGCGTGGTGATCGTGACGGCCGCGACGGCGAGATGCTTCGCCGCCATCGGCGCGAGCAGATCGATATCGCGCTCAATCAAGGATGACTTGGTGATCAGTCCCACCGGATGGTCGCAATCGTGAAGCACCTGCAACACCTCACGCGTAATCCGCAGGTCGCGCTCGATGGGCTGATAGGCGTCCGTGTTCACGCCCAGCGCGATCGCTTCGCAGCGATAGCCTGGCTTGGCCAGCGTCTCGCGTAGCACCTGGGCAGCGTTTGTCTTGGCGAATAGCCTAGTCTCGAAATCCAGACCAGGTGACAGTTCCAGGTAAGCGTGTGTCGGCCGGGCAAAGCAATACACGCAACCGTGCTCACACCCACGATACGGGTTTAAAGAAACGCTAAACGGAACGTCGGGCGACTGATTATGGCTGAGAATCGAACGCGCACGCTCCACGCAGACACTGGTGTCAACGCGCGGTGGCATGTCCTCCGGGTCCGTCTGGCCGACCAGCGGTTGCCAGCCGTCGTCAACGCGCGCGCGTTCCTCGCGTTCAAAGCGGCCTGGCAGGTTGGAAGTGGCGCCGCGCCCCTTGCGTAGGGCATGGCGATCGGACATGTCGGGCACAGCGATCAGTAGGACGAGAGGACGGGAGGACCGGGATCCGGGGCTTTCCGATCGTATCGCATCGGCCCGCGCTGCGCAGTGCTTGGCGTTGGCTACGACTGCCCCGGGATCCAGGCGATTTGAAGGGCATCCCCACGTCACTGCCCTCCTTCCGTCACGTCGATGGCGAGGGTCTCCTTGATCTCTTCCATCACGATGTAGCTCTTGGACTGCACGGCGCCCGGCAACTGCAACAGGATGTCGCCGAGCAGCCGGCGGTACTCGCTCATTTCGCGGATGCGTGCCTTGATGAGGTAATCGAAATCACCCGAAACGAGGTGGCACTCAAGCACTTCGGGGATCCGCAGCACCTCGCGACGGAATTGCTCGAACATGTTGCCGGACTTGCTGCCCAGGCTGATCTCGACGAACACCAGCAGCGAAGCACCTAGCATGGCGGGATTCAACCGCGCGTAGTAACCGAGGATGAAGCCTTCGCGCTCCAGGCGTTTGACACGCTCGATGCACGGCGTGATGGTCAAGCCGACTGCCTCGGACAGCTCCTTCATCGACAGCCGCCCGTCCTTTTGCAGGAGGTCAAGGATGCGGCGATCGAGCTTATCAAGGGCGCGGACGGGCTTGCGCTGGGTTCGCATGATCAAACACCTCAAAATCGCAATAGTTTCTGTTTCTGTCAAATATACAGAAACAATTACTAGAGTTGTACGAATACGATAGCGACATCTATCGTGATTTCATCTCCGGGGAGTATGACCATGCGCGTGCTTGTTCTTGGCAGCGGCGTTATCGGCGTGACCAGCGCCTATTACCTGGCCCGCGCTGGCCATGAAGTCACCGTGGTCGACCGCGAAGCCGGGCCGGCCCTGGATACGAGCTTTGCCAATGCGGGGCAGATTTCGCCGGGCTATGCGTCGCCGTGGGCCGCGCCGGGCGTGCCGCTCAAGGCCATCAAATGGATGTTCCAACAGCATGCGCCGCTGTCCATTCGCCCTGACGGCACCCTCTTCCAACTGAAGTGGATGTGGCAGATGCTGCGCAATTGCGACGCGGCCAGCTATGCGCAGAACAAGGAGCGGATGGTTCGCCTGGCGGAATACAGCCGCGACTGCATCCGCGATCTGCGCGCCGAGACCAGCATCGCCTACGAAGGGCGCCAGCAAGGCACGCTTCAAGTCTTCCGCACCCAGCAACAACTCGACAGCGCCGCGAAAGATATCGCCGTGCTCGAACGCGCTGGCGTGCCGTACGAACTGCTTTCGCGCGATGACCTCGTGCGCAGTGAACCGGGCCTGGCCGCCACCCGCCACAAGCTGGCTGGCGGCCTGCGCCTGCCCAACGACGAAACGGGCGACTGCCAGCTCTTCACCACACGCCTCGCGGCGATGGCTGAGGCGATGGGCGTGCGCTTCCGTTTCAACAGCAATATCAACAGCCTGATCATCAGGAACGACGCCGTACGCGGCGCGCTAGTGGATGGCCAGCCGGTCGAAGCCGACCTTGTGGTCGTGGCATTGGGCAGCTACAGCACCCCCTTCCTGAAGCATCTGGTGGGCGTGCCGGTGTATCCGCTCAAGGGCTTCTCGATCACGGTACCCATGACGGACGCCAGCAAGAGCCCGGTGTCCACCGTGCTCGACGAAACGTACAAGGTGGCCGTCACGCGTTTCGATGACCGCATTCGCGTGGGTGGCATGGCACAGATCGTCGGCTACGACAAGCGGCTGGACCCGGCCAAGCGCAAGACCCTGGAATTCGTCGTCAACGATCTCTTTCCGGGCGGGGGCGATGTCTCACGCGCCTCGTTCTGGACCGGCCTGCGACCGATGACGCCGGACGGCACGCCGATTGTCGGACCGACGCCCGTGCGCGGTCTCTGGCTCAACACCGGCCACGGCACGCTGGGTTGGACGATGGCGTGTGGCTCGGGCAGGTTGCTGGCGGATCTGGTATCGGGCCGGTCGCCCGCCATCCGCTCGGATGATCTGTCGGTCTATCGCTACCTTGGTGGAGCACGGCAACCCGCGACGCAACCCGCGTTGGCCTGATCTCTCACGCCGCGCCAAACAGAAAGGGAGGCCGAAGCCTCCCTTTTCTGATGCCGGCAGATGTCGGTCAGAATTGCACTTCGGGCATGGTCCCGATCGTCTCGCCACCGGTCAGAACCGACTGTGCAATGCCGGGTGCCTGCGTGAGCAGCACATCGGCAAACACGCGGGCCGTTGCGATCTTGGCGCCATAGAAGTTCGGGTCTTCGGCCTCACGGTCGATGGCCACGAGTAGCGCGCGCGCCATCTGCCACCCCGACAGCACGATGCCGCACAGGCGCAGATAAGGCACGCTGCCCGCGAACACGGCGTTCGGCTGCGCCTTGGTCTGCTCCACGACAAAGCGCACCACCGATTCCATCGCCTCGCGGCCGGCGGCCAGACGCGTGCGCATCGCCTCGCAATGCGCACCGCCCTTGGCGGCGAGCGCGGCTTCCACCTTTGCGATCTCGGCGCAGATGCCCAGTGCCACCGCGCCACCATCACGCACCGTCTTGCGACCGATCAGATCATTGGCCTGGATGGCGGTGGTGCCTTCGTAGATCGGCAGAATGCGC
>JAGWNU010000196.1 GCA_028871175.1 Burkholderiaceae bacterium | reverse complement strand
ACTGCGTGAAGAAGTTGCCGTTGGAAACGTACAGGCCCATCAGCGACGAATTGGCTGCGGGATTGCAGTAGGTGGTGAGTTCCAACGTGAAGCTGGTGCCAACATCGGCCGGCACGGCGTCGATGGTGAGGGTGTCGCCCGAGGCTTGCAGGCCGGAAAGCGCTTTGCTGTCGACGGTTGCGGCGGCCAGTTCCAGCCCCTCACCCACCAGCACGAGCGGCCTGCCGGCGTCCGTGCGCGTCATGCGCATGCGGTTGACGACACGGGTGCGTTCGGGCACGAGATCGATCTCCAGGGCCACTTCGTCAATGCGGAAAGCGGGCGCGGTGTAGTCCTTGCGGTAAATCGTGACGGCGGTATCGGTGCGCAACATCGGTAACATCCTTATCTGCGTTGTCTGCGGTCGCAAAAGGCCATTGTACTCAGGCCCTTGGCGGGAATCTTCCGCACTTGGTACGACTCTGAGTTACAGGCCGTGCGTGGCCATCTGTCTGAAAGAGCGAAGGGGGATTTTTATGTGGAAGTGGACGAAGGCATCGGGCATCTGGCCGATAGCCATAGCCTTGCTGCTGGGCAGCCTGCTTGCCGGCTGTGCCAGCACCGTGACCAGCCAGGTCACGGCATTCAGGCAGCTGGGCTGGAACGACACCCCGCCGCGCACCTATGCGTTCGAGCGCACTGCCGCCCAGCGGAACGACCTGGAGCATCAGACTTACGAGACCTGGACCGCCGACCAGCTGGCGGCCCACGGCTTCACCAGCGTGCCGCGTGCGAGCGCGCGCTACCTGGTGCGGCTGGACTATTCGACCGCCACACGGCTGGTGCAGGTGCGCCAGCCGGTCTATCCGGACCCGTACTGGGGGCCCGGCCCGTGGGGGCCATGGCGTAGTCCATGGGGGCCTTGGGGCCCGTGGGGTCCGCAGTATGTCGATTCGACCGTTCAGGTGCCGTTCTATGCCTACCATGTCGAGATCGACGAGGCGGCCTCCGGCAAGCGCGTTTATCAGGTGACCGCGCAGACCCAGGGCGGAGACGGCTCCTTGGCAGCCGTGATGCCGTACCTGATCCGTAGCGCGTTTGCCAATTTTCCGGCGCCGAATGCCCAGCCCGTCGCGGTCGAGCTGCCGGTTGATCCGCGGGTGAAACCGGCGCCTAAGTAGCGCGCCCGGGTGGGTTTGGACGGCGGTCTACGTTAGAATGTGTGACCTAACTTGCGGGCCGCCAGCCGTACCCTCGCTTGAGCGTTGTGACTTCATCCCATCTCGCGCCGACCGCCATCCCTGGCCGGCGCAGCCCGTACGCCGTCGACACCCTCCTGACGGCTCGGCGCAACGCCTGCGGCCTTGCTTCCGGTTTCCCCCTGTTTTCACTCTTTTTCCCCTTTTCGTCTCAGGGAGTTTCTGCCTGAGCGCATGTGCGCCTCATGTGCGGAACTCCCCATCAGGATTCATTGCTATGAACGACAAGCTTCACGACGCCTCGCCGGATTCCCAAGACCAAGGCGCCGAGGCCGAACTGCGCCGCGCGGCGTTTGAATACCATCGCGCCCCCACGCGCGGCAAGATTGAAGTGCGCCCGACCAAGGCGCTGATCAACCAGCGCGACCTGTCGCTGGCGTATTCGCCGGGCGTGGCGTATCCGTGTACCGCGATTGAGCACGACCCGTCGCTGGCGGCGGAGTACACCTCGCGCGGCAACCTCGTCGGCGTGATCACCAACGGCACCGCTGTGCTGGGCCTGGGCGACATCGGCCCGCTGGCCAGCAAGCCGGTGATGGAAGGCAAGGGCTGCCTGTTCAAGAAGTTTGCCGGCGTGGATGTGTTCGATATCGAACTGGCCGAGCGCGACCCGGACAAGCTGGTCGACATCATTGCCTCGCTGGAGCCGACGCTGGGCGGGATCAACCTCGAAGACATTAAGGCGCCCGAGTGCTTCTACATCGAGCAGAAGCTGCGTGACCGCCTGAACATTCCCGTTTTTCACGATGACCAGCACGGCACGGCGATCATCTCGTCGGCAGCGCTGCTCAACGGCTTGAAGGTCGTCGGCAAGGACATCGGCAGCGTGAAGGTGGCCGTGTCGGGCGCGGGCGCCGCGGCCATTGCCTGCCTGGACGTGATGGTGGGCCTGGGCGTCAAGCGTGAGAACGTCTACGTGGTCGATTCCAAGGGCGTGATCTATGTCGGCCGCGACGCCAAGATGGAGGCGAACAAGGCGCGCTACGCGCAGGACACCTCGGCCCGTACGCTGGCCGACATCGTGCGCGATGCAGACGTGTTCCTGGGCTGCTCGGCCGCCGGCGTGCTGACCGCCGACATGGTCAAGACCATGGGTCCGAAGCCCATCATCCTGGCGCTGGCCAACCCCGAGCCGGAAATCCGCCCGGAAGTGGCCAAGGCCGCGCGGCCGGACTGCATCATCGCCACGGGCC
Source organism: Burkholderiaceae bacterium (assembly GCA_028871175.1). GTDB lineage: Bacteria > Pseudomonadota > Gammaproteobacteria > Burkholderiales > Burkholderiaceae > Ralstonia > Ralstonia condita. Next base: position 4,334 of record JAGWNU010000196.1, on the reverse strand, counting down.
GTTCGGACTACCCGAACCAGGTCAACAACGTGCTGTGCTTCCCGTACATCTTCCGCGGTGCGCTCGATTGCGGCGCCACCAAGATCACGGAGGCGATGAAGCTGGCGTGCGTGAAGGCCATCGCCGAACTGGCCGAAGCCGAAACGAACGATGCCGTGGCCCAGGCTTACGTCGGCCAGGACCTGACCTTCGGCCCGGATTACATCATCCCGAAGCCGTTCGATTCGCGCCTGATCGAGAAGATCGCGCCGGCCGTCGCCAAGGCCGCGGAAGAGTCCGGCGTGGCCACGCGCCCGATCAAGGATCTGGATGCGTATCGCGCCCAACTGAGCGACTTCGTGTATCACACGGGCCTGACCATGCGCCCGGTGTTCTCGGCTGCCAAGGCCAACCCGAAGCGCGTCGTGTACGCCGAAGGTGAAGAAGAGCGCGTGCTGCGCGCGGTGCAGACGGTGGTCGATGAAGGCCTGGCCAAGCCGATCCTGGTCGGCCGCCCGCACGTGATCGAAATGCGCATCCAGAAGGCCGGCCTGCGCCTGAAGCCGGGCGTGCACTTCGAGCTGGTGGACCCGGAAGACGATCGCCGCTATCACCAGTACCACACCGCTTACCACGAGCTGATGGGCCGCAACGGCGTGACGCCGGACATGGCGAAGTCGGCGCTGCGCCGTTCGAACACGCTGATCGGTGCACTGCTGGTGCGTCTGGGTGATGCCGATGCGCTGCTGTGCGGCACGGTCGGCCGCTTTGACGCGCATCTGGAACATGTGCGCGACGTGATCGGCCTGGCCCCGAACGCCAAGGTGTTCGCGGCCATGAACGGCCTGATGCTGGAGAAGCACACGCTGTTCATCACCGACACGTTCGTCAACGAGATGCCGAGCGCAGAAGAGCTGGCCGATATCACCAAGCTGGCGGCAGAAGAAGTGCGCCGTTTCGGCCAGGAGCCGAAGGTGGCGATGCTGTCGCACTCGATGTTCGGCTCGTCGAAAAACGCCTCGGCCCGCCGCATGCGCGCTGCGTATGACCTGCTGAAGACCGAAGCACCGGATCTGCAGGTGGAAGGCGAAATCCAGGGCGACGCGGCGTTGTCGGAAGACATCCGCCACCACTTCCTGCCGAAGAGCGCCTTCTCGGGCAGCGCGAACCTGCTGGTGATGCCGTCGCTCGATGCCGCCAACATCGCGTTCAACCTGCTCAAGATCACGGGCGGGCAGGGCGTGACGGTGGGCCCGATCCTGCTGGGCGCGGCCAAGCCGGTGCACATCCTGAACCCGTCGGCCACATCGCGCCGCATCGTCAACATGACGGCGCTGGCGGTGGCAGACGTGTCGGCCACGCGTTGATCGGTTGATCCGACCCTTGGGCCGCAGACGGTGGGCGGCCCAAAAGAAAACGGCGCCTGGCGAAAATCCAGGCGCCGTTTTTCTTTGCTGCCGACTGCTTAGAACTTTGCGCGGATGCCCACGCCGAAGGTGTCGGCCGAGCTCAGGTTCGTCACCTTGTCGCGCATGTACGCGGCGTACACATCGGTGCGCTTGGACAGCGAGTAGTCGTAGCCGACTGCCCACGTGTTGCGCTTCACGTCAGCCGCACCCGAGGTCTTCGTGTACGCGTACGACGCCAGGATGCTGCCCGGGCCCACAGGCACCGACACGCCCAGTTGGCCGCCGTTGCTCTTCGCGTCGCCCGAGTTGATGGCGTTCTTGATGTACTGGTACTGGCCGTAGACCTTGGCCACGCCAAAGTCGTACGTGGCGCCCAGTTGCGCCGCCGACTGGCGCGAGAAGCCTGCCACCAGCGCGTTCAGGTCACCCGGCGCACCGTCGAAGCGCACTTGCTGGAAGGCTGCCGTGGCCGCGAAGTTGCCATGGAAGTACAGGAAGTTGCCGCCCCACTTGTTCTGGCCGCTATGGCCGGCTTGCTCACCCGCGCCGTAGATGAAGTTGGCGGTCAGGCCGTTGAAGTCCGGCGTGGAGTACATGATCGAGTTGTTCCAGCCCGAATCGCCCACCAGGCCCGAGATGCCGCCGGGGCCGCTCAGGCCGTTGCCGAGGTACGTGTGGAACACCATCGGCGAGAACGTGTACGAATCGATGAACGGGTTGAACAGGATCGTCGAGACAAAGTACGGTGGCGTCAGGCGGCCGAGCTTGATCGAGCCCCACGTGCTCGATTGCAGGCCCACGAACGAGTTGCGGGCGAAGAACGTATCGCCGTCAAAACGGCCGGACTTGCCGGTGTCCGGGCGGAAGAACGCTTCCAGGGTGAAGATCGCCTTGAGGCCGTTGCCCAGATCTTCGCTGCCCTTCATACCCCAGTACGAGGTCGACATCCCGCCCGAGTTCACCCCCCAGGCGCGATCCGATGCGCCCAGACTCTTGGTGGCGCCCGCCCAGGCATCCACCTGGCCGTACAGCGTGACGGACGATTGCGCTTGCGCACCGGCACTTGCTGCCCCCAGTGCCGATGCCACTGCCAGCGCGGCCACGCCACGCTTGAATTTCGACTGCATTGCTACCTCCTTTGTTGTTGAAGATCACTGCGGGTTGCGCCGCATTCTTTGATGCGGTCACAGGCCGGCTGGTCAGGCTCCATGCCGATCGGTGTCCCATGCCCCATGACACCGTGCCCACAGCGTTGTTTTTGCTGATGAACCTGAAAAATCAGTGTGCTGCAATCAAATCGGCCAAGCGGAAACCCGCGATGCGATGAATCTGTTCGAGCGACGCACGCAGCTCGGTATCGCGGTCGTTCTCAACGCGCTGGCTGAAGTTCTCGATGATTCCGTGGCGGTCATAGCCGCGCACCGCCAGGATGAACGGGAAGCCGAACTTCTCGTTGTACTGGGTGTTGAGCGCCTGCAGGCGCGCAAACTCTTCTGGCGTGCACAGGTTCAAGCCCGCGCCGCTTTGTTCGCGCGTCGACTCGGCAGTCAGTTCACCGCGCACGGCAGCCTTGCCGGCCAGCTCCGGGTGGGCGCGCACCAGCTTGAGCTGAGGGTCAATGCCGGCGGTATCCACGGCATTGCGCATGGCGGTTGCGAGCGCCTCGGCCGAGGCGAACGGGCGCTGCGTGGCGGCCTGTTCGGCAACCCACGGCGAGTGCTCGTAGATGCCGCCAAGGACCTGCACGAACTGCGCTGCGTCCATGCTGTTGAGTTGCGAGAGGTTGTAGGTGGTCTGACTCATGCTGCGGTGCTCAAAACGGGTTGCTTTGCATACGGATGGTTCTGGATCCAGTGCTGCGCGATGTCGATACGGCGGCAGATCCAGACCTTGTCGTGCGATTGCACGTAGTCAAGGAAGCGCTGCAGCGCACGGAAGCGCGCGGGGCGGCCCAGCAGCCGGCAGTGCATGCCGATCGACAGCATCTTCGGCTGTGCGAGGCCGTTGGGATCGCCTTCTTCGTACAGCACGTCGAAGGCGTCCTTCAGGTACTGGTAGAAGTGGTCGGCTGTATTGAAGCCTTGCGGGCTGGCAAAGCGCATGTCGTTGGTGTCGAGCGTGTACGGCACGACCAGGTGCGGCTTGCTCTCGCCCGACGAGGTTTGCACTTCGGTCCAGAACGGCAGGTCGTCGCCGTAGTAGTCGGCGTCGTAGGCAAAGCCGCCGTGCTCGACCACCAGGCGGCGCGTGTTGGGGCTGTCGCGGCCGGTGTACCAGCCCAGCGGCGCGTTGCCGGTCAGCTCGCGGATGATCTCGACGCCAATGCGCATGTGCTCGCGCTCGGTGGCTTCGTCGATGTTCTGGTAATGGATCCAGCGCCAGCCGTGGCAGGCGATTTCGTGGCCCAGATCAACGAAGGCCTGCGTGACGTCCGGATGGCGCTGCAGGGCCATCGACACACCGAAGATCGTCAGCGGCAGGCCGCGCTTTTCAAACTCGCGCAGGATGCGCCACACGCCTGCACGCGAGCCATATTCGTAGATGCCCTCCATGCTCATGTGGCGGTCGGGGTAGGCCGCAGCGCCAATGATTTCGGAGAGGAACTGCTCGGAGCCGGCGTCGCCGTGCAAGACGCAGTTTTCACCGCCTTCCTCGTAGTTGAGGACGAACTGCAGTGCTACGCGCGCGCCGCCCGGCCAATTGGCGTTGGGCGGGTTCTTGCCGTAACCGATGAGATCGCGCGGATAGTTATTGTTTGTCATGGTTTTTTCATGTCGAGGAGACTTCATACAACACCGGTCAGACAGTGGAATGCGGCTTTCCAAATTCACGACATCACAGCGGCGTCATGAACGAGGGAAGGCGCCATCGCGTCGGGCCGGGACTGCCCGGGCAGCCTGCGCCAGTTCCAGCGCGAGCTTCCGGTGAACCGTGAGATGGGCGTCG
>JAGWNU010000020.1 GCA_028871175.1 Burkholderiaceae bacterium | reverse complement strand
GTCATGTCCAGCGTGATGTTGCCGAGCACGTCGACCGTGTTGAACACGCGGTGCAGGCCGGGCGCCGCGGCCTCGGTGTACGAGAACGGCGGCGAAGCCATGTGGCTGTTGATCTGGCTGCCGCCGGCCAGCATGACAGCGGTGGCGTCGGGGTGTGGCAGCGGCACGGTGATCGGGTCAAGCTTGTTGAATTGCTTGTCGCCGAAGGTCTTGGCGGCGGCCATCTGCAGCACCACGGCCGGCAGCGAGGTCTTGATGCCGGGCACGGCAATGCGGTCCTTGTCGGAGAAATCGGCCAGCGTCTTCACGTTCGGGTTGCGCGTCATCAGGTACATCGACGATGAGCTGAGCGACGACAGCCCGCGCACTTCCATCGCGCTGCCGCGGGTCTTGTCCCACAGCGTGAGGAAGCCCGGCACGCCCAGCGAGGCGATGTCCAGCGCGCCCGAGAGCATGGCGTCGTTGATGACGTTGCCGCCATCGAGGATGCGGTAGTGGACCTTGACGTCGCCCAGGCCGGCGGCCTTGGCTTGCTTCTCCAGCAGGTGCTCGCTGGCCATCACCATGATGGGGAGGTAGAGGATGCCATAGCCGTGGGAGATGCGGACTTCGGTGGCTTCTGCGTGGGCGGTGCTGATGGTGCCGCCCAGGAGCGATGCGGCCAGTGTGGCGGCCATGGTCAGGCGGAGGATGGTGCGGCGGGGTTGGTGCATGTGTGTTGTCTCCTTGTTGTTGTCGATATGGTTGTTTGTTGGTGGTGCATCCCTTGTTTCATCCCCTGCCGGGGCTGACTCACTTTCTTTGGTCTTGCCCAAAGAAAGTAAGCAAAGAAATGCGCGCCCGAGATGGCGAAAGACTCCTTGAATTTATGTCGCAGGGAGGGGAAGGGAAAAACTCGCTGCGCTCAAACAGTTCCCGTTCTTTTTTCCGCCCGCTTACGAAAAATTCAAGGCGCCATCAAGAGCCCAACGTCAAAAGAAAAGGCCAACCCATCGTGCGGTTGGCCTTGTCGTTTGGGCCTGCGCCCAGATGGTTCTGCTGTTGTCCTTTGACGTTCCTGCCCTAGATGGCGCCTTGAATTTCTGTTGCAGGGAGGAAAAAGAGGGGAGGCCTGTCTGAGCGAAGCGAGTGTGCCTCCCCTCCCTCCCTGCGACATAAATTCAAGGGGAAGTCGCCATCTCGGGCGCGCATTTCTTTGCTTACTTTCTTTGGGCAAGACCAAAGAAAGTGAGTCAGCCCCGGCAGGGGATGAAACAAGGGATGCACCAACAACAAAAAAACAGAAAAAACCACGCCCCAACAGCTCCAACACCATTGCCCTATGATGACGCCTCCCCTAAGTCCCCTCGCCATCATGCCCAACCCCATCACACTCGCCCCAGTAGAGCTGGCAAAGTCCTACCGCCTCCTGAACCACGGCCCGACCACGCTGGTCACCACCGCCTACAACGGCGTGCGCAACGTCATGGCAGCCGCCTGGGCGATGCCACTCGACTTTGACCCGCCCAAGGTGCTGGTCGTGGTCGACAGCCGCACCCTCACACGCGAGCTGATCGAAGCTTCAGGCGTGTTTGCGCTCAACATCCCGACGCGCGCCATTGCCGAGACCACGCTCGCGGTGGGCACGCTGTCTGGCCGGGATGGCGACAAGTTCGAGGCGCTCGGCCTGGCCACCATGCCCGCCCGCACGATCGACGTGCCGCTGGTGGCAGGTTGCGCAGGGTGGCTGGAATGCCGAGTCATTCCCGAACCGCACAACGAGAAGCGCTACGACCTCTTCATCGCTGAAGTGACAGCCGCCTGGGCGGACCCTGCGCTGTTCAGCAACGGCCGCTGGCACTTTACCGATGCGGGCAGCAAGACCGTGCATTACCTCGCGGGCGGCGCGTTCTTCGAAACCGGTGATGCATTTACCGTGGAGGCTAAGCAGCCATGAGCGACATCGCCATCCGCCCGTTGATCGATGAGGATGCTGCAGCGTTCAAGGCGCTGCGCCTGAAGGCCATTCAAGATGCGCCTACCGCCATCTGGCCGACGCACGATGAAGAGTCGGGGCGCACGCTGGAGGACACCCGCAACCGCATCCGGGCAACCGAGCATCAGATCGTCTTCGGTGCATTTTCCGGGCCGGCGCTGATTGGCATTGCCGGGCTGCGTCGCGAGCCGCTGGCGCAGGTCGCGCACAAGGCCGTGCTGTGGGGCGTGTTTGTTGACCCTGCGCACCGGCGAGGCGGTATTGCCGGGCGCCTGCTCAACGCCGCCATTGCGCATGCGCGTGCTGCACAGGTGCTGCAGATTCATCTCTGCGTGAACGCCGAAAACCCGCATGCGCAAACGCTGTATCGCAACGCGGGTTTCGAGACTTTCGGCATCGAGCGCCGCGCCATGCGTGTCGGTAATCGCTTCTACGACGAAGAGCACATGGCGCTGCGGCTGGATCATTAGGCTTTCGACCGGTAATCGGTAGGCCGCATGCCCGTCCATTTGCGGAAGGCGCGGTGGAAGGCGCTCGGCTCTGCAAAGCCCACTGCGACGGCTATGTCGGCGATGGTGCGGCGCGTGTCCTGCAATTGGCCGATGGCAATGTCGCGCCGCAGGTCGTCCTTGATGGACTGATACGTGTGGCCCTCGAGCTTCAGGCGCCGGCGCATCGTCGCTTCGGCCACGTTCAGTTTGAGCGCCATTGCGTCCGACGCGGGCCAGCTTGCCACCGGCAGATTGCGCAGCGTCTTGCGCACGCGCGCGGCGAAGGAATCCGGGTTGCGGTACTTGACGATGAAGTTGCCCGGCGCGTCGCGCAGGAAGGTCTTGATGGACGCGGCCGTCTGAATGACCGGCAGGTCGAGAAAGTCGGGCGATAGGTCGACGTACGACGCATCGTGCTTGAACGCCATGTCGTCGCAGAACATCAGGCGATATTCCTGCGCATCCTGCGGCGCCGCGCAACGGAAGCGCGCAACAATGAACGGAATGCGCCGCCCCACGAGCCAGCACACCAGCCCGTAGACCATGATGAGCCACGTGGCGTAGGTGAACATGGGCGGCACCCGCGTGCCCTTGCGGTGCACAAAGACGAGACGCACACGCCGATCGTCTTCTTCAACACGCACATGCAGATCGTCCAGCACCAGCCGCAGAAAGCCCGTGGCCCGGGCCAGCGCCTGCCGGCCCGTGCGCGCGGTGAGCGCCGCCTGCGTCATCGCCACGAAGCTGCCCCAGCGCATGGGGTGTGCATCCTGCCCGAAAAACTCATCGTCCATGGCCTGCGCAATGCCGGCCCACAGTGCGCCGTACTGTGCGGACGACACGCGGCTGCGCGGCTGCGCCAGCATCTGCGGCGTGATGCCCGCGGCGGCCATGATGGGCTGCATGTCCACGCCATGCGCGCGCGCACGTGTCACGGCCTCGTTGACGAGGCTGACCGAGACGGTTCCCTTTTCGTTGTTTTTCATTGGTATGGCAAATCCGCTCACGCAAGTTGATCGTGACGGGCATCGAAGCCGCCCAGCCGCGTGCCTACACTTTTTCCCCATCGAACCCAAGCGCCGCGGGCTGCACAGTGTAAGGCGCCTGCACAGGCAGCGTCACGCGGCACCGGTCAGCCAACAAGCAAGAGCCAAGCGATGGACGACTTCTATACCGAAGAGCAGCGGATGATCCAGGACGCTGCGCGCGATTTTGCCACCGAGCGCCTGGCGCCCAACGCCGCGCAGTGGGACCGTGACGGCGCCCTGCCCGACGAGGTGGTGCGCGAGATGGGCGAGCTGGGCCTGCTGGGCATGATCGTGCCGGCGGAGTGGGGCGGTTCGTACACCGACTACGTGGCCTATGCGCTTGCGCTGGAAGAGGTGGCTGCCGGTTGCGCCGCCAGTGCGACGATGATGAGCGTGCACAACTCGGTCGGCTGCGGCCCGATCCTCAAGTTCGGCACCGAGGCGCAGAAGGCGCGTTACCTGCCGGATCTGGCCACCGGTCGCGCGATCGGCGCGTTTTGTTTGACCGAGCCGCACGCCGGCTCCGAGGCCAACAACCTGCGCACGCGTGCGGTGCTGCGCGACGGCATGTGGGTGCTCAACGGCAACAAGCAGTTCGTCACCAACGGCGCGCGCGCAGACATCGCGATCGTATTTGCCGTGACGGACCCTGAGGCGGGCAAACGCGGCATCTCCGCCTTCATCGTGCCGACGGACACGCCGGGCTTTCACGTTGGCCGGCCCGAACACAAGCTTGGCATCCGCGCATCGGACACCTGCCCGATCACGCTGGAAGACTGCGCCGTGCCCGAAGCCAACCTGCTGGGCGAGCGTGGCGAGGGCCTGAAGATCGCGCTGTCGAACCTGGAAGGCGGGCGCATCGGCATTGCCGCGCAGGCCGTTGGCATTGCGCGCGCCGCGTTCGATGCGGCACGCAACTACGCGAATGAACGCATCCAGTTCGGCAAGGCGCTGCGCGAGCACCAGACCATCGCCAACATGCTGGCCGATATGGCCACGCGCCTGAATGCGGCGCGCCTGCTCGTTCACCACGCGGCGCGCCTGCGCAGCGCAGACAAACCGTGTCTGTCGGAAGCGTCGCAGGCCAAGCTCTACGCATCGGAACTGGCGGAAGAGATCTGCTCCAACGCCATCCAGATCCACGGCGGCTACGGCTATCTGGCCGACTACGCCGTCGAGCGCCACTACCGCGATGCACGCATCACCCAGATCTACGAAGGCACCAGCGAAGTCCAGCGGATGGTGATCGCGCGGCACGTCTAGCACGCACCGCGCACATCGACCGCACACGAAAGAGCGCAAACGCGCCGACCAGGAGACGACGATGAACGAAGCGGTATCTGCAGCACAGGGTTTTGTGGAGGCGCGCGATTTTCTGCTGCGCCATCGCACCGACTACGACCGCGCGTATCGCGAGTTTGCATGGCCGAAGCTGGACACGTTCAACTGGGCGCTCGATTACTTCGATGTGATGGCGCGCGGCAACGACAACCCGGCGCTGTGGATCGTCGATGACCCGCAAAGCGGCGGGTTGAAGCTCTCGTTTGCGCAGATGTCGGAGCGCTCGTCGCGCATGGCGAATTTCCTGCGTGGGCTGGGCATCGTGCGGGGTGACCGCCTCCTGCTGATGCTGCCGAATCGCGTTGAACTGTGGGACGTGATGCTCGCGGCAATGAAGCTGGGCGCGGTGGTGCTGCCGGCCACCACGCAGCTTTCCCCGGATGACGTCCGCGACCGCGTGGTACTCGGCGGCGCGAACTGTGTGGTCGTCGACGCGGCGGAGTTGCACAAGTTCGACAGTGTTGATGCGAGCGTCAAGCGCATCGCCGTGGGCGCGCAGCGCGATGGCTGGATCGATCTGGCAGCAGCCTACGACGCGCCCGCGCAGTTCGTCCCCGATGGCCCGACCAAGGCGGCCGACCCGCTGCTGCTGTATTTCACCTCGGGCACCACGTCCAAGCCGAAACTGGTGGAACACACCCACCAGAGCTATCCGGTCGGCCACCTGTCGACCATGTACTGGATCGGGCTGCAGCCTGGCGACATCCACTGGAACATCAGCTCACCAGGCTGGGCCAAGCATGCCTGGAGCTGCTTCTTCGCACCCTGGAACGCGCAGGCCTGCGTGTTCGTCTACAACTACGCGCGCTTCGTGCCGAAGGACACGCTGGACGTGCTGGTGCGCTTCAACGTGACCACGCTGTGCGCGCCGCCCACCGTGTGGCGCATGCTGGTGCAGGAGCCGCTGGCCTCCTACGCCGTCAAGCTGCGCGAGATCGTCGGTGCGGGCGAGCCGCTGAACCCCGAGATCATCGAGCGCGTGCGCAGTGCCTGGGGCGTGACCATTCGCGACGGCTTCGGCCAGACCGAGACCACGTGCCAGATCGGCAACACGCCCGGACAGCCTGTCGTGCCGGGCTCGGTCGGGCGCCCGCTGCCCGGCTACCGCGTGGAGCTTGTCGACCACGACGATCAGCCCGCCAGTGAGGGCGAGATCGTGCTGCCGCTTTCGCACCGTCCGCTCGGCCTGATGCAGGGCTACGCCAACAACGCCAAAGCCACGGGCGAGGCCATGCGCAACGGCTACTACCACACGTCCGACGTGGCAATGCGCCGCGACGACGGCTACTTCGTCTACGTGGGGCGCACTGACGACGTGTTCAAGTCGTCCGACTATCGCCTGAGCCCGTTCGAGCTGGAAAGCGTGCTGATCGAGCACGAGGCCATTGCCGAGGCGGCTGTGGTGCCAAGTTCCGATCCGCTGCGTTTGTCGGTGCCCAAGGCGTTCGTGACGGTGCGCCAGGGCTACGAAGCCGGCCCCGAACTCGCGCGCGCCGTGTTCCTCTTCTCGCGAGAAAAGCTCGCGCCCTACAAGCGCATTCGCCGCCTGCAGTTCAGCGAGCTGCCCAAGACGATCTCCGGAAAGATCCGCCGCGTTGAACTGCGCCGGCTCGAACTGGAACGCACGCCCCAGCCGGCTCGCCTGCCCGGCGAGTACTGGGAAGAAGACTTCGCCTGATTCGACCCGCCCGCATTGACCCCGCTACCGTTACCGACACCGATTCTCCAGGAGACACCCATGAGCGCCGTTGCTTCCCTCGCTTCCGCCAAGCTTGCTGCACAGCAGGACACCCCGCCCACCGTCAAGCTGCTGATTGGCGGCGAGTTTGTCGAATCGCAGTCGAAGGAATGGCGCGACATCGTCAACCCCGCCACGCAGGAAGTGCTGGCGCGCGTGCCGTTTGCCACGGCCGGCGAAGTGGATGCAGCCATACGCTCCGCACATGCCGCGTTTGCCACGTGGAAGAACACGCCGGTCGGTGCGCGCATGCGCATCATGCTGAAGTTCCAGGCGCTGATTCGCGAACACTCGCCGCGCATCGCCCGCACGCTCACCGCCGAGCAGGGCAAGACGCTGCCCGATGCCGAAGGCGACATCTTCCGCGGGCTGGAGGTGGTGGAGCACGCGTGCTCGGTGGGTTCGCTGCAGCAGGGCGAATTTCTGGAGAACGTGGCCGGCGCGGTCGACACCTACACGCTGCGCCAGCCGATTGGCGTGTGCGCGGGCATCACGCCGTTCAACTTCCCGGCCATGATTCCGTTGTGGATGTTCCCGATGGCGATCGTGTGCGGCAACACGTTCGTGCTCAAGCCCTCGGAGCAGGATCCGCTCTCAACCATGCAACTCGTTGAGCTGGCATTGGAAGCCGGTGTGCCGCCGGGTGTGCTGAACGTCGTGCACGGCGGCAAGGATGTGGTGGACGCACTGTGCACGCACGAACATGTGAAGGCGATTTCGTTTGTCGGGTCCACCGCGGTCGGCACACATGTGTATCGCCTCGGGAGCGAGAACGGCAAGCGCGTGCAATCGATGATGGGCGCGAAGAACCACGCCGTGGTGTTGCCCGATGCGAACCGCGAGCAGGCCATCAACGCGCTGGTGGGCGCGGCCTTTGGCGCGGCGGGGCAACGCTGCATGGCGACCTCCGTCGTCGTGCTGGTGGGCGCGGCGCAGCAGTGGGTGCCGGACCTGATCGCCAAGGCAAAAACGCTCAAGGTGAATGCCGGTGTGGAGCCGGGTACCGACGTCGGCCCAGTTGTCTCGCGTGTCGCCAAGCAACGCATTCTCGGTTTGATCGAATCCGGCGTGCAGCAGGGCGCCACGCTCGCGCTTGACGGCCGCGACGTGCGCGTGGCCGGTTACGAAGACGGCAACTTCATCGGCCCCACGGTCTTCACCGATGTGAAGACCGACATGGACATCTACACCAACGAAATCTTCGGCCCCGTGCTGCTGGTGCTGACTGCACCCACGCTGGACGACGCGATTGCGCTGGTCAATGCCAACCCGTTCGGCAACGGTGTGGGGCTGTTCACGCAGAGCGGCGCTGCTGCACGCAAGTTCCAGAGCGAGATCGACATCGGTCAGGTGGGCATCAACATTCCCATTCCGGTGCCCGTGCCGTACTTCAGCTTTACCGGCTCGCGTGGGTCCAAGCTGGGCGACCTGGGCCCGTACGGCAAGCAGGTCGTGCAGTTCTATACGCAAACGAAGACGGTCACGGCGCGCTGGTTCGATGACGCGGTCGACGCCGGCGGCGTGAACACCACCATCAGCCTGCGCTGATCGCACCGGGAGCGTTGTCATGAAAATCGCATTCATCGGCCTGGGCAACATGGGCGCCCCCATGGCGCGCAACCTGCTGAAGGCGGGCCACGCACTGAGCGTATTCGACCTGAACGCGCAGGCAGTGGGCGCGCTGGTGGAAGCCGGTGCTGTAGCCGCCGCATCCCCCAAGGACGCTGTGACCGGCGCGGAGACGGTCATCACCATGCTGCCCGCCGCCGCCCACGTGCGCCACGTGCTGACGGCGGAAGATGGCGTGCTGGCGGGCATCGCGAAGGGCGTGCCCATCATTGATTCAAGCACCATCGACCCGGCCAGCGTGAAGGCGTTGGCTGCGCTGGCGGCCGAGCACGGCAACACCTTTGTCGATGCTCCAGTCTCTGGCGGTACGGGCGGCGCGGCGGCCGGCACGTTGACCTTCATGGTGGGCGGCAGCGCGGCGGCGTTCGAACAGGTGCGCCCCGTGCTTTCCGCCATGGGCAAGAACCTCGTGCATTGCGGTGACTCCGGCGCCGGGCAGGGCGCGAAGATCTGCAACAACCTCGTGCTCGGCATCACCATGGCTGGCGTGGCCGAAGCCATGTCATTGGGCGAGGCGCTCGGTATCGACCCGAAGGTGCTTGGCGGCATCATCAACACATCGACGGGACGCTGCTGGAGTTCCGACACTTACAACCCGTTCCCGGGCGTGATCGAGACCGCGCCATCCTCGCGCGGCTACACGGGTGGCTTCGGCACCGACCTGATGCTCAAGGATCTGGGCCTGGCGGGTGACGCCGCAAAATCCGTCCGCCAACCGGTCTACCTGGGGGCGCTCGCACAGCAGCTCTATCAAACCGTGAGCAGCAAGGGCGATGGCAAGCTGGATTTCTCCGCCGTCATCAAGCTGTATCGGAAAGACGGAGCGGTGTGATGATCGAACTGGAAACGCTGCATGACGGCACCGTCGCGGTGCTGACGCTCAAGCGTCCGCCGGCCAACGCATTCACGCCGGAGGGTCTGCTGCAACTGCAAGCCACCGTCGAACGGTTGAACGCCGACGCGCGCGTGCGCGCCATCGTCGTCACCGGCGACGGGCCGAAGTTCTTCAGCGCAGGGGCGGATCTCAACACCTTTGCCGATGGCGATCGTGATGTGGCCCGCGAGGCCGCTGCACGTTTCGGTGCCGCGTTCGAGGCGCTGCAGAATGCGCGGCCGGTGGTGATCGCGGCCATCAATGGCTTTGCGATGGGCGGCGGCCTGGAGTGCGCGCTCGCATGTGACATCCGCATCGCCGAGGCCCACGCCAAGCTGGCCGTGCCCGAGACGGCCGTCGGCCTGCTCTGCTGCGGTTGCGGCACGCAGACGCTGCCGTGGCTCGTGGGTGAAGGCTGGGCCAAGCGCATGATCCTGACCGGCGAGCGCGTCGATGCGCAGACCGCCCTGCGCATCGGCCTGGTCGAGGAAGTCGTGGAAACCGGTGCCGCACGCGAAGCCGCCATCGCCATGGCGCTGCGTGTGACCACGTTGAGCCCGCAGGCCGTTACTTTCAGCAAGCAACTCATCCACCAGGCGCGCAATGGCGTGCCGCGCAGCGCAGCGCTGGCCGTGGAGCGCGAGCGCTTCGTCGATCTGTTTGACCATCCGGACCAGCGTGAAGGCGTGAACGCCTTTCTGGAGAAGCGCGCGCCGCGCTGGCATGCCGCACACGAATCGGAGACGCTGCAATGAGTGCCGTCCAACGTCAGGCAACGCTGCCCGAGGCAGCCGCTGCCGAACCCGAGGTATTGATGCGCGTGGTGAACCGCGTGGCCATCATCACCTTGAACCGGCCAGCAGCCTTGAACGCGCTGTCCCACGGCATGGTGCGCCAGCTGGCGACGCTGCTGGAGCAATGCCGGCATGACGACGGCATCGTCGCGCTGGTGCTGCGCGGCGCTGGCCAGAAAGGCTTCTGCGCCGGCGGCGATGTGCGCTCGCTCTATCAGCTTGCGCAACAGGGCCGCATGGATGGCGACGACGGCTGGCTGCAATTCTTCGTTGACGAATACCGGCTCGACTACGCGCTGCATCAGTTCCCGAAGCCCATCGTTGCGCTGATGGACGGCATCACCATGGGCGGTGGCATGGGCCTGGGGCAGGCCGCACGTCTGCGTGTCGTGACCGAGCGCACCAAGATGGCGATGCCAGAGACGCGCATCGGCTTCCTGCCCGACGTGGGCGCCACGCGCTTCCTGAGCGTGATGTCCCCCGAGCTTGAGCTATATGTCGGGCTGACGGGCGTGACGCTCGCGGGCGCCGACGCGCTGCATTGCCACCTGGCCGATGTGTGCGTGCCTGCGGAATGGCTTGCCTCCTTCGAAGAGCGCCTGCAACGCATGCCGCACGACGGCGACCTCATGCAGGCCCTGCGCCGCGTGTTCGAGCCGCCGTGCAACGTCGTGCCGCACGCGCCGCTGGCACAGGCGATGCCGTGGGTACTGCGCTACTTCGATCGGCGTTCGTCGGTCGATCGCATTGTTGCCACGCTGCGCGAGAGCCTCGAGCGGGAATCCGAGCGTGAATTGCGCCAGTGGCTGCAGGCTACGCTTGACGCATTGACCTCGCATTCGCCGACGATGCTGAACGTCACGCGCGAGGCGCTGTTGCGTGGGCGGCAGCTGTCACTGGCCGAATGCTTCCAGATGGAACTGGGTATCGTGGCGCGTGGCATTCAGGAAGGTGATTTCTGCGAAGGCGTGCGCGCACATCTCGTCGACAAGGATCATCGCCCGGGTTGGGCGCCGGCTACGTTGCCGCAGGTGCGCCCCGAGCGCGTGCAGCATTTTCTGGCGTCGCCCTGGCGGTCGGAGGTGCATCCACTGGCAGGACTGGGCGTGCAGTAGACGGAAGGCGGCGCAGGCCCTTCTGTGGCACGGCAGCGCAGGCATGGCTGCCGCACCGCCTCCAGCGGCCATCCTAGACGCGGCGCTGCCGGCTGCCCCACCACGCGTCGCGCAGGCGGCGCTTGGCGATCTTGCCGTTGTCGTCGCGCGGTAGTGCGGCGGTGAATTCGATCTGGCGCGGGATCTTGAATCCGGCAATCTGGTCGCGCAGCCACGCGATCATGGGCTCGGCCTGCAGACCTTCGCGTTCAGTCTGCACAACTGCGATAAGGCGCTCGCCGTATTCGTCGTCCGGTACGCCGAAGACGGCGCAGTCGACCACATCGGGATGGCGCAGCAGCGCGTGCTCGATCTCGGCCGGATAGATGTTGACGCCGCCCGAGATGACCATGTCGGATGCGCGGTCGCAGACGTAGAGATAGCCGTCGGCATCGAGAGAGCCCATGTCGCCGAGCGTGACGAGGCCATCGCGCTCGGCCTTGCGGCGCGCCTCGTCGTTGCCGCGGTAGGTGAAGTCAGGGTAGGCGGGCTGGCGGCTGTAGATCAGGCCGATCTCGCCGGTGGCGCACGGCGTGCCGTCTTCGCGCAGGATGCGGACTTGTGCGTCGCACACGGGGCGGCCGGCGCTGCCGGGGCGTGCGGCCGCATCCCGAGGGTCCATGACGGTGATCATGCCGGTTTCGCTGGAGGCGTATGTCTCGTAGATGACAGGGCCGAGCCAGTCGATCATGCGGCGCTTGATCTCAGGCGCGCAGGGCGCACCGGTGGATGCCACGAAGCGCAGTGAAGACAGGTCGTAGCGGCTGCGTTCCTCATCGGTCAGTTTCAGCAGGCGTACGTACATGATCGGCACGAGATACACCGTGTCGATGCGGTAGCGCTCGATCTGCTCGAGCACGCGCAGCGCATCGAAGCGCGCATGCAGCACGAGCACTTCGGCCATCTGCGCGGCCTGCTGCGCGAACAGGCTGGGGGCGCTGTGATAGAGCGGCGCCGGCAGCAGCGCGCGGCAGCCCGGCACGATGCCGAAGGTGGCGGCCACCACGGCGCGCGCCTTCTGCAGGTGGGCATCGAGCTGGTCGAGCGGCACGGCCTGGCGCACCACGCCCTTGGGCCGGCCCGTGGTGCCCGAGGTGTAGGCCATGTGCCCGCGCGGTGAGACCAGCGGGCCGTCGTACGGCGGCTGCAGTGCCAGCCAGTTGGCGTAGCCATCGGCGCGGTCGGTGCCTTCGGCGTCCACGCGCAGCAGTTGTACGTGGGCTGGCAGCAGCGGCTCGACGGCATCCACGAGGTCACGGTGGCCGATCAGCACCTTGGCGCCGGAATCGCGCATCAGGAATTCCACCTCGCCAGGCGTGAAGTGCCAGTTGATCGGGCAGAAGTGGCACCCCGCGATGCGACAGGCGTGCATCACGTCGATATAGGCGGGCGCATTGCGCAACAGCACGCCGATCACGTCGCCTTCCTGCACGCCCATGCGCCGCAACCCGCCGGCAAGGGCCGCGCCGCGTGCCAGGAGGGTCTCTGCATCGGTCGGGCGATCTTCAAAGATCAGGCTGGCGGTCATGCGTGTCTCCTGCGGCAATGGCGCGATATTTCGACGTGGGTCGATCGGACTGCGGGTGGGTTGACCGAGCATGCCGGAGGAATCCACAGTGAACAATCTGCCTCGGATGGCTCACACTGGTGAATGCCATTGAACAACGCAGAGCCTCAGGGAATCCGCGCGACTCGCCCACCGCCGGAGGGTGCGAGCCCCCTCGAAATACCCCTTTCGGGTGTGGGGTGGGATGTGTAGCCTATGCCACAAAATTACACATGCCTATAAGAAGAAGTCGATTGTAAGCGGGGGAATGCAGACGTTGGCGGGGCGGATGTCGCCGGCCAGATCTGCGAATCCGGCGGTCCAGCGAATGGTCATCATCGGCGCGTGCGTGCCGAGGGTCGGCCAGGCTGACGGGGCGCGGCTTGATGCGTCGTGCCATACCGAGTCAGCGGCAAGCGCTGACGTGCCACGTGTTTCGGGATGGTGGCTTCCGGCGGCGCGTCGGCACGGCCTGCCAAGCCTTTTCCAGACCGCACTTCAATGACTTTCTTGTGGTTCATCCCCCGGCAGCGGACAACTGCAGGCGGGATGTCGCCTTGCCGCGCGCCGTGCATGTCGTCGCGGGCATCGTTCTGGATGCGGCCACCCGCTGGACTTCAAATGAGCGTATCGAACATGTTCTCAAGCGGGCTGCTGGCCTGCTGCGTTGTCCTGGGCCTGTCGGCTTGCGGCGGGGGCGACGGAAGCGGCGCCAGTGGTACGGCCTCTGCCGGGTCCACGGGGCCGACAGCGCCTGCGGCGCAGGGCTATGCGATTGGCGGGTCGGTCACGGGCCTGTCCGGCACCGTGGTGCTCCAGAACAACGCCGGCGATGATCTGGCCGTCAGCGCCAACGGCGCGTTCACTTTTGCGACCAGCGTATCCAACGGCGCAGGGTACAACGTCACCGTATCGACGCAGCCTGCCACCCAGACGTGCACCGTAACCAATGGCGCCGGCACCGTTTCGGCAGCGAATGTCGGCAACGTGTCCGTGGTCTGTGCCACGAATGCATTCAAGGTTGGCGGCTCGATTTCCGGATTGAACGGCACCGTCATCTTGCAGAAGAACGGCGCGGACAGCCTGAGCCGTTCGTCCAACGGCGCTTTTGTTTTTGCCGCGCCCGTTGCGCAGGGCGGCGGATTTGCCGTCACGGTGCAGACCAATCCGGTTGGGCAGAGCTGCAGCGTCGCCAACGGCTCCGGCACGATGGGCGCAGGCGATATCAGCACGGTTGCGGTCACCTGCACAACCAACGCCTACACCGTGGGCGGCACGCTCTCGGGTTTAAGCGGTGGCACGGTGGTGCTCAAGAACAATGGTGGCGACAGTCTCTCGCGCAGTGTCAACGGCAGCTTCACGTTTCCATCAGCCGTGGCCTATGGCAATCCTTACGTCGTGACTGTCTCGAGCCAGCCGGCCAATCTGAGCTGTCCGGTGGCGAACGCCTCCGGAACCATCACCGGCAACGTAACGAACGTATCCGTGTCGTGTTCGTGCGCGTCGGGCTATAGCGCTTGCAGCGGTACGTGCGTCGATACCGCAACGGACTCGAACAACTGCGGCGGATGCGGCGTCGTCTGCCCCGCCAACACCGCCTGCAGTGCGAGCGCTTGCGTGCCCGCGGCGTGTTCGACAAATGCCGACTGTTCGGGCGGAGATGTCTGCCTGGGCGGCACATGCCAGGCGCCCACCTGTATCGATGGCTTGCGCGATGGCCAGGAAACCGACGTGGACTGCGGTGGCGGCACATGTTCCGCATGTGCGGCGGGGCGACACTGTGCTGTGCCGAGCGATTGCACCACGGGCGTCTGCGCGTCCGGCGTCTGCCAGGCGGCGAGCTGTTTTGACGGCGTCAAGAACGGTAGCGAGACCGCCATCGACTGTGGCGGTGGTGCCTGCGGCGCCTGCGCGGCAGGACAGACCTGCCTGGTGTCGACCGACTGTCTATCCGGCGCGTGCACGGCTGGCGTCTGCCACTGACCGGTGAGCCCTTCATTCATCTGAAACCAAGGAAAGTCATGAAGTTCTGGCCAGCCATGTTCGCTTGTATCGGCAGCATGTTCCTCTCGTGTGCCGCCTACGCCGACGCGCCCATGACCCAGCAGCAGGGCGAGGCCATCCTGAACGAGCTGCGCGCGATCCACCAGCTGCTGGCCCGGCAGGCGGCACCCGCAGCGCCGGGCAATGCCGCGCCGGCACGCACGCTGTCTGTCAAGGCGCCAGCGACGCATGTGATGGGCAAGGCGAACGCGCCGGTCACGCTGGTCGCCTTTACCGATTTCCAGTGCCCTTACTGCGCGCGCTTTGAAGCCAGCACGTTTCCCGAGCTCAAGAAGAAGTACATCGATACGGGCAAGATGCGCTATGTCTTGCGAGATGTCCCGCTCGACTTCCATCCCTTGGCGATCAACGCCGCGCAATCGGTGCGCTGCGCGGGCGATCAGAACAAATATTGGGAAATGAAGGACCTGGTGTTCAAGAACCAGGCTCGGATCGATACCGTTGCACTGGCGTCATACGCCCAGGACCTGGGGCTCGATGCCAGCCAGTATCAGCAGTGCATGACGGCCAACAAGTACCTCGCCGATATCAACGCCGATCGCCAGTACGCTCACTCCCTGGGCATTTCCGGCACGCCGTCGTTTGTGATCGGCAGGCAGGTGAACGGCGTGGTGCAGGGTCGCCTGATCGTCGGCGCACAAGGCCTGAGTGTGTTCGAGCATGCCATCGAGGACATGCTCGCCAAGCCCTGAGGTGGCGGTGGGCAGGACGCTGTGGGATGGGGGGTCGGCTTGTGCCGACAGGCCGCTTTCAGGCACAATGCGCCACCTTGTGGAGATGGCATTCCTCCCTGAACCGCCGGCTCGCCGGCTGATGATGCCTACAGGTTCCTGGACAGGGAAGTTGTAGGCACACGTCCATACGACATCCTGTCGTCCAGGTTTGCGTCCTTCGAATCTGGTCATCATGAAGAACACGAATACGCGCCCCGAGGCCCTGCTGATGCTGGGGTACCTGCTGCGCTGGTTACCGCTGGGGTCGCTTGTCGGCGTGCTTGCCGGGGTGGGCTCGGCGGTCCTGCTGCTTGCGCTGGAATGGGCGACTGATACACGTACGGCCCACCCCTGGCTGCTCTGGCTGCTGCCACTCGCCGGTCTTTCTGTGGGGTTGCTGTACCACTACACGGGCCGCGCTGTGGAGGGCGGCAACAACCTCCTCATCGACGAGATCCACGACCCCAAGCGCGTGGTGCCCAAGCGCATGGCGCCGCTGATCCTGCTCGGCACCGTCGTCACGCATCTTTTCGGTGGCTCGGCCGGGCGCGAGGGCACGGCGGTGCAGATGGGCGGCAGCTTTGCGGACTACCTGACCCGGCTGTTCTCGCTCGACGCAAGCGACCGCCGCATCCTGCTGATGTCCGGCATCAGCGCGGGGTTTGCATCGGTGTTCGGCACGCCCCTGGCCGGCGCGGTATTCGGGCTGGAGGTGCTGGCGATCGGGCGCCTGCGCTATGACGCAATCTTCCCGTGCTTCATTGCGGCCATCGTCGGGGATCTTGTGCCGCCATGGCTGGCCGTTCATCACACGCCATATGCGATCCCGTTCGTTCCGCATCTCACGCCTGTTGCGATCGGGGCGGTGGTGCTCGCGGGCATCGTCTTTGGCCTGGTCGGCATGGCGTTTGCCGCATGGACGCACGGGGTCAGCCGCTTGCTGAAGCGCCACATTCCGTTCGGGCCGCTGCGCCCCGTGCTGGGCGGCTGCGTGGTGGCTGGGGCCGCGCTGGCGCTCGGTACCGACCGATACCTTGGGTTGGGGATTCCGGTCATCGTCGACGCGTTCCGCAACCCGCTGCCGGCCTACGACTTTGCCGGCAAGGCGGCCTTCACCATCGTGACGCTGGCCTCGGGATTCAAGGGCGGCGAAGTCACGCCGCTGTTCTACATCGGCGCCACGCTCGGCAATGCACTCGGCTATGTGCTCCCACTGCCGTTTCCCCTCCTGGCGGGGCTGGGGTTTGTCGCCGTGTTCGCGGGCGCGGCCAACACACCGATCGCCTCGACCATCATGGCCATGGAGCTGTTCGGCCCGGAGGTGGGCACGTTCGCGGGGATGGCTTGCGTGGTGAGCTATCTCTTCTCGGGCCATACGGGCATCTACCATGCACAGCGCATCGGCCATGCAAAGCGCCCGTCCGCGCAATCGGACGTGACGGCGGGGTAGCCGCAATCATGGCTGGCCAGTGGATTGCCGCCGCGTAGGCTCGCTGGCAATCATGGGGGTGCGCTTGCCGCGATCATGCCGCAGTGTGGATCTGCCACTGGGGCAAGGCGCCGGGCCAGCAGCGCACTCGGCACCCTCTCCATCCAGGCAAGACGCCCCGCGCAAGGCGGGGCGTGCAGCGCTGGGCGGTACGGGATCAGCGTGCCACGGGCTTGGCGTACTGGATCGGCACGTCCACGCGTGCCTGCGGCAGCAGCTTTTTCAGTTGGGTACGTGCGTTGACTGCTTCCTGGAACGTCGCAAAGCGCAGCGTGCTGACCTTCATGTGGCCGTAGTACTCCGCCGATACGGGGGCGGTCGTGAGGCTGCCCACAGCTTGACGCACGCTGTCTGCCGACACCTGCGAGACGACGACCTCGTTACGGCTTTCGCCCACCACGCCGCGTTCGTTGGCGACCTGCGTGACGGCAGTCGAGGTGGCGCCGGCGCCTTTGGTCCGCGTGCCGCTGGACAGCACCTTGAACGACTGCGATTCGACCTGCACCACCGGCGCGCTGGCGTACTGCGACAGCTCCTGCTTCGACAGACGCTTACCGATCGCCAGGTCAGCCGCCATGGCCTGACCCGCCACGGCAGCAGAGACGAGCACCACGGCCAGGGTTTTGAATGCTGAGGAAATGAACATGTTGAAGGCTCTCAAAAGGGCTTACTTGGCGGCGATGACGCGGTACTCGACGGCGAGCGGTGCCGCCAGGGTCACGGTACGTGTGCCGCCTTGGGGCAGGTAAGACGAGCAGGCATTGGTCGGTACGCCGCTGACAGCGTAGACCTCCCAGGTGCCCGCAGCGTTCTCTCCGTAGAACGCGTAGCTGCCCAGGCCGTAGCTGCTGACGGCGTTGACGCCATCGTTGTAGTAGCTGTTGTACGGCAAGGACAGCGCCGATACGGTGCCCGACGGCGACTTCACGAAGAAGCCGACGCTGCCGATACACACCGAGCCCGTCAGGCGAAGTTGCAGCGCATCCACCTTGTCAGAACCCGTCACGATGAACTGGCCGAGCTTCTGCACCGACCCGTAGTTCAGTTGATTGACGTTGCCAAAGGCGGCGGCGAAGTCCGGCACGGACAGGGCGGCCGGCTTGTATGCGGTGTAGGCCTTGGCCATCTTGACGGCTGCGGAGGCGTCGGCCAGGCCGAAGCCGTACCACGTGGAGTACGCGTTGCCTGCGCCGTTGGTCTGCCATCCGTAGTCGAGGCGGGCGGTGGTGGCGCCATCGGAGAGTGCCGTGCCGGTGTCGGCGGTGGCAGCGCCCGTGGTCAGGTCGATCCGGGCGTTGCGGCCGTCGCGGCTGCCGTAGTCGGGATCGATCTTGCGGGCGGTGGCGCGCAGGATCTCGCGCACGTCGCGCCAGGTCAGGTTCGGGTTGGCTGCCAGTATCAATGCGACCACGCCCGACAGCGTCGGCGTGGCCGCCGATGTGCCGTTCATGCTGGAGTAGTCGCAGTTGGCGTTGTCCTTGGTGTTGGTGGCCGAGCCGCCCACCGCAAAATCGTTGGGGCCGGTGACGCCATTGCGGCTGTAGCCGCGCGCGCAGCCGGACAGGTCGGTCGAGAAGATCATCGGGCCGGTACCCACTTCACCGTACTTGCCGCCGTCGCCAAATTCGCCGCCCAGGCCGGTGATCCAGTTGACCGCCCCCGCATTCGAGTAGCTTGACTTGATGCCCATGGCATTGGCTGCGCCGACCACGATCACGCCAGGCTCGAGCGTCTCGATGTCGTTGGCCGGATTCTCGCAGGCGATCATGCCGTTGCCGGCGCCCACGGTGGGGCAGGTCCGGGGCGGAACACCCGGGCCGTTGCTGATGGACTCGTACTCGTTGCCCGAGGCCTTGAGCATCACCAGGCCGCGGCCGTTGCGCAGGTTCGGAAACGCTCGCACGGCTGCCTGCGTGGAGGTGGCCGTGTCGTACTCCGTGGGCACCGGCGGGTTGGCGCCATACGATGCATTGATGAGGTAGGCGTTCTTTGACCAGTCCGCTCCGCCGTAGGCGGCGTTGGTGTCGGCATTGGGCGAACCGATGAAGCGGGCGCCGCCCAGCGTCGCGCGGGGTGCGATGCCCATCACGCCCTTGCCGTTTTGTGCGGCAGCAATGATGCCGGCCACGTTGGTGCCATGCGCATCTGCAATGTTTGCGGGGATGTCCGCCGGTGTCGGGTCCGTCGTGCCGTCGTCGAAGTTGTACGTCATCGACCGGTTGACGTTGGCCGCGAGGTCTTCGTTGCGGATGTCGACCCCGTCGTCCAGCACCAGGACGTTCACGCCTTGGCCCTTGATGCCTGCCGAGTGCGCCTCTTCCACGTTGATGTCCGTCGTGCCATTGGCCACCAGGCCGAACGCCGCGAAGAAGCTGCTGGCTTGCTTGAGCGCCCATTGGTAGGCGTACAGCGGTTCGGTGCTGCCGGTCTGGCAGGCGTACTTGGCATCGACGCCGGTTTCCACACAGGTGGATGCCGGCGCGGTGCCGCCATTGCTTGCATTGGAGCTGGGCGAATCGCCGCCCCCGCACGCGGTTAGCGCTGCGGCTGCAAGCAGCGTCAACGCCAGCGTTTTTCCCGTCACGATCTTCACGAGACCCCCGTTTTTTTCATTGTGTGTTGTGCAAAGGACGGTGTGTCCGTCTGCTGTCCGACCCGGCGACGAAGCGATTGCACGAGGTCGTGCACGTCGCGAGCGCATGGGCGCCAGTCAGGTCGGGCCGGATGCTCGCATGCACCTGGCGGGGGATTCAACGAAGAACGCGCTGGTGGCCGCGGATCGGTGCGGCTGTCGCGCGAACCTGTCTGCGCGTCTCAGGCCGAGCGCGTCTGGAGGGTAGGAGGAGGGGGCGCGGGTGTGAGCAGGTGAGCGATGGTTGGGGCGTCAGCGCATCTGCGTCAGCCACGTCCGCCAGTCCTTGTGCTGGATGAAAGGCAGGGCGGCCGCCCGGCCCTCGAGCGCCAGCATGCGCGTCTCGCGTGGCGACATGCCGCACGCCCGGCGATAGGCGCGCGTGAAGTTCGACGCGTCGGAAAAACCGTACGTCAGTGCAATCTCCGCGACCGAGCGATGAGTTTGCGAGCGGTCGGCCAGGATGGCATGGCATTGCCGCAGGCGCTGTGCGCGAACGTAATTGACGAAGCCTCCCTCCTGCTCGAACAGGCGGTACAGCGTGGCGCGTGAGATGCCAAAGTG
Organism: Burkholderiaceae bacterium; assembly: GCA_028871175.1. Taxonomy (GTDB): domain Bacteria; phylum Pseudomonadota; class Gammaproteobacteria; order Burkholderiales; family Burkholderiaceae; genus Ralstonia; species Ralstonia condita. The sequence continues at coordinate 14,441 of JAGWNU010000020.1, read as the reverse complement.
CGCGGCCACCCCCTCGGGCGAGAGTTCCAGATCGGCCAGGCTGTGTGCGATATGGCGGCAGATGGCGGCGAACAGGCTCTCACGCACCGCGCGCACATTCGATTCGGTCACCTGCGAATTGATGGCGGCCGCCGCCAATTGCAGCGTGCTCGGGATGACCGCCTGTATCTCGCCATCGGTCAGGTGCCCGGCCGATCGGTACAGCGCGCACAAGTGATCGCGCAGCAGTCGGATCATCGGGCTGTCCCCGCGCAGCACGCGCATGCTGAGTTCGTCCGGCGAGCGCAGCAGCGGCGCCATCAGGCGTCGCGGCACGACCAGGCTCAGGAATTGGCTGTCGGTGGTGCTGGTCGCCAACGGTTGCGCGGCATCCACGATGAACAGGTCGCCTGGGCGCGTGGCAGTGCCGGTGGCGCCGTCGCGCTGTCCGCAGCTGCCCTGCAGGTAGTACTGGAGGATGTAGGCGTCCACACCGTCACGCCCGAGCTTGGAGCGCGAGCGATCGTAGTGCTGTCCCTGCGTGTGGATCATCCCGAGGCCTGTTTCCCCGCACAGATAGGCGTCCACGCTGGCTTCGAAGCCGTGTGCCTCGGGTGCGGCTGCACGAATGTCGAACAGGACGTTGATGGCGTCGCGCCACGCCGCAAACTGCTGCTCGCGCGGCACGGAACGCGTATCGAAATGAGAGTGGGGCGCTTTGCTCACGATGGGTTCCCGAAGACCGACGTCATTGTGCAGAAGCAGCATGGCCCTGCGGCATGCCTCTGAAGTGGGGCGTGCCGCACATGCCTCGCGAAGGTGGCACGCCTGGCACGACGTCTGCCGCGTCAGTGCGCGTGGCCGCTCCGTCATCACGGACCGCGCAACCAGCGGCAGCCGGCCAAGGCACCAGGGCACCGGTCGCCTGCACGTCATGCAGGGTGAGACGATGGAAAATCGCTGCACAGGATTGTGCACTGCACTCCACCTGTTCAGGCGATGAAGCCCAGAGTTTTTGTCGGGTTCGCAATCGTTTGCCGTGTTTGCCCGTTGTGCCAGGTTGAATGCCAACCCACGGTCGTCGGCGGCAGGTGCAGACCTTGCTGCGGGAAGGTCTGGGTGGCGCAAGCGTGGTATCCGGTCCCGGGCCGCGGGCGGAACAGGCGCCCGTCACCGATTCCGCCAGCGTTGCCTATGCTGGGTCTGCACTCTCGGAGAACGCCATGCCAGACGATCGCGCGTCGCCCACCCCCATGCCCGCCAACCCGCATCCGCCGGTGCCGGATTCGCACGAAGAATCGCTGCTGGACGAAGGCCTGGAGGAGACCTTCCCGGCCAGCGATCCGGTGTCGGTCGATACCGGCAAGCCCGATGGGGCGCCAAAAGTGCCAGGGAGTGCGCCCAAACCGTAAAATGCGCTGTGCGTGTCAACAAAACGGCTGTTTCAGCCGTATGAGGTGACACCGGAAACAACGCGCGGATCCTGCGTGCGCGACTCGGCGGGAAGCTGGCATGCCGGCCGGAAACGGTGTCGGCGTAGCGGGAAACCACCTGCACCGGCCTGCCTCGGTCCGGCAAGGATGTCGAGGCCGTAAGCGTGATATTGGCTGCGGCGCGGCGCGCTTGTTCGCCCCAGCCCCGCTGTCTCTTTTTTGATCAACCTGGCACGGGTACGCAGCCCACGCCAGCCGGATTCCTTTTGCCTTTGCACCATGCCTGAAGCCGCGTCCAACGACGCCAGCCCCGATCCGTCCCGACCACCGGACAGCCCATCTGCTGCCGTGCCCCCCGCTCGCCCGCGCGATCCGGGCCTGGGACTGGGCGGCTGGGCCATGATCGGCATCGTGCTCGTGTTGGGTGCGCTGGTGTTCGATAGCCTGTACGCGCTGCTCGATCACGTGCACTACGCCGACATGCTCGCTGCGCTGCAGGCCACGCCGAGCCTGCACGTGTGGCTGGCCATCGTGGCCACGGCCCTCAGCTATGCGGCGCTCACCCGCTATGACGCCTCCGGCCTGCGGTATGCCGGGGCTCACATGGCACCTGGGACGGTGGCGACCACGTCGTTCATCGCCTACGCGCTGGGGAATGCCGTTGGGCTGGGTTCGCTGACCGCGAGTGCGGTGCGTACGCGTCTATACGCGGCAGCCGGCGTGGACGCGGCCCGCGTCACCGAGGCGGTCGCCTTCGACGCCGGTGCGCTTGGGGTATCGACCACGGCGTTCGGAGCAGTCGGACTGCTCTGGGGCGCGCCGCACATTGCCGCCATCACGCATTTGCCCGCAGCGCTGCTGGAGGCCGTTGCGCTGCTGGTGCTCGCCGGGGTGTTCGTGCTGTTGGCGTTGTGCATGCGCAGCCGGCACGTGACGCTGTTCGGCCGGTGGGAGATCCGCTTGCCGCCGCCCGGGCTGGCAGCGCGCCAGTTCGCCATCTCGGCGGCAGACCTGAGCGCGGCGGCTGCGGCGCTGTGGTTCCTGATGCCGGCCGGCGCGGTCGACCTGCCGACGTTTGTGGCGTTCTATGCGCTGGCAGTCACGCTGGGGGTGCTGAGCCAGAGCCCGGGTGGGCTCGGTGTGTTCGAGGCCGTCATGCTGCTTGGCTGCAGCGGTCAGTCGCCGCCCGCCGAGGTGCTCGCTGCACTGCTGTATTACTGGGCCATCTACTTTCTGCTGCCGCTCGTGGTGGCCACGGCCATGCTCGGCGCATTCGAATTGCGCTCGGGCGCGGGCGCACCGTTCGGCCGGGCGGCGGTCAGGCTCTCGCCCGGCCTGCTGGCCGCGCTGACGATGGTGGCGGGCGTGATGCTGCTCGTCTCTGGCGTGACGCCGGCCTCCGACGAAGCCGAAGACCTCCTGCGCATGCATGTGCCGCTGTTCGTGGTGGAGGCATCGCACATGATCGGCAGCGTAGCGGGGCTCATCATGCTGTTTGTCGCGCGGGGGCTGCTGCATCGGCTTGATGCCGCCTGGTGGGCGGCGCTTGTGCTGTCCGTGCTGACGGGCGTGCTGGCCTTGCCAAAGGGCATCGCCGTATCCGAGATGGCCGTGCTGGCCACGCTGGCCGCGCTGCTCGTCATTTCCCGGCGGCAGTTTGATCGGCCGTCTTCGCTGTTTTCGCAACGGCTGGAGCCGGGCTGGCTGATCGCCATGGTGTGCGTGTTTGCGGCCTGCGTGTGGATTCTCTTTTTCGCCTACCGGGAAGTCGCGTACGCCAACCAGCTCTGGTGGCAGTTCACGTTTGACGGCGACGCGCCGCGCTCCATCCGCGCTCTGATGGCGGTGGCCGTCACGGGCCTCGGGTTCGGGATGTGGCAGCTCTTCCGCAAGGAGCCGGGGGTCACGACATTCCCGAGCGAGCAGGACCTCGACCGCGCCGCCGCGATCATCCGCAAGCAGCCGGCCGCCGACGCCGTGCTCGCGCTGATGGGTGACAAGAGCCTGTTGTTCTCGCCGTCGGGCAACGCCTTCATCATGTATGCCAAGCAGGGGCGTTCGTGGGTGGCGCTGTCCGATCCGGTGGGCGCGCAGCAGGAGTGGCCGGAGCTCATTTGGCGCTTCATCGAAATGGCCGATGCGCACGGCGGCCGCGCCGCGTTCTACAAGACGCGGCCGCAAACGCTGCCGCTGTACCTGGATGCAGGGCTGCGCGCCTACAAGCTGGGCGAAGAGGCCTATGTGTCGCTGCCGGAGTTCAGCCTCAAGGGATCGCGCCGCGCCAACCTGCGCCACGGCGTGACGCGCGGCGAGCGCGAGGGCCTGTCGTTCGAGATCGTGCCGGTGGAAGGTGTGCCCGCCATACTGGAAGCACTGCGTGTCATTTCTGATGAATGGCTGCGCAACCAGCACGCGCGCGAGAAGGGGTTCTCCCTCGGCGCCTTCGACGACCGCTATGTGCGCAGCCAGCCGGTGGCAGTGGTGCGCCGCGAAGGGGCTATCCTCGCGTTTGCCACGCTGATGTGCCCCGACGTGCTGCGCATCGAGGCAAGCGTTGACCTGATGCGCCAGCGCGCCAACGTGCCGCCGGGCACGATGGACTTCCTCTTCGGCAAGCTGATCCTGCATTTCCAGGCGGCGGGGTATCAGCGCTTTGGACTGGGCATGGCGCCCATGTCGGGCATGGTCGAGCATCAGCTTGCGCCACGCTGGCATCGATTCGGACGGATGATGTTCCGGCATGGCGCGCGCTTCTACAATTTCAGAGGACTGCGCAGTTTCAAGGACAAGTTCGAGCCGGTGTGGGAACCCCGCTACCTGCTCACGCGTGGCGGACTGGCACCGCTATTCACATTGACGGACGTTGCCGCATTGATCGGCGGCGGGTTGAAGGGAGTGATCTCCAAATGAGTTGCCAAGCACCGCGCACGCAAGAGGCGCGGCACAGGGGAGCGCAGCACGGTGGCTGGCGTCTGCACATGGCTGGCACCGTGCTTCTTGCGGCCGGTTTGACGGCATCCTGGGCCGTGGCGGCTGCCGCGCCCGCGGCGGTCTCGGCGTCCAGGACGCCGCCCGTGCAGGGGCCGGTGCTGGTACCACCCGTCGGCATGACGGGTGCCAGCGGCGTCGTGGCAGTTCCTGCTCAGGGCGATGCGCCGCCGCGTCTGCAGATGAGCGCGGCCGCCGTCACCGCCAACAAGGTCGCCAACGGCGGCGTGCTCTCGCTGCCCGTGGTGGCGCCCGCTACGTCCGCTGCCGCGCCTGGCGCCGTGGAGTTCGTCACGCACGGCCGCTTTCGCGACGTACCGGTCTACAAGCCCAAGGGCGAAATCCGCTCCGTCGTGCTCATGCTCTCGGGTGACCAGGGCTGGACGCCCGCGACATCGCGCATGGCGCAGGCCCTGGCAGAACAGGGGGCGCTCGTGGCCGGACTGTCGACGCCGGCGCTGTTCTCCAGCCTCGAGGCCGATTTTGGCGACTGCGCCTTTCCCGATGGCGATCTCGAGAACTTCAGCCGTTTCCTGCAGGCCTACGAGAAGGTGCCGGGTTATTACCCACCCATCCTCGTGGGTGACAACGAAGGTGGCGCGCTCGCCTACGCCATGATCGCGCAGGCACGCCCGAACATCTTTGCCGCGGCCATGTCGATGGAGTTCTGCCCCGTGCTGGAGCTGCGCAAGCCGCTGTGCAAGGGTGAGGGCGTGCACTTCAGCCGCCGCCAAAGCGAGAGTCGCACCACCGCCAAGCGCAACAAGCCGCCCGAGAACGCAGGCGTGGTGCTGCTGCCGGCCACGAAGCTTTCAGCACCCTGGGTGGCCTTGCAATCTGGCGTGCTGACGCCGTTTGCGCGGCGCTCCGGGCCGCTGTGCGAGGCGCGCGCCACGCAAACCTTCATCGACACGATTGCCGGCGCGCAGTCGGTGGCGCTGCCGCATGCTGCGCCCGCCGCCAATACGCCGCCGGTGACCGCAAGCGAACCCTTCAAGGCTGCCTTCGCCAAGCTGGTGGCACAGCGCAAGCCGCTGCCCCCGCCGCCGCCTGCCGCGGTGTCGGACTTGCCGATCATCGAGGTGGCCGCGCAACCGGGTACGTCGTCGGAACTGTTTGCCGTGCTGCTGTCGGGCGACGGCGGCTGGGCAGGGCTGGACAAGGAGGTCGCCGCCGCATTGTCCAAATCGGGTGTGCCGGTGGTCGGCATCGATTCTCTGCGCTACTTCTGGACGCCGCGCACGCCGGCCTCCGCGGCAGCCGACGTCGACCGCATCGTGCGTTTCTACGCCACGCGCTGGAAGAAGCAGAAGGTCCTGCTGATCGGCTATTCGCAAGGCGCGGACGTGCTGCCCTTCATCGTCAATCGCCTGCCAGCGGCTTCGCGCGAGCATGTTGCGCTGGCCGTGATGATGGGTCTGGGCAAGCGTGCAGACTTCGAGTTTCACATGACCAACTGGATGTCGAGCAGCACCTCGGGCCTGCTGATCCTGCCCGAGGTACAGAAGCTGCCCGCAGGCCTTGGCATGTGCATCTACGGCAAGGAAGAGACGGACACCAACTGCCCGGGTCTGGACCCGAAGCAGATCCAGCTCGTGAAACTCCCGGGCGGTCATCACTTTGATGGCGACTACGCCAAGCTGGCGCGCATCATTCTGGAAGGAGCGCGCGTGGCGGGCAACGCTTCGCGCTAGGCTGCCGGCGCTGCAGCGGTGGGGCCGTCATGTCTTGGCGGACGCGTCGCTCGCCAGCGATTGCACGCATTCATCCACGCTCAGTTCGTGCAGCATCTCGGGCTGCAGCGTGGCGTCGGTCGCGCGCTGCAGGGCCGTGAGGGCCCGCGGCTTGAGTCGCACGAGCATCAATCGCAAGTCGCGTGCCGTGCATTCGGCGGCAAAGATGCGCAGCGCCTCGATTGCCGAGCCGTCCACATCGGGACTCTCTTCCAGGCTCAGCATGATGGTGTGCAGCGGCGGCTCGGCCGGCGTGCGCAGCAGCGCGCGGACCTTGCCCAGCACGCGCTCTGCGTTGGCGAAGAACAAGGGCACCTCCGGCCGCACGATCAGCACGCCCGGCACCGCCTTGGCTTCCGGATGCAAGGACACATCGACAAAATCATGGCTGTCACGCAGCCGGCCCAGTTCGCTCACGTTGGGCTCCGATAGCTTGCGCAGCGTCAGCAGCAGGCTCACGCCGATGGCGGCCAGCAAGCCGTGCAGCACGCCAAGGACAAGCACGGCCAGCAGCGCGGCAATCACGACCATGCGGTCGCGATGCCATGTCCAGTAGGGCTTGAACACACTCGGATGCAGCGAGTGGCTGACAGCAAAGATCACGATGGCGGCGAGCACCGGCTCGGGGATGCGCGCGAGTTGCGGCAGGAACAGCCAGATGATCACAGCGACCACGGCCGCCGCGCAGAGGCCCGCCAGGCGCGACTGCGCGCCGGCCGCTTCGTTGGCAGAGGTGGCCGAGTACCCGGCGCCGACCGGCATGCCATGCAGCAGGCCTGAGAGCAGGTTGGCGCAGCCCAGGGCGACGAGGTCGCGGTTGGCAGAGATGCTGTCGCCGTGCTTGAGCGCAAAGTTGCGGATCGAGCCATAGGATTCCGCATAGAGGATCAGCATCAGCGCAAAGCCCAGTTCCGCGCTTTGCATCCACTGCGTGCGGTTGAGGCTGGGCACGCCAAAGCTGATGTTCTGCAGATCGATGTGGCCGACGATGGCAATGCCATAGGCATGCCAGTCGATCCAGAAGCCCGCCGCGATGGCCAGCACGATGACGAGCAGCGTAGCCGGGATGCGGCCCCATCGGCCAAGTCCGAACAGCGCCGCCAGTGCCGTCGCGCCCAGCGCGGTGCTGTAGTGGTTGGCCCCAGGCACGCTGGTGAGCAGGTCCAGCATCATGCGCGGGGTGTCGCTGTGGCGGACGGTCACATCCAGGATCTTCGGCAACTGCTTGACCGCGATGGTCAATGCCAGACCGAAGGTGAAGCCGCGCAGCACCGGGCGTGCGATGAAATCCGACATGCCGCCCAGTCGTGCCGCGCCTGCCAGGATGAATAGCGCACCGGTTGCGATGATCAGCGCTGCTGCCAGCGTGAGTGCTGTTGAACCGTTGTTCCCGGGTTCGGAAAGCACCGTCGCGAACAGCACCGCGGCAGATGACGACGTGGCCGAGACGATGGCAAAACGGCTTGTGCCAAGCAGCGCGTACACCACCAGCCCGCAGAGCAGGGCGATCAGCCCCGCCTGCGGCGGCAGGCTGGCGATACCCGCATAGGCGACGGCCTCGGGCAGCAGCAGGCCCGCGATCGAGAGCCCCGCGATGACGTCGCGCAGCACGCGTTGCTGGGTCGGCAGCGGCGGTGTGCCCAAGGGCACAAAGCGGTCGGGATGCTGCAGGGCGTTTGCGGGGTGTTCGTAGCGGGGGGGCATGCGGTACGGCGGTGCGGCGGAAAAGGAAGACGCCGCGACCCGGAGTGGGCCGCGGCGTGCATAGCGTGCTTCTGGATGACCTTACTTGGTGCAGACCTTGCCGCGGCTCGGGCGCATGCCTTGTGCCTTGGCGTCGGCCTCGGTCATGTATTCACCTTGCTTGGTCTTGCCGTAGTAGCGATCGCCTGGGCAGTGATAAACCTTGGTGGTGGCGTTGGCCCAGACCTTGTCAGCGCCGCCGCCTGGGGCCACGCTCGCCGGTGCAGCGGCTGCCGGCTTGGCGGGGGCCGGCGCCGGCATCGGTGCCGCAGTGGTGGCCGGTGCGGGCTTGGCGGACGCGGGTGCTGCGGGTGCAGCCGCGGGCGCGGCCGGTGCGCTGGCGGCGCTGGCCTTCTTGTCGACGCCGCCATGGCCGCGGCAGGCGCCCTTGAGCGTTGCGCCGGTGTAGGGCGTGCCGTCCTTGCAGACCGCATGGACAGCGGCGGGCGCTGCGGCCGGTGCGGTGGCGGGCGCCGTCGTGCCCTGCGCAAACGCCGAGCCCATCACCAGCGCGCCCATCGAAAACATCAACGCAGACAATTTCATGTCGAGACCCTCAACGAGGCACGGAGATACGTGCGTGACCGAATAACGTCAACTGACAGTACGCGTTGACCAGACCAAGGGTTTGTCTGAGGACAAACGCATCAACATTGATCATTTCGCAACAGTTGGCAGGCAGATGTTGCGTCGTTGCAGGCTGCGGTGCCAGCGTCGCTTCAGCATAGGCAAGATCAGGCGGCCCGGCGAGGTTTCGGCGCATGTGTCGATGCCCTGCACAAGGCCCTTGACCAGCTGCGGCTGGCGCAACTGTCCGAGCCACCACCGGAGCAGGCGGCCGTCTCCGTCGGCGCTGCGCCTGCCGACGTAGAGCACATTCGGCTCGCGTGGGTCTGCCGTGCGCTGCTTCATCAGTTCACCGTGTGCAAGCAGCGATGCCGCAGTGGGAGGGCAAACACCTCCGCCACTACGCCAAGGTCGGACTCCCGGTTGGGCATGGCCGGTGGCTATCGGCAACAGCAGCATCGGAGGGTCAGCCGCCCAGGCATTCGCAGGGAAAGGCGCGCGCGTGGTCGTCACCGGCCGAAGCCGACGGCCATACGAGCCGATGATGAAGATGCGGAATTGACGAAACGTCAACAATTGACATATCGTCATCATCATGACACTGGCTGAAGAAAACCACCTCCTCCTGCGCGAGGGCCGCAAGATCATCGAGGCGCTGGGCAAGACACTGGCGCCGCTCGTGGAGGTCGTGCTGCACGACCTGACGGAGCCGGACCATTCCGTCGTGGCCATCGCCAACAACCTGTCCGGCCGTCGGGCTGGCGATGCCGCCACCGAGATGGGCCTGGCGCGCATGGCCGATCCCGACTTCCCGGAAGTCATCGAAAACTATGCCAACCGGTTTCCCGACGGACGACCGGCCAAGAGCACGTCGATCGGGTTGAAGAACAGCCGTGGCGATTACGTGGCGGCCATCTGCCTGAACATGGACGTGTCCATGCTCAGCGCCATGACGGCCAGCCTCACGCAACTGATGCGCATCGATGTGGCGGCGCCCCCCGTGCCGGAATCGCTGGCGCCGCGTCGTGTGGAAGAAGTGCGCGATGCACTCGAACGCTTTGCAGCGGCGCGCAACACCACGCCCATGGCCATGACGCTGGACCAGCGTCGCGAGGCCATGCGCGAGCTGGCCGCCAGCGGCCTGCTCAACCTGCGCCGCGCCTTGACCGAAGTCGCGCAAACACTGGGCGTGGCGCGCTCCACCGTCTACACCTACCTTCCCGAGAATCCTGCATGAGCCTGCCGATCTCCTACGACGACGTCGTTGCCGCCCACGCGCGCCTGCAAGGTGTTGCCCACAAGACGCCCGTCCTGACCTCGGGCATCGCCAATGCGATGTGCGGCGCCCAGTTGTTCTTCAAGGCCGAGTGTTTCCAGCGCATGGGCGCGTTCAAGTTTCGCGGGGCGTACAACGCGCTGTCGCAGTTCACGCCGGCGCAGCGCAAAGCGGGTGTGATCACGTTCTCGTCGGGCAATCACGCACAGGCGATTGCGCTGTCGGCGCGGCTGCTGGGCATGCGCGCCGTCATCGTCATGCCCAAGGATGCGCCTGTCGTCAAAGTCGAAGCGACACGCGGCTATGGCGGCGAGGTGGTGTTCTTCGATCGCTACACCGAAGACCGCGAGGCCATCGGCCGCAAGCTGGCCGAGGAACACGGCTTGACGCTGATCCCGCCGTATGACCATCCGCATGTGATGGCGGGGCAAGGCACGGCAGCCAAGGAACTGATCGAAGAGGCCGGCCCGCTCGACGTGCTGCTGGCTCCGCTGGGCGGCGGCGGGCTGCTTTCCGGCTGCGCCACGGCGGCGCGCGCGCTGAACCCCGTGTGCAGGATCATCGGCGTGGAGCCCGAGGCTGGCAACGACGGCCAGCAGAGCTTTCGCACAGGCAAGATCGTCCATATCGACACGCCGAAGACGCTGGCCGATGGGGCGCAGACGCAGCATCTGGGCGGCTACACGTTTGCGGTGATCCGCGAGCTGGTCGAGGACATCGTCACCGTGAGCGATGCGGAGCTCGTCAGTACCATGCAGTTCTTTGCGTCACGCATGAAGGCCGTGGTCGAACCCACCGGCTGCCTGGCCGCTGCCGCAGCGTTGAATGGCAAGGTCGATGTGCGCGGCAAGCGCGTCGGCGTGATCGTGTCGGGCGGAAACGTGGATCTGCGGCTGTTTTCCAGGCTTGTGCTGGAGGCGGCATGAGCATGGGGCGCGGGCTCGGTGCGGCAGCAACGCATCCCGCCCGGATGGTGTTCGGCCACTGGCATCGCCTTGGACGGATGACGCACCCCGGGACGGCGTCCACCGTATGAATGGCGCCCGCTACCTGAACGCACCCGACTTGCGTCCGCCTGCCGGGCACTATTCGCACGCGGTCTGCGCCAACGGATTCGTGTTTGTAGCAGGGCAGATTCCCGTCACGGCGGCCGGTGAGCGGTTGGTTGCCGCGTCGTTCGAAAGGCAGGTGCGGCAGTTGCTGGCCAATCTTGACGCCGTGCTGGCCGCTGCCGCAACCGACCGCTCCCGCCTGGTGCAGGTGCGCGTGTACGTGACCGACATGGAGACGCACTGGCCCGCCTTCGATGCGCTCTATCGTGATTGGATCGGCGACACGCGCCCGGCGCGCGCCGTGGTGCCGGTGCCCGCACTGCATGGCGGGGTGGCCGTGGAAATCGAAGCCGTCGCGCTGGGCGGCTGATGCAATCGCCCGATGTTGATACGTGTCAGAGAAGGGGAAGCGTGGCGGTGTGATGCGTTGTCCGTCCGTTGGCCGTTGTTGCAAAATGCGAGGAACGCCAGCCGAAGCATGTACCCCGGCTTTCAACGACACGATATTGCGCCCACATGAGCCACCCCACGCGGCAACTGACGCAGGACGACGTACCGATTGGCCAACCGCTGCCCTTTGCCCTGGCCGATGGCGCGGGTCGTCTGCTGCTGCCGGCTGGTGCCATCGTGCCCGTTGCCGAAGATGCGCGGCTGCTGTTCCAGCACGGCCCCGTGCTGGCTGCCGACCCATCGGGCGACGCGGTATCCGGCGCCCCGCTCGAAACGGCTGAGGCCAAGCCACGCCTGGGCGCCACCGGCCTGTCCATCGGTACCGTCCTGCAGGTGCAGGAGAAGTCTGCGCCGTCGCGCGCGGCCTTGCCTTGCCGCCTGATCGGTTACATCGAAGGAGAGGCGCTCTTTATCACGCAGCCCGCCGATGCGAAGCGCACGCTGCGCCCGGAAGTGCGCGACGTATTGCTGCTGCGCGGATTCTCAGGGCGAGCGGTGGTCAGCATGCTTTCCAGCGTGGTTGCGATGGGGCAGTTTCCTTCGCCCTATCTGGTGCTGGCCATGCCCACCAAGGTGCACAAGGTGCAACTGCGCAAGGCCAAGCGCGTCCAGGTGCGCATCGGCGCGACGCTGCGTGCCGAAGGGCAGGCAGCCTCGGCCGTGAAACGCGTGGCGGTCATTCGCGACATCTGCCTCAACGGTGCGCTCGTGCAGAGTGCCGATGCGTCGTTCCAGCCTGGTGATCCTCTCTGCCTCGACTTCAGCGCCTATGTGGACGGGCAGCAGGAAGATTTCTCCATCTCGGGGCGGGTTGCCAGCGGGTCGCCGGTGCACGGCGCGTCGGCAGCCGGGTTTGTGTCGTTCGGGGTGGAGTTTTCGCTGTCGAAGGAGCAGACGGCGCGCCTTTCGCACCTGATCATCGAACGGCTGGAAGAGTAGTAGCAGCGACGCTCAATCCTTACCGGCCAGCATCGTTTCCAGAAGCCACGCGCCCGCCTGGCCGAGTGGGCGCTGGCGCGACCACACAACATCCACCGGCAACTGGCGAGGCCAGCCGCGTGCCCGCACCTCATGCAGGCGATCGGCGGCGAAGTGATCGACCAGCCAGCGCGGCAGTTCGGTCCAGCCAAATCCCAGCACCGCCATCTCCAGCAACATCAGGTAGCTCGGCGCAGACCATCGCCGTGGGCTGCGCACCGGCGCGGCGTTGGCGCGCGGGCCTACGGGATCGACGAAGGTGTTCAGCCGCAGCTCGCGCGCCTCGCGCAATACCGCATGCGGAACTTCCTCCGCGCCATATCGGGCGAGCGGGTGCTGCAGCCCGACGAACAGCCCGATCTCTGATTGCTCGGCGATGGCCGCCGCGCCAATGTCCGCGGGATAAACCGTCTGCGCTGCGACCAGGCCGAGCTGGGCACGGCCCAGTTGGATGATGTCGACCACATCTTCGTGCTCGGCGATCAGGCATTCGAGTTCGAGGTCGGGGTAGCGCTGCTCCAGCGTGGCGAGCGTCTGCTCGTAACGGTCGGACTGATATGTGTCCGACACGACGAGCGTCAGGCGCGCTTCCAGGCCGCCGGCCATCTGTGCCGCCAGGCGGTCCATCTGCTCGCTGGCGTCGAGCACGCGACGCGCCTGCGTGAACATGGCCCGGCCGGCTTCGGTTAGCGTCGGCTGGCGCGTGCTGCGGTCGAACAGCGTCAGGCCCAGATCGATTTCAAGATTGGCGATGGCCTCGCTGATCGTCGACTGGCGCTTGCCCAGCTTGCGGGCTGCGGCGGAGAACGAACCGAGCGTGGCGGCTTCGGCAAAGGCGAGCAGGGCTTCGGGTGAGTGGCGCATCGGATGTTCCGGACGAGGGTGCATCGTGCAATATATCGGAAAAACCGATAGTAAAAAACTGGATAAGACGGCTGATACCGATGAAAATCCTCCCTGTTGATTGGAGGTTATTGCAATGCAAGTTATCTATAAAACGCCAGCCGAGCGCCTTGTCCATGCGCTGACGTTCGAGCTGGTCGCCATGCTCATCTGTGCGCCGGTGTTTAGTTGGCTGATGGCGTTGCCGTTGGCTGAAATGGGCGTCATGACGCTCATGTTTGCCGCGGTGGCGATGGTATGGAACATGGTGTTCAACGCCATGTTCGAGCGCGTGGAGCGTCGCTACAGGCTTTCGCGCACCGTGGCCGTGCGCGTGGTGCATGCCTGCCTGTTCGAGGGCGGTCTGGTCCTGATGCTGGTGCCGCTGGCGGCGTGGTGGCTCGACGTGGGCCTGTGGGAAGCGTTCGTGCTCGACATCGGCATCATGCTGCTGTTCCTGCCGTACACGTTCTTCTTCAACTTTGCGTATGACCACTTGCGCGCACGCTGGACGACGCGCCGCGCGCTGGCCTGACGCCGAGGCGCTGCCTCAACAAGCGTCGGGTGCGGTCGGCTGTCGACGGCTTTACCTGGCGATGTCTGCGCCGCGCTCCGTCAGCAAGTCCCGCAGCACGGAGCGATGGCAGTGCGCCTCGTCCTCGCAATAGCAGCCGATCGCCAGATTGGTCTGATGGGACAGCGCCGCCAGCATGTCGAGCAGGCGCGCGGCGTCGCCGTCGCGCATTTCGGCGCGGAAGTGGCGCACGAAGGTTTGCCAGCCTTTTTCGTCGTGCTTGGATTGCGCGGCCAGCGCTTGCTTGACGAGTTCCGGCGTGGGCGAGAGCAGCGGCATCCACACGTCGTAGAAATCGCGGCTGGCGAATGCTTCCTTGGGCACACCGCGCGGCGGGCGCCGCACGGTGCCGATGCGCAAGCCTTCATCGGGGTAACGCGGCTCGCCGAGCCGGACGATGCGTAGTGCCATGGACTGCCTCCGTGCGGATGCCGCGCGTTGTGATCGTACGTGATGCGTTACGAACCCGGCCGGTTCTGCACCGTCGGGAAAAACACATCCTTCCACGACGCGGGCTTGTTCTTGAGCGTGCCCACGCGCTGCATGAACTCAGCATAGTGCGCGACGCCCACCGGCGTGGTCGTGAAGCGCGAATCCGGATCGTCCAGGATCTTCTTCACGTCTTCCGGTGAACTCTTCACCTTCGATTGCGCAATGTAGATCTGCGCGGCCTTGGTCTTGTCCTTGGCGATGAGGGCGTTGGCTTCGTCCAGCGCGGCCACGAAGGCCGCCGACAGCTTCGGGTTGGCCTCGTAGAACTTCTTGCTGGTGTAAGTCATGTCCAGC
>JAGWNU010000019.1 GCA_028871175.1 Burkholderiaceae bacterium | reverse complement strand
ATGGCTTGCGGCATCTCTTCGATCTGTTCCACGAATACGGGCTCGACCTTGTTGGCGACACGCAGCGCGCGGGTGAGCGACCGTCCGTCCGCCGCCACAATCGGCGGCTCGCCGGCGGCATAGACCTCGGCCAGCAGGAGCGCATCGACGGTACCGAGGATCTTCACGAAATCCTCGAAGCAGTCGCGCGTGCGCGTAAAGCGATGCGGCTGGAAAGCCAGCACGAGACGACGCCCCGGGAATGCACCACGGGCGGCTGCCAACGTGGCGGCCATCTCGACCGGGTGGTGACCGTAATCGTCGATGAGCGTGAAGCGGCCGTTGCCGTCAGCGGTCGGCACTTCGCCGTAGCGCTGGAAACGGCGGCCGACGCCGTTGAACTCCGCCAGTGCCTTGACGATGGCTTCGTCCGGCACTTCGAGTTCGGTGGCGATGGCGATGGCGGCCAACGCGTTCTGCACGTTGTGCATGCCGGGCAGGTTCAGCGTGATCGACAGCGGCGGCTCCGCATGGCCGTTGAGCTGACGGATGACGGTGAATTCCATGCGGCCATCGACGGCACGCGCGTTGACCGCGCGCACCTGCGCGTCTTCGGCAAAACCATAACGGACGATCGGCTTGGAGACGAACGGCAGAATCTCGCGCACATTCGGGTCATCCACGCACAACACGGCAATGCCGTAGAACGGCAGGCGATGCGTGAACTCGATGAACGCCTGCTTCAGACGCGCGAAGTCGTGCCCGTAAGTGTCCATATGATCGGCATCGATGTTGGTGATGACCTCGATCACAGGGAACAGGTTGAGGAACGAGGCGTCGGACTCGTCCGCTTCGGCGACGATGAAATCGCCCGTGCCCAGCCGCGCATTGGCGCCGGCCGAGTTCAGGCGGCCACCAATCACGAAGGTCGGGTCCAGTCCGCCCTCGGCCAGCACGGATGCGACCAGGCTGGTCGTTGTCGTCTTGCCGTGCGTGCCTGCAATGGCAATGCCCTGCTTCAGCCGCATCAGCTCAGCGAGCATGACGGCGCGCGGCACGATCGGGATGCGCTTGGCACGCGCGGCCAGCACTTCCGGGTTGTCACCGCGCACGGCGGTGGAGACCACCACGGCGTTCGCCCCGACCACATGCTCCGGCGCATGGCCCTGCATGACGGTCGCGCCCAGCGAAGCCAGACGCTGGGTCGCCGCGCTCGTGCCCAGATCGGAGCCTGTCACGCGGTAGCCCAGGTTGAGCAGCACTTCCGCGATGCCGCTCATGCCGGCACCACCGATGCCTACAAAATGGATGTTTTTGACGATGTGCTTCATCAGTCGATTCCTTCTCTATGCCCGTGCCACCGCAACACACACGTCGGCGACACGCTCGGCCGCTTCCGGCCTTGCCTGTTCGCGTGCTTTAGCCGCCATATCGGCCAATTGCGCACGCGTCAGGGACGCGAGTGTATCCGCCAGCGATGCCGGACTCAGTTTCGACTGAGGCACCAGCAAGGCCGCACCGCGTCCGGACAGGAAGCGCGCGTTGGTCGTCTGGTGATCGTCCACGGCATGTGGGAAAGGCACGAACAGCGCTGCGACGCCCGCCGCAGCCACTTCGGAAACGGTCATGGCACCCGCGCGGCAGATCACCAGATCTGCGTGCGCGTAAGCGGCTGCCATGTCGTCAATGAACGGAACGGCCTGCGCGTGCGTGTCGTCGATGCCCGCGGCGGCGTAATTCGCGCGCAGCGTGTCGATCTGCTTCGCGCCGGCCTGGTGGATCACGATGGGGCGGGAATCGGCGGGCAACAGCGCCAACGCCTTGGGCACGACGTCATTGAGCGCCGCAGCGCCCAGGCTGCCACCCACGACAAGCACGCGCAGCGGGCCGGTGCGCTCGGCGTAGCGCGTCTGCGGCGATGCGATCGTCGCCAGATCCGCGCGGATCGGATTGCCGACCCACTCTGCGTTGGCCAGCGCGTTCGGGAACGCGCACAGCACGCGATCGGCCACGCGCGCGAGCACGCGGTTGGCAAGACCGGCAATCGAATTCTGTTCGTGCAGCACCAGCGGGCGGCCCATCAGCACGCTCATCATGCCGCCCGGGAACGTGATGTAGCCGCCCATGCCGAGCACAACGTTCGGGCGCACACGGCGCACCACGCCGAGGCTCTGCCAGAACGCGCGCAACAGATTGAGCGGCAGCAGAAACTTGGTGAGGAGACCCTTGCCGCGCAAACCACCAAACTGCACCGACTCCAGAGGGAAGCCGTGCTTGGGCACCAGTTGCCCTTCCATGCCGTTTGCATTGCCGAGCCACACCACCTTCCAGCCGCGCGCGGCCAGCATCTTGGCCACCGACAGTGCGGGGAAGATGTGTCCGCCCGTGCCGCCGGCCATCACGAGAAGGGTGCGGGGCAGCGTGCCCGGCGCGTGCGCCGTCATACCTTGCCCCCCCGCATCAGCACGCGGTTCTCGTAGTCGATGCGCAGCATCAGCGCAATCGCCACGCAGTTCATGAGGATGCCGGAGCCGCCATAGCTCACCATCGGCAGGGTGAGGCCCTTGGTCGGCAGCAGACCGAGGTTCACGCCCATGTTGATGAAAGCCTGCCAGCCCATCCAGATGCCCAGTCCCTTGGCGACCAGCCCCGCAAACGTGCGGTCGAGCTGCAGCGCGGTGCGGCCGATCTCGAAGGAACGGCGCACCATCCAGTAGAACAGCAGAATCACGATCAGCACGCCCACGAATCCGAGCTCTTCCCCGATCACGGCCAGGATGAAGTCGGTGTGCGCTTCAGGCAGGTAATGCAGCTTTTCAATGCTGCCGCCCAGGCCGACACCCGTCCACTCACCGCGGCCGAAAGCGATGAGCGAATGGGTCAATTGGTACGCCTTGCCCTGCGCGTATTGCTCTTGCCACGGGTTGAGGTACGCGAAGATGCGCTCGCGCCGCCACGGCGACGCCACGATGAGGAGCGAGAACGTCGACACCGCCGTGAGTACCAGGCCGCCGAACAGCTTGCCGTTCACGCCACCCAGAAACAGGATGCCCATCGCCACGGCCGCGATCACCAGGAACGCGCCCATATCCGGCTCGAGCAGCAACAGCGAACCGACGAAAGCGACCGCGACACCCATCGGCAGGAAGCCCTTGCGGACGTTCTGCATCCAGTCCTGCTTGCGCACCGTGTAGTTGGCGGCGTACAGCACCACCGCCAGCTTCATCAGTTCCGACGGCTGGAAGTTCATGATGCCCAGCGGCAGCCAGCGTCGCGCACCGTTGACGCCCTTGCCGATATGCGGGATCAGCACGATCACCAGCAGCACGAGCGAGATGATGAAGAGCTTGGGCGCGTACTTGTCCCAGAACTTGACCGGAATCTGGAACGCCACGACAGCGGCCACCACGCCGATCACCAGCGAGAAGATGTGCCGCACCAGGAAGTGGCCGTTGCTGTAATTGGCGTACTTGGGCGAATCGGGCAGCGCGATCGAAGCGGAATACACCATCACCAGCCCGAGGCCCAGCAGCACGATCGCCACCCACATCAGCGGCTGGTCGTACTCCATCATCTTTGAGCGCGTGGGCTTGACGCCCGACACGGCATCGCGCAGGCCACCCCATGCATTGCCGATAGTCGCGCCGATGAAGCCGCTGCGCTTGATCTGGGCGTCGCTCATAGCATCACTCCCCGGTCTGCCGCGAGCGCGGCGACGGCCTCGTGGAACACCTGTGCGCGGTGCTCGTAATTGCGGAACATGTCGAAGCTCGCGCATGCCGGCGACAGCAACACGGCGTCGCCCGGCACTGCGCGCGCGGCGGCTTCGAGCACGGCGGCTTCGAGCGTCGGGGCATCCACCAACGTGACGCCGGTCGTGGCCAGTGCCTCGCGGATCAACGGTGCGTCTCGGCCGATCAGCACCACAGCGCGTGCGTACTGCGTCACTGGCCCAGCCAGCGGCGAGAAGTCCTGACCCTTACCCTCTCCGCCGGCAATCAGTACCACGTGCTTGGACAAGCCCGACAGCGCGGCAACCGTCGCACCAACATTGGTGCCTTTGCTGTCGTCAAAGAACTCGAGATCATCAAACGCGGCGATCAACTCGACGCGATGCGGCTCGCCGGCATAATCGCGCAGACCATGCAGCAAGGCGCTTACCGGCAAACCGATGGCGCGGCACAGCGCCAGCGCCGCCATCGCGTTGGCGGCGTTGTGCAGGCCGCGAATGCGCAAAGCATCTGCCGGCATCAGGCGCTTCAGGCGCACGGGGACCGGCGCGGCGGGCGCGGTGTCGCCTTTCTTACGGCGCGCCGGCTTGGGGAGATCGTCGTCTTCGGCCTCTGCCAGCACGATCCAGGGCATGCCGCCTTCGCGCAGCAGGCCCAGCGCATCGGGCGCGGTCGGCTCGTCGGTCCCGAAGGTGACATCACGGCCGCCCTTGCGGGCGAACGCCATCACGGCGGCGTCCTGGCGATTCAGCACGCGTACCGTGCTGGCACCGAAGATGCGGCCTTTGGCGGCGGCATAAGCTTCCATCGTGCCGTGCCAATCCAGGTGATCCTGCGTGATGTTGAGGATGGTCGCCGCGTCGGCGTCCAGCGTGTGCGTGGTCTCGAGCTGAAAGCTGGAGAGTTCCAGCACCCACACGTCCGGCAGCGTGTCAGCGTCGACACACTCGGAGAGCTTGTCCAGCGCCGAGGGGCTGATGTTGCCCGCCACACCAACGGTCTTGCCGGCCCGTTGCACCAACGCGCCCGTGAGTGCCGTGGTGGTGGTCTTGCCATTCGTACCGGTAATGGCCAGCACGCGGGGGGCGTAGCCCTGCGCGGCCTTGAGGCCTGCCAGCGCGCGGGCGAACAGTTCGATCTCCCCCCAGACCGGCACGGTGCGTTCGTGGGCACCCGCCAGTAACGCAGCGACATTCGCATCCAGCGGGGACAGGCCGGGACTCATCGCCACCAGCGTCACGCCGTCGAGCAGCGACACGGCAAACGGACCGCTCACAAATTCAGCATCCGGAACGTGAGCCCGCAGCGCCGGCAGGTTGGCCGGCGCCTCGCGCGTGTCGGCCACGCGCACGCGCGCGCCATGGCGTGCGCACCAACGCGCCATCGCCAGGCCGGATTCGCCCAGGCCCAACACGAGCACGAACGGCGCATCGCATTCGCCGAACATCCGCGGCGCCTGTACCGTCTCCGCAGGCGGCATCGGCTCGGCCGAGTCGAACGTGGTCGCGACGGATTCGGGCAGCGATGCCATGTCGTCGTCGGGTGCGGTGGTTTCGGTCATGTTGGCCATGTCCGTCAGCGCAGCTTGAGGGTCGACAGACCGATCAGCACCAGCATCATGGTGATGACCCAGAAGCGCACGACCACCTGCGTCTCTTTCCAGCCGCCGAGCTCGAAGTGGTGGTGCAGCGGCGCCATGCGGAACAGGCGCCGTCCCTCGCCGTAACGGCGCTTGGTGAACTTGAACCACGTCACCTGCAGCATCACCGAAACGGTCTCGGCCACGAAGATGCCGCCCATGATGAACAGCACGATCTCCTGCCGCACGATCACGGCAATCGTGCCAAGCGCACCGCCCAGTGCCAGCGCGCCGACGTCGCCCATGAACACCTGCGCCGGATGGGCGTTGAACCACAGGAACGCAAGCCCCGCCCCAGCCATCGCCGAGCAGAAGATCAGCAGTTCGCCCGCGCCAGGAATGTGCGGGAACAGCAGGTACTTGCTGTAGACGGCACTGCCCATCACGTAGGCAAAGATGCCCAGGGCGCTGCCCACCAGCACCACGGGCATGATGACGAGTCCGTCAAGGCCATCGGTGAGGTTCACCGCATTGCTAGAGCCGACGATGACCAGATACGTCAGGATGATGAAGCCGAACACGCCGAGCGGGTAGCTGATCTCTTTGAAGAACGGCACGATCAGATGCGACTTGGCCGGCAGGTTGAGTGACAGGCCGCTGCGCACCCAATCCATGAACAGTTCAAGCACGCGCATGTTGCTCGTCTCGGACACCGAGAACGCCAGGTATGCCGCTGCAAAGAGGCCGATCACGGTCTGCCAGAAGAACTTCTCGCGCGACGACATGCCTTTCGGATCGCGGTGCACGACCTTGCGGTAGTCGTCCACCCAGCCGATGGCGCCGTAGCCGAGTGTCACCAGCAGCACGATCCAGATGAAGCGATTGCCCCAGTCGGCCCACAGCAGCGTCGATACCGCGATGCCGATGAGCACCAGCACACCGCCCATCGTCGGCGTGCCGGCCTTCACGAGGTGCGTCTGCGGGCCATAGCTGCGAACGGCCTGGCCGACTTTGAGTTCCGTCAGGCGACGGATCACGAACGGCCCGAACCCGAGGCCGATCACCAGCGCCGTGAGGGATGCCATCACGGCCCGGAACGTCAGATAGTTGAAGACGCGCAGGAAGCCATAGTCGTTCTGCAGCCACTGCGCCAATGCCAATAACATGGGTTCTTACATCCCTCTAATGCTTCTGTTGCGTGGAAGAGCCGGCCGACGATGCGGCAGCCGGGTCTTTCAAGACCAGCGCTTCGACAATGCGTTCCATCCGCATGAAGCGCGAGCCCTTCACCAATACCGTCGCGCCCGGCGCAATGGCCGGTACGCCTTGTTCAATCAGGGTCTCTGCGGACGCGAAATGCTGCGCGCCGGCACCGAAGGCTTTCGCCGTATGTCGAGCGAGTTCCCCGGTGGCCAGCACCGCGTCGATACCGCGCTCGCGCGCATAGATGCCGACCTCTTCATGGAACGCCGGCCCCTGCGACCCAACCTCGCCCATGTCGCCAAGCACGAGCCAGCGCGGAGCAGGCAGCGTGACCAGCGCATCGATGGCTGCGCGCATGGAATCCGGATTCGCGTTGTAGGTATCGTCGATGACAAGGCCGCCGTGCGCCCCGGGCTTGCGCTGCAGCCGGCCCTTGACCGGTGCGAAGTTTCCCAGCGCCTGCACGATGATTTCCGGCGCGACGCCGGCGGCCAGCGCACACGCCGTCGCGGCGAGCGCGTTGCGGGCGTTATGCAGCCCGAGCAACGGCAGCGTGATGACGAAGCGATGCCCAGGAGCCTGCACGTCGATGCATTGGCCTTCGGAGGTATCGGTCACGGTGCCGCTGACCGCGCCGCCTTCTATACCGAAGTCGAATACCGGACGGGCGCCAGCCGCGGCGCGCCATAGCGGGGCGTATTCGCCGCCGTTGGCGGCATCGCGCGGGAACACGGCCACGCCGTCAGCCGGCAGCGCGGCCAGCACGGCCGCGTGTTCTTCGGCCACCGCAGCCACGCTGACCATGAACTCCTGGTGCTCGCGTTGCGCGTTATTGATGACCGCCACCGTCGGCTGCGCAATGGCAGCCAGCACCGCGGTCTCGCCCGGATGGTTCATCCCCAGCTCGAGCACCGCGAGCTTGTGCTCCCGGTTCAGACGGAAGAGCGTGAGCGGCAGCCCGATGTCGTTGTTGAAATTCCCAGCCGTCGCCAGACGGGCATCCTCGCCAACGGCCTGCGCGAAGATGGCGGAGATCATTTCCTTGACCGTCGTCTTGCCGTTGCTGCCCGTCACGGCCACTACGGGGATGGAGAATTGGCGACGCCAGCCGGCAGCCAGTTGGCCCAGCGCGACGCGCGTATCGGCCACCGTCAGCATGGCCACGTTGGACACGTCCAGCGTCGCCGCCGGTGCCCGCGACACCAGCACGGCAGCAGCGCCGCGCGCCACCACTTCCGGCAGGAAATCGTGTGCGTCGAAGCGCTCGCCAATCAAGGCGACGAACAGGTCGCCGGGTTGCACGGTACGGCTATCGGTCGTCACGCGGTGAATGGCGGCGTCGGGCCCGGCCAGATGGGCGCCCGCCATCCAGGCGGCGGCGTCGGTGGCATGCATCATCACGGCGTGTGCGGCGCTCATGCGTTCACCCCGCGGGCAGCCAGCGCCAGGCGCACATGTTCCTGATCGGAGAAGGGTCGCTTGCGACCGGCAATCTCCTGCGTGGATTCATGGCCCTTGCCGGCCACGACGATTACGTCATGCACATCGGCGTGCCGCACGGCGTGCAACACGGCAGCGGCGCGGTCTTCGATCTGCGCGGCGGCACGCGGGTTGTCCATACCGTCGGCGATCATGTCGATAATTTGCTGGGGGTCTTCGCTACGCGGGTTGTCGGAGGTCAGCACAACGTGTTGCGCCAGCCGCTCGGCAATGGCGCCCATCTGCGGACGCTTGCCCGGGTCCCGATCACCGCCGCAGCCGAATACAGCCCACAGCTTGCCGCCACGCGCTTCGGTGATCGGCGTGAGTGCGCGCAGCGTCTGCTCCAGGGCATCCGGCGTGTGGGCGTAGTCGACCACCACGAGCGGGCCGTCTTCGCCGCCGAAACGTTCCATGCGGCCGCTCACGGGCTGCAGCTTTTCCAGCCGGCCGATGGCGTCCCGCCACGGCACACCGGCCGAGAGCAGCGCCCCGAGCACGCCCAGCAGATTCGACACATTGAACTGGCCCAGTGTCGGTGCATGCACGGTGGCCTGGCCGAAGCTGCCGTCCACATCGAAGGTCGTGCCGGTGCGGTGCGCACGCACGTGGGTGGCGCGCAGCCATCGCCTGCCGCCATGCTGCGCGGCGGGCTCGCCGTCAATGCCGTACTCGATGGTCTCGATATTGGCGCGAGCGTTTCGCAGCAGGCGCACGCCAGCGGCGTCATCGCGGTTGATCACGGCGGCGCGCAGATCCGGCCATGCGAACAGTCGCGCCTTGGCCGACTCGTACTCGGCCATGGTGCCGTGGTAGTCGAGATGATCCTGCGTGAGGTTGGTGAACACGGCGATATCGAAGCGCGTGCCGTCCACGCGGCCCTGCTCCAGCCCGTGCGACGACACCTCCATGGCGATGGCGCGTGCGCCCGCGCGGTGCAGGTCGGCGAGGCTTTGCTGAAGCTGGATGGCATCCGGCGTGGTAAAGCCGGTGGCGACCAATGCGTCGACGAAACCCGTGCCGAGCGTCCCCACCACCGCGCAACGCTCGCCCTGTCCGGTGAGCGCCTGCGCGATCCACTGTGAACACGACGTCTTGCCGTTGGTGCCGGTCACGCCAATCACGCGCAGCGCTTCCGGCCCTGGCACGGCATACCACTGCGCGGCCAGGGGCCCGGCCAGCTCGGCGAGGGCGTCCACCGGAAGAATGCCTACCGGCGCGTCAGCCGGCATCGCGTAGCCGTGCGCTTCGGCCAGCACGGCAGAGGCGCCCGCCTGAATGGCCTGCGGAATGTGCGGACGGCCGTCCCCACGCTGGCGCGCATTGCCGAGCACGTAAGCAACGAATACGTCGCCAGTCTTGAGCTTGCGGGTATCGCCGGTGAGGTTGGCGCCTGCCGGCGCGTGCGCGCGCAGCCAGTCAAGCACGGGCGCAAGGCGCGCGGCGATGGGCGGACGGTCGAAGGTGGGCAAGGCCGTCATTGCAGCGCTCCCACGGGCTCTTCGGCGACGCCTTCGGTCATGATGAGCTGGCGCACCGGCGAATCCGGCGGCACGTTCAGCGCACGCAGGCTTCCGCCAGCGATTGCAGCGAACACCGGGCCCGCGACCGAGCCGCCATAGTGGCTGCCCGCCGACGGCTCGTCGACACTCACCGCCACGATGATGCGCGGATTCGACATCGGCGCCAGGCCGATGAACGAGGCACGGTACTTGGACCGGTCGTAGCCTCGGCCGAAATGCTTGTAGGCCGTGCCGGTCTTGCCGCCCACGCGGTAGCCCATCACCTGCGCCTGGGGTGCTGTACCACCCGGGGAGGTCACCGTCTCCAGCATCTGGCGGATCTGACGGGCGACTTCGGGCGACAGCACGCGCTCGCCCTGCGGCGGCTGACCGTTGGTCCGGTACATCGTGACCGGAATCAGCTCGCCGTCGTGCGCGAAGATCGTGTAGGCATGGGCCATCTGGAACAGTGACACCGACAGGCCGTAGCCGTAGGACATGGTCGCCTGCTCGATCCGGCGCCACTTGTTGGCCGGACGCAGGCGCCCTGCCACCGCGCCAGGGAACCCGATCTTGGGCGCCTGGCCAAAGCCGACGCTGGTGAACATGTCCCACATCTCCTGCGGTTTCAGCATCAGCGCGATCTTGGTCGTGCCGATGTTGGAGGAGTGCTGGATCACCTGGCCGACGGTCAAGGTGCCGTAGTTGCCGGTGTCTGAAATCGTGGCGCCATCCAGCGTGAACTTGCCATTGGTCTGGATCAGCGTGGTGGGCGTCACGCGCTTGAGTTGCAGGGCCAACCCGATGGTGATGGGCTTCATCATCGAGCCCGGCTCGAAGGTATCCGTCAGCACCCGGTTGCGCAGCTGTTCGCCCGACAGCCGGCTTCGATCATTCGGGTTGTACGTCGGATAGTTGGCCAGTGCCAGCACCTCGCCGCTCTGGGCGTCGAGCACGATCGCGCTGCCCGCCTTGGCGCGATTCCGCTCCACGGCAGCCTTCAGCTCGTTGAAGGTCAGATACTGGATCTTGGCGTCAATCGACAGCGTCAGGTCGCGCCCATCACGCGGCGCCTTGAGCACGCCCACGTCTTCCACCACCCGCCCCAGGCGATCCTTGATCACCTGACGCTGGCCCGCCGAGCCGGCAAGGTCGGCCTCGCGCGCGAGTTCCATGCCTTCCTGGCCCTTATCCTCGACGTTGGTAAAGCCGACGATGTGCGCCATCGCCTCGCCTTCCGGATAAAAGCGCTTGTACTCGCGAGTCTGGTAGATACCGTCGATCTTGAGAGCGGCGATCTGGTCGGCCACCTCGGGCAACACCTGCCGCTTGAGGTAAACGAAGCCCTTGTCCTCGCCCAGCTTGGCCGCCAGTTCCTTGTTATTCATGCCAAGCAGCTTGGCCAGCTTTTGCATGTCCTGGCCCGGCACATTGCCGGGCACGTCCTCCGGCACCGCCCAGATCGCCTTGACCGGCAGGCTGGTCGCCAGTACCAGGCCGTTGCGATCGAGGATCTTGCCGCGCGTGGCCGGCAGTTCCAGCGTGCGCTGGAAGCGCTTCTTGCCCTCGGCCTCATAGAAGCGATTGCCGGGCCCCTGAATCCACAGCGCGCGGCCGATCAGCGCCACGAATGCCGCAAACATGAGGAATACGACCAGCTTCGAGCGCCACATCGGCAGGCGCAGCCCGAGCACCGGGCTAGCGGAAAACTGGCCGGGGCGCGCGCGCGCCGCGGTGCCGTTGGATTTGCGTGCGCCGCTCATGGCCGAACTCCTGAAGCCGTGGGCGCGCTGGCTGCCGCGGCGGCATTGGAAGCCCCGGCCGGCATATCGGCAAACCCCTGCAGGTACAGCGTGCGACCCGCCTGCGCGGGCGCCATCTTCAATTGCTTGCTCGCAATATCGGCAATGCGAGCGCTCTTTCCCAGTGCGCCCTGCTCGTATTGCAGGCGCGACCAGTCGATATTCAGTTGCTTTTCTTCCGCCTGCGCGCGATCCAGCTCGACAAACAGCTGTCGCGCCTGATGCTGTGCGTTGACCAGCGACAAGGCGCACAGCACCAGCGCGGTCAGCAGGAACATGTTCAGGCGGTTCATGGAGGCGGCCCCGTCGGTCAGCAGCGTTCGGCCACGCGCATGATGGCCGAGCGCGCACGCGGGTTGGCCGACACCTCGGCCTCCGACGGCTTCACGCGGCCAAGCAGGCGCAACTGCGGCGCCGGCAGCTCATGCGCACGCAGCGGCGCCCGACGCAGTTCCGGCGCGGCGGATTGCTCCGGGCGCGCCAGGGCCTGCATGAAGCGCTTGACGATGCGGTCTTCCAGCGAATGGAAGCTGATCACGACGAGACGTCCCCCCTGCTCCAGGCGTTCAAAGGCGGCCTTCAGACCGGTTTCGAGGTCCGCAAGCTCTTGATTGACGTGAATCCGTAAAGCTTGAAAGGTGCGGGTCGCAGGGTCTTGACCCTTCTCGCGTGTTTTGACGGCTTGCGCCACGAGCGCGGCAAGCTCGGATGTGCGATCGAGAGGACCTCGATCCCCGGATTGGCCCCGGCGAGCAACAATCGCCTTTGCAATCGGTACAGCAAACCGTTCTTCCCCATAGTCCCGTATCACCCTCGCAATGTCGCGCTCATCAGCCTCGGCCAGCCATTGGGCTGCGGTGATGCCGCGCGTGGTGTCCATCCGCATGTCGAGCGGGCCATCCATCCGGAACGAGAAGCCACGTGCGCCTTCGTCGATCTGCGGCGAGCTGATGCCGAGATCGAGCAGCACGCCGGCCACCCGTTCAATGCCGCGCGCATCCAGGGCCGAAGCCATCTGCGCGAAGCTGTCATGCTCAATAGCGAAGCGGGCATCCTCTACGGTGCCCGCTTCGGTGATTGCTGCTGGGTCCTTGTCGAAGGCGACAAGTCTGCCGCCGGGCCCCAGCCGTTCCAGGATGCGCCGGCTGTGCCCGCCTCTCCCGAAGGTTCCATCGATATAGATGCCGTCGTCGCGCCAGATGAGCGCATCGACCGCTTCGTCCAAGAGCACCGTCTGATGGCGCAGTCCCGTACTGGCTTGGGTTGTCATCGCGCGTCATCAAAAGGAGAAATTCTTGAGGGCGTCGGGCATGCCTTGCGCCATGGCGGCTTGCTCCTTCGCGGTGTACGTGGCGGCGTCCCAGACTTCGAAGTGGCTGCCCATGCCGAGCAGCATCACGTCACGTTCAAGGGAGGCAGCCGTGCGCAGTTCTGGGGTGATGAGGACGCGGCCGGCGGTATCGAGTTCGACATCGGCGGCGCTGCCCAGGAAGATCCGTTTCCACCAGTGGGCTTCCATCGGCAGCGCAGCGATGCGCTCGCGAAAGCGTTCCCACTCGGGGCGCGGAAACAGCATGAGGCAACCGTCCGGGTGCTTGGTCACAGTCACCCGGCCCTCGGCCTGCAGCTGGAGCGCTTCGCGGTGCCGCGACGGAATGGACATCCGCCCTTTGGCATCCAGCGTCAGCGCTGACGCACCCTGGAACACGTTGGATTCTCTCTCCGTACGGCGACCGCCCCGCCGTCAAATGGCCTGCAAAACAGCCTCTTCAAACCACAAAACTACACTTTCTGACACTGTTTCCCACTTTAGAGGAAGGCTTTTAGGCGGTCAAGGCTTGCAACGGCCCGCGAGACGGAAAATTTGCAATCAGAACAATGACTTAGCGTACCGCCAGCCATCGCTTGAAGCAGTTTTCCCAATCAAATGAAGGAGATAGCGTGGTTTATGGAGAAACCACGTGAGAGAACCGACGGCCCCGAACCGCGCTGGCGGCGGGAAGTCCGCGGCGGCGCGACTCGGGCGAACGGAGGAGCATGGGCGCGCCGTCAAGCGACGGCGCGGGCGTCAAATGCGGTAGGCAGTGCTCGTCATGACGCGCGAGGCAGCACGCATGGCCTGGCGAATCGGCGCCGGCAGATCGATGCCGCCGGCCTGGCGCGCCTTTTCGCCATGGCGGATTTCGTCGTCCCGCATCTGGGCGACGATGGCGCGTGAGCGGGAGTCCTCCTCGGGCAATCTGGCCAGATGGCCGTCGAGGTGGTGCTCGACCTGCCGCTCGGTCTCGGCGACGAAACCGAGGCTGACCTTGTCACCAATTCGGCCGGCGATTGCGCCGATGGCGAAGGCGCCGGCATACCAGAGCGGGTTGAGCAGGCTGGGGCGGTCATTCAGCTCCTGCAGACGCTGCGCGCACCACGCGAGGTGATCCTCCTCCTCGCGGGCTGCCTCGTCGAACTGGGCGCGGATGGCGGGATCACGCGCAAACAATGCCTGCCCCTGGTACAGCGCCTGCGCGCAGACCTCGCCCACGTGGTTCACACGCATCAGGCCAGCGGCGTGCCGGCGCTCAGCCTCGGAAAGTCTGGCGGCGTCGTCAGCGGGCGCGACGACGGCATCGGCGGGATTGGGACGGCTGGCGCGGGTGACCCCAGCCACTGCGCGCAGGGCGCGGTCGAATTCAGGGAGAAAGCGATCGAACATGAGAGCGGCGCCGCCGGCAATGGCGCGCGGCGCGGGTGCCATTGTAAGGCCGCCCTCGGATCCGGCGTTGCGTCTGGTCAGATCGGAACGACCAAACACAACTGTACGGGATAACCCTGTCGCTGGCGGGATCGCATCCGAAACCAATAGGAATTCCAAACCGTTGCCGCATTTCTGTTTCCGATTCAGAAACAGCATGTTGCCCAGATCAGACAGCAAACGCGCGTTTGCGCACATTCGTTCGCAAAATTCGACCGGGGCCAGTAGCCCATTGCTACATTAGTCGGCGACTTCGTTTGAAAGTCATGGGGCGGGAAGACGGGAACGGAGGGTCTGCCTGCCGCTGAACTCAATAAATAAGATTTGGAGACCGACCGATGAAGAAATCGCTGCTGGCTTTGGCAGTTCTGGGCACGTTTGCAGGTGTGGCGCAGGCTCAGTCGAGTGTGACGCTGTATGGTGTTGTCGACGCCAACGTCGAGTACGTCAACCACGAGCAGGCGGTGACTGCGGCGGGGGTTGCCGTTCCGGGCAGCAGCGGGTCGCGCCTTGCGATGCAGGCGGGCGGCCTGTCTTCCAACCGTTGGGGCCTGCGCGGCGTCGAGGACATCGGCGGCGGGCTCAAGGGCCTGTTCGTGCTGGAATCGGGCTTCGGCATGGACACCGGTGCGCCGCAGCAAGGCGGTCGCCTGTTCGGCCGTCAAGCGTTTGTCGGCCTGCAGGGCAACTGGGGCAAGATCACGCTGGGTCGCCAATACACCACGATCTTCGACATGATGGCGAACTTCTCGCCGAGCGGTTACGCCACGCAGTGGGAGCCGGTGGTCGGCTTGCTGGGCGCGAACTTCCGCGAAGACAACATGATCAAGTACGGCGCCGTGTTCGGCCCGGTGACGTTCGAGGCCCACTGGGCATTCGGCGAGCGCTCAGGCAGCCAGACGGCCAACTCGGCGTACGGTGCTGGCGCGAACTACTTCTCCGGCCCGTTTGGCTTGGGCGTCGCATACGACGAAGTGAAGGTGTTGACGGCCGCCGAGGCGCTGGGTCTGTCGGGCGGCAACGAGTATGCCCGCGACAAGCGTGCCGCCATCGCAGCCAGCTACACCATGGGCCCGGTCAAGCTGATGGGCGGCTACCGCTACGGCAACACCGAAGCGCCTTCGAGCGGCGCTACCGCCGCCCTGACGCCGCACCGCGACGACCTCTACTGGCTGGGCGTGAACTACCAGGCCACCACGGCGCTCGGCCTGACGCTGTCGTACTACTACGACAACATCAAGGAAGCGACCATCGGCGGTGCAGTGGTGAATCCGCGCAACCCGCAACAGTGGAACTTCATCGCCGACTACGCCCTCTCCAAGCGCACGGACGTGTACCTGACGGCTGCGTATTCGCGCAATGGCTCGCTGAACTGGGACTCGATCGGCTACGTGACCAACCCGGCAACGGGCGCACAGACGTCGGTGGGTTACCTGCCGGCCGCGTCGCAGACGTACTTCATCACGCCGGATTCCACCAACCAGACGGGCGTGGCAATCGGCCTGCGTCACAAGTTCTGATGCGCTGACGCGCATTGTTTTTGCCCGCCGCCCCTCTCCTTGGCGGGCGCAAAAAAGGCACCTTCGGGTGCCTTTTTGCATGGGTCGTTGCGTTGCATCGCCGGCGGATCCATTGAGCGCACCGCCGGCCCGGCGCACAATACCCGGCCCTCATCACGATAACAACGAGACATTCACGGGAGACCCGCATGTCCTCATCGACGTCCCCAACCATGGCCACACCGGCCAGCACCGATGCAACATCCGAAAACAGCCGCGCGCGCATCGTGTTCGCCAGCTTCATCGGCACTGCCATCGAGTTCTACGATTTCTATGTCTACGCCACGGCCGCCGCGCTGGTGATCGGGCCAGTGTTCTTTCCGCACGGCTCGGCCACGGCGCAGGCGCTCTCGGCCTTTGTCACGTTCGGCATTGCCTTCATTGCGCGGCCGATCGGCTCGTTCCTGTTCGGGCATTTTGGCGATCGTATCGGGCGCAAGTCCACGCTGGTGGCCTCACTGCTGGTCATGGGTATTTCCACCACGCTGATCGGACTGGTACCGGGGTATGACAGCATCGGCACTCTCGCGCCGGTCTTGCTGTGCGTCCTGCGCTTCGGACAGGGCATCGGCCTGGGCGGTGAATGGGGTGGCGCGGCCCTGCTGGCTACCGAGAACGCGCCGGCGGGCAAGCGCGCGTGGTTCGGCATGTTCCCGCAGCTCGGGCCCTCGGTAGGCTTTCTGGCATCGAACGGGCTGTTCTTCGGTCTGGCGATTACGTTGTCGGATGAGCAATTCCGCAGCTGGGGGTGGCGCGTGCCGTTTTTGGTAAGCGCGGTACTCGTGGCGCTGGGCCTGTACGTCCGGCTGAAGATCGCCGAGACCCCCGCCTTCCAGGCGGCCATCGATCGTCAGGAGCGCGTGAAGGTGCCGGTCGCCGCGCTGCTGGCGCATCACTGGTGGCCGACGCTGCTGGGCGCGCTGGCCATGGTGGTCTGCTACACGCTGTTCTATATCTCGACGGTGTTTTCGCTGTCGTACGGCGTGAGCACGCTGCATTTCTCGCGCCCGAGTTTCCTGGGATTGCTGTGCCTGGCGGTGGTCTTCATGGGGCTGGCGACGCCGCTGTCGGCGTGGGCGTCGGACCGCTTCGGGCGCAAGCCGGTGCTGATCGTCGGCATCATCGCGGCCATCCTGTCGGGCTTTACGATGGCGCCGCTGCTGGGTAGTGGCCAAACGCCGCTGGTAGCGCTGTTCCTCATCATCGAGCTGTTCCTGATGGGCGTGACCTTCGCGCCGATGGGCGCACTGCTGCCAGAGTTGTTCCCAACCAACGTGCGCTACACCGGCGCTGGCGTGTCGTACAACCTGGGCGGCATTCTGGGCGCATCGATTGCGCCGTATATCGCGCAGAAGCTGGCCGAGCAAGGCGGCCTGAGCTGGGTGGGCATGTATGTGTCGGCGGCCGCGGTGGTCAGCCTGATCGGCGTGCTCTGCATGCGTGAGACGCGCGATACCCGGCTGATGTAAGGGGCCGTGCCTATCGGCACGATTAATCCCACGAGTGGCGGGCCGAGCGACCCCGCTTGACGTCGCCACGCGCGCGCTTGCCTTCCAGACGGCGCGTCTTGGAAGCGCGCGTGGGCTTGGTGGCGATGCGCGACTTCGGCACCGAAAGCCCCGTCGCAATGAAAGCGGCCAGACGTTCACGGGCATCCTGGCGGTTGCGGTCCTGCGTGCGAAAGCGTTGTGCATCAATCACAATCACGCCCTCAGCAGTCAAGCGGCGGTCGCGCTTGCCCAACAGGCGAGCCCGCAACGCCTCCGGCAACGACGGCGATTGGGCGATGTCAAAGCGCAACTCCACCGCCGTCGATACCTTGTTGATGTTCTGCCCACCCGGTCCGCTTGCGCGTACAAAGCGCTCGACCAGCTCGGACTCCGGAATGGACAATTGGGGGGTGATGGTGAGGTCAATGCCAGGCATTGGGGCATTGTAGGAAGAACCGGGTTTTTCTGGAGATCAGTGTATGTATCGTGGAGAACGATTCAACGGCTTCAGCCACCTGGCCGGGGCCATCCTTGCCGCGGGGGGCATGGCCGTTCTGGTAACGTCGTCCGCCCTGCATCACGACGCTTGGAAGGTGGTCAGCTCCGTCGTCTACGGCACGACGCTGGTCCTGCTCTACACAATCTCTACGCTTTATCACAGCCTGCGAGGCCCGGCCAAAAGCATCTTCCAGCGGCTGGACTATTGCGCCATCTACCTGTTGATCGCCGGCAGCTACACACCGTTTGCGCTGGTGACGCTGCGCGGCCCATGGGGCTGGGCGCTGTTTGGCATCAATTGGGCACTGGCAGCCATCGGCATTGCGCAGGAACTCTGGATCGGCCACCGCACGCGCCTGTTCTCACTGCTGATTTACGTGGTGATGGGCTGGCTGGTGCTGATTGCCATGGGGCCGCTGGCGGCCGCGCTGCCAACACCAGGCCTGTGGTGGCTGGTGGCGGGGGGCGCGCTTTATACGACGGGCATCGGCTTCTTTCTCTTTGACGAGAAGGTGCGGCACTTCCACGGCATCTGGCATCTGTTTGTGCTGGCTGGCAGCGCTTGTCAGTTCGTCAGCATCCTCCTGTACGTGGGCTGACCGGCCACGCCTTGCTTGTACCGGACCAAAAAAAAGCCGCGACGAATCGCGGCTTTTTCTTTGCAGCTACGCAGACTCAGGCACGCTTCTTCATCGCCTCGTCGCGCAGTTCGCGGCGCAGGATCTTGCCGACGTTGGTCTTCGGCAGCTCGTTGCGGAACTCGATAAACTTGGGGCGCTTGTACCCGGTGAGCTGATCCTTGCAGAACTCCTGCAGCTTCTGCTCGGTCAGCGTCGGGTCGCGGCGCACCACGAACAGCTTGACCACCTCGCCCGAATGCACGTCGGGTACACCCACGGCGGCCACTTCCAGCACGCCCGGGCACATCGCCACCACGCCTTCGATCTCGTTCGGATACACGTTGAAACCCGACACCAAAATCATGTCCTTCTTGCGATCGACGATCTTGGTGTAGCCGCGCTCGTCCATCACCCCCACGTCGCCGGTCTTGAAGAAGCCGTCGGCATACATGACCTTGGCGGTCTCGTCCGGGCGCTTCCAGTAACCGGCCATGACCTGCGGGCCACGGATGCAGATTTCGCCGGCCTGGCCGATCGGCAGATCACGCCCCTCGTCGTCGCGGATGGCGATTTCAGTGCCCGGGATCGGCAACCCGACCGTGCCCGAAAACTTGTCGGTATTCGTCGGATTGCAGATGGCCGACGGCGAGGTTTCCGACAGGCCGTAGCCCTCGATGATCGGGCACCCTGTCACTTCGAGCCATTTCTTGGCAACGGCTTCCTGCACCGCCATGCCGCCGCCGTTGGCCACGCGCAGGTTGGAACAATCGACATCCTTGAATTCGGGATTGTTCAGCAGCGCGTTGTACAGCGTGTTCACGGCCGGGAACATGTGGAAGCGGTACTGCTTGAGCACCTTGATGAAGCCCGGGATGTCGCGCGGGTTCGGGATCAGTACCGCCAGCCCGCCCTTGCGCATCGACAGCAGGCAGCACACGGTGAGCGCGAAGATGTGATACAGCGGCAGCGCGGTGATGGTGATGATTTCCTCGCCGTCGGCGAGCATGCGGCCATCGCGGCCCGGCTTGACCAGTGCCGGGTTCATCCAAGCTTCAGACTGCAGCACGTTGGCGACAATGTTCCGGTGCAGCAGCGTCGCGCCCTTCGATACGCCGGTCGTCCCACCCGTGTATTGCAGGAAGGCGACGTCGTCCGGACCCACCGAGGTCGGCTTGAGCGTCTGCTTGGCACCGGCTTCGAGCGCCGTGTTGAAGCGGACGCAGTTGGGCAGCTCCCACGCCGGCACCATCTTCTTGACGCTGCGCACGACGAAATTGACGAGCATGCCCTTGAGGCCGCCAAGGAGGTCGCCCATGCTGGCCACCACGATGTGCTTGACGGGCGTATGGGGCAGCACCTGCTGCAGCGTCGTGGCGAAGTTCTCCAGGATGATGATGGCTTCGGCGCCGCTGTCCTTGAGCTGGTGTTCGAGTTCGCGCGGGGTGTAGAGCGGATTGACGTTGACGACCACATAGCCGGCGCGCAGCACGGCGGCCAGCGCCACCGGGTACTGCAACACGTTCGGCATCATCAGCGCGACGCGCGCGCCGGGCGCGAGGCCCCGCGATTGCAGCCACGCCGCGAGTTGCCGCGACAGCGTGTCGAGCTCGCCGTAGGTCAGCACCTTGCCCATGCACTCAAAGGCGCGACGGTTGCGATTCTTCTGGAATGAATCCTCAAGCAGATGGGCCAGCGATCGATACTGCGACGCATCGATCTCGGCCGGCACCCCGGCGGGGTATTGCTTCAGCCACGGTTTATCCATGGACGTGTCTCC
The DNA here is from genome assembly GCA_028871175.1 of Burkholderiaceae bacterium. Classification (GTDB taxonomy): domain Bacteria; phylum Pseudomonadota; class Gammaproteobacteria; order Burkholderiales; family Burkholderiaceae; genus Ralstonia; species Ralstonia condita. The sequence goes on along the minus strand of JAGWNU010000019.1, from coordinate 14,568 downwards.
TGGCGATAGTCGATTTTTTCGAATGGTCGTTCGATTTTTTCGGCATCCTACGCGGATGTGTGTGTCAAAACAATAACTTAGACAGTTCCCTCGGGGCATTGACCAAGCGCCAAACCCGCACTTCACCCGCTGTTGGCATCACTTTTGCAAGGCCACGCCACTGGTATCGGGAAAAGCTGGCCAGGCCAAGGCCTGCAATGCAGCCTCGCGCTGCGGCTTCGACTCGCGAGCCATCGCCTTGACGTCGGCGTAGAAGCGGGCCCAGTCGCCGCCGTCGCGGTCGTATAGCGCTTTAAACGCAGGCACCCATTGCAGGTAGCTGGCGACCGCGCCCAGGTGCGCGTTGGACAAGGGCTGCGCAAACCAGCGGTCATAGCCGGTATACCCGCCCCAGCTTGCCTTGAGCTTGGCGTAATCGGCCTGCAGGCTCGCAAAGATGGCGCGCTTGCCGGCGCGTTTCTCGTCGTCGGACACCGGGCTTGCATACAGCTTTTCGAGCCGATCGCGGTACGCCAGCAGGAGGGCGCGGAATTGAACGCGGCGGGCATCGTAAGCGGCGTACTCCGTGCGGATGTCTGCAGTGGCCGCGTCGGCCAGCCAGCGCTCTACCCCAATGGTTTCGACCGCGGTGGCAAAGGATTCGTTGAAGGCTGTGTCGCCCTTCGCATACGCCACCTGGTGCGCCAGCTCATGAAAAATCAGCCGCGCCAACTCCCCTTCGGGCAGCCCGACAAAGGTGTTGAGCAGCGGATCATCGAAATAACCCAGTGTGGAATACGCAGGAATGCCGGCCACATCGACGTCCAGCCCCTGCGCACGCAGCGTGCCGGCGTAGGCTTCTGCTGCTTTCCGATCGTAATAACCGCGATACGTCACGCAGCCGACGACGAGGAAGCACCACTCCTTGAGCTTGACCGACAGTTCGGGCGCGGCAAAGACGTTCCACACCGCAAAGGGGCGCCCAAGATTGGCATAGACGCGATAGCTGCCGTTGTCGGGCAGGCCCAGCTCGCGCGAGGCGTAGATGCGGATACTGCGCGCATCCTCCAGGCGCCTGGCGAGTTTGTCGTTGCGGGCCTGTCGGGCGTCATCGATGGCCTGGTCGAGCGACTCGCGGCGCGCCATCAACGACAGATGCCCGGCGACCGACTGATAGTAATAGCCAACGGTGTCGCAGCCGGCCAGCAGGATCGCACTGACCAGGGACACCGCCATGCACAGCGCGCGAGCAGCACGCATGACTCACCTCATCAGGCAGCCGACGCCACAGGTACTGCCGGCGCGACCTCCACCAGGCAGTCATAGAAGGTCGGGGCGCGCCCCATGTCGGTCAGGCGCTGGCTGGTCAGCTCGTTGGCGTTGGTGCCGTCGGGCGCGAGCTTCTTCCACCAGATCGACAGGCCGACGACCACGCCGCGGCGCGCGCGGTCGGTCACGCGGGCACGCGCCTGCATGGTGCCGCGATCATTGAAGATGCGGACGAGCTCGCCATCGACGACGCCGCGGGCACTCGCGTCATCGGGATGGATATCGAGATGCGGCTCGCCTTCGGTGTTGCGCAGGCTGTCGACGTTGACGAAGGTGGAGTTGAGGAAGTTACGCGCCGGCGGCGAGATCATCGACAGCGGATAACGCTTGGCCAGCTCTGGCGTGCTGATCGCCGATTCATGCGGCGGCACGTAGCCGGGCAGTGGGTCGAGTCCGTCCTTGGCCATCTGTTCGGAATAGAACTCGCAGCGGCCGGACGGCGTGCGATAGCCGCCGCGTGCGAGCGGCGCGGCCGGGTGTGACAGCTTCTGCCAGCCCTCGCGCTTGAGCGTCGCCCAGTCGATGTGCGCGGCGGCCGGGTCGTCACGGCGCACGGCCTGGGCGGCGATGTCGTCGTCCGAGTCGGCAAAACAGGTGTCGTTAAAACCCATGCGTTGCGCGAGACGGCGAAAAATCTCCGTGTTCGGCAACGATTGCCCCATCGGCGCAATGGCAGCGTTGTTGGCCAGCACATAGGTGTGGCCGTAAGCCTTGTGCACATCGACGTGTTCGAGCTGCGTGGTGGCGGGCAGCACGATGTCGGCGTAGTCGGCGGTATCGGTCTGGAAATGCTCCAGCACCACGGTGAAGAGGTCTTCGCGCGCAAAGCCGGCGGCGACCTTGCGCGAGTCCGGCGCCACCGCCACGGGGTTGCTGTTGTAGACGACCACCGCGTCGACCTTCGGGCCGAACGATGCGTCGCCCGTATGCAGCAGCGCATCGCCGATGGTGCTCATGTTGATCGTGCGCGGCATGTTGGGCCAGCTCGGCAGCAGGTCAGGACGCTGCAGCTTTGCGATGTCGATGGGGAAGAAACCGGACGTCGACAGTTGCAGCCCGCCCGCCGCATCGCGCCACGCGCCCACCAGCGACGGCAGGCACGCGACCGCGCGCACGCCCTGCCCGCCGCCATGCGCGCGCTGCATGCCATAGTTCAGCCGAATCGCCGCCGGCTGTTGGTCGCGCACGACGGTCGTGCCGTACAGCTTGGCGAGCCACTCGATGTCGGCCGCGTCCACCCCACACAGCGTCGCCGCATATTCCGGTGTGTATTGCTGCGCGCGTTCACGCAGCGCATCAAAGCCGAGCGTGTGATTGGCGATGTAATCGTGGTCGAGCAGGTCATCACGGATCAGCACGTGGATCATCGCCAGCGCCAGCGCCGCATCGGTGCCGGGGCGCACCGCCAGATGGCGATGGCACTTCTCGGCCGTCAGCGAGCGATACGGATCGATGGCGACGAGCGTGGCGCCGCGCCGTTTGGCCTCCTGCGCGCGCGTCCAGAAATGCAGGTTCGACGCGATCGGGTTGCCGCCCCAGATCAGGATCAGCTTGGCATCCTGCACGTGCTCGATGTCCATGCCGAGGCTCGCGCCGTACGTATAGCGCAGCGCCGTCGCGCCGGCCGATGCGCAGATCGTGCGATCGAGCAGCGACGCCCCGAGCTTGTGAAAGAAGCGCGCGGCCATGCTCTCGCCCTGCACCAGGCCCATCGTGCCGGCGTAGCTGTACGGGAGGATCGCCTCTGGGTTGCGCGCCGCAATATCGCCCAGGCGCGTGGCGATGGTGTCGATGGCTTCGTCCCACGAAATCGGTTCGAACTTGCCCTCGCCCTTGGCGCCCACGCGCTTCATCGGCGTCAGCAGGCGGTTCGGGTGGTACGTGCGTTCCGCATACCGATTGACCTTGGTGCACAGCACGCCAGCCGTCGTCGGGTGGTCCGGATCGCCCTGCACGCGGGTGGCGCGGCCGTCCTCGACGGTGACGAGCAAGGCGCACGTGTCGGGGCAATCGTGTGGGCAGGCGGCACGGATGACTTGGGTGGACATCAAGGGGCTCCGGATTGGGGTGGCGGCTCGCGCATGCCGGTGTCGTCGCGCCGCCGCGGGCATCCGGAAATTGTAATCGCCCGCTAGTGGCTTCGCAGCGGCGTGGAGCCGCGCATGACAAGCCGCCCCGTGAGCAACACGCGACGCGTCGGCAGGGCGGGCTGTGCGAGGCGATCCTGCAGCATTGCCATCGCCATGCGGCCGATGTCATAGACCGGCTGTTCGATCACGGTGATGCCCGGGCCGGCGAGTTCCGTCCAAGGCTCATTGTCAAAGCCCGCCACGGCGATGTCGCGCGGCACATCCAGCGAGAGCTTGCGCAACGCACGCAGCACGCCCAGCAGCGATTGCGCGTTACTCGCGACGAGCGCGTCGGGGCGATCACGTTCACTGCCGGACAGCCATGCCAGCGTCTCGGCCTCCGCGGCCTCGGCAGTGGGCAGGATGAAGCGTGCCTCGAGGGTCATGCCGTGGCGCGCCAGCGCCGTCGCGAATCCGGCCTGACGCTCAGCGCCTGTGCTGCTGGTCCGCCCGAACAGGCCGCCGATACGCCGGTAACCCTGCGTGGCGAGGTGCTCAGCCAGCGTTTGCGCGGCTTGCTGGTTGTCGAGCACGACGGCATCGGTCCCACAGGTCGGGCCCGCTCGGTCGATCAGCACGACCGGGTAGCCAAGGTGCACCGGTTGCTGCGCTTCAGCAATGGCGCGCGTCGGCGAGAGGATCACACCGGTCACGCGCTCCTCTTCCATCAGGCGCAGGTACATCGCCTCCTTCTCAGGGTCTTCGTCGGAATTGCACAGGATGACGCGCAGGCCGGCGGCGTAGGCCGCGTCTTCCACCGCCCGGCTGACGCTGGTGAAGAACGGGTTGCGGATGTCGGAGACGATCAGCCCGACGGTCTGCGCCTGCTGCGAGCGCAGGCGCCGTGCCGACAGGTTCGGCCGATACCCGGACGCTGCCACCGCCGCATCGACGCGTCGGCGCAGTTCTGCGCTCACGGGGCCGCCGGCGAGCGCGCGCGACACCGTTGCCACCGACACGCCCGCTGCCGCCGCTACGTCCTTGATTCGAACCGTCATGCTGAAATCGTTTCCAAAGAAAGCGCCATCATAGCGAAGGGCAGCCTCGTCACTAAAGCCTGATCGCCCTAGGGAAAACCCCGTAAATACCGGAAGATACGTCACTTTGTGTCGCGCCGCACATTGACACTCCAACTGTAATCGATTTCAATTCGCGATCATCGACGACACGCATGCCGGGCCTTGGAGCGCGGCAGCCGCAGGAGACCCCGCCGCATGGCTTCCGCCCTGATCTGCGCCGAACGCATCCGTCTGCAGCAACGCGCCACCGACAAGGAAAGCGCCATCCGCGCCGCAGGCCAATTGCTGGCCGACGCCGGCTGCATCGACCCGGCCTATATCGACAGCCTTCTACGCCGCGAGACGGTGGCCAACACGTTTCTCGGCCACGGCGTCGCCATTCCGCACGGCATGGGCGAGGACCGTCACCTGATCCGCCAGACGGGCATTGCGGTGCTGCAATTTCCCGACGGGCTGGAGTGGCACCCGGGGCAGACGACGCACCTGGTGTTTGCCATCGCCGCGCAGTCGGACGAGCACATCACGCTGCTGCGCCGGCTGACGCGACTGCTGAATGACGACGCACGCCTGCGGCAGCTCTTCACCACGCAAAACGCCGAAGAGCTTGTCGCCGCGCTCTCGAGCGACGCACCCGCGCCCGCCGCCAGCACGCCCGGCGCCGACCTCGCCGAGCAGCGCACCTTGACGCTGGAATATCCGAGCGGCCTGCACGCCCGCCCGGCCGCGCAGTGGGTGGAAGCCGCCCGCCGCTTTGCCGCGCGCGTGCAAGTGCGCCACGGCAATGAAACCGCCGACGCAAAGAACCTGGTGGCGTTGCTGCAATTGGGGCTTGCGGCGGGCGCCAAGCTCACGCTCTCTGCGGAAGGCCCCGACGCCGGCGCCGCGCTCGACGCCCTGATGCAGACCATCCGAGGCCTGACGGCGCAGGAACGCGCGCAGGCGGCACGCGACACGCAAGCCGCGCGCACGCGCCAGACCTCGCATGGGTGGCAAGCCGATGCGGCGTTGCCGGCCATCGGCGGCATTGCGGCGAGTCCCGGCTTGGCGATCGGCCCCATCCACGTGCTGCAGCACGGCGCGTCGACCGTGCCCGATCACCCGGTCGCGCTGACCACCGGCGGCGACCTGCTGGACCAGGCGCTGGCCAGCACGCGCGCCGAGCTGGACGCCCTGGCACGCGACACCGCCGCCCGCCTGGGCGAAGCCGAAGCGGGCATCTTCAAGGCCCAGGCCGAACTGCTGGGCGACACCGATCTCATGACGCTGACGTGCCAGGCGATGGTCGAGGGCCACGGCGTGGCGTGGTCCTGGGATCAGGCCGTCGAACGCCTGGCCGAGCGACTGGGCGCGCTTGGCAATCCGCTGCTGGCCGCGCGCGCGGCCGACTTGCGCGACGTGGGTCGGCGGGTGCTCGGCCATATCGATCCGTCGCTGCGCAGTGCCGCGCAGACACTGCCGGACACGCCCTGCATCCTGGTTGCGGCAGATCTGTCGCCGTCGGATACGGCGGCACTCGATACGCGACGCATCATCGGCATCGTCACGGCGCAAGGCGGCCCAACCTCGCACACGGCCATCCTGACGCGCACGCTGGGCATCCCGGCCGTCGTGGCCGCCGGCCCGGCGGTGCTCGATGTGGCGACGGGCACACAGGCCATCATCGACGGCACCGGCGGCCGTCTGGTGCTGGATCCGGACGCTGCCAGCATCGCGAGCGCCCGGGCATGGCTGCAGGAAGATGCCAGCCGCGCTCAGCGTGAGCAGGCAGAACGCGGCTTGCCCGCCCGCACACGTGACGGCCACACGGTGGAGATCGCCGCCAACGTCAACCTGCCCGCGCAGGCGGTCGAAGCCATCACGCTCGGCGCGGAAGGCGTTGGCCTGATGCGCACCGAATTCCTGTTCCTCGAACGCGACCACACGCCGGACGAAGACACGCAATATGCCGTCTACGCCGACATGCTGAAAAGCCTCGGCGGCCGCCCGCTGATCGTGCGCACGCTGGATATCGGCGGCGACAAGCAGGTCCCGCATCTGAACCTGCCGACAGAAGACAACCCCTTCCTCGGTGTGCGCGGTGCGCGCCTGCTGCTGCGCCGGCCCGACCTCATGGAGCCGCAACTGCGAGCGCTCTATCGCGCCGCCCGCGATGTCGGCAAGGGCAGCGCGTTGTCGATCATGTTCCCGATGATCACCGCCTTGGAGGAAGTGATCGCCCTGCGCACCGCGTGCGAGCGCATCCGCGCTGAACTCGACGCGCCGGCGGTGCCGCTGGGCATCATGGTGGAGGTGCCGGCCGCCGCGCTACTGGCCGATCGCCTGGCCGAGCATGTCGACTTCTTTTCCATCGGCACGAACGACCTGACGCAATACACGCTGGCGATCGACCGCCAGCATCCCGACCTCGCCGCCGAGGCCGACAGCCTGCACCCGACGGTGCTCCGTCTGATCCAGCAGACCGTGCAAGGCGCCGCACGCCACGGGCGCTGGGTAGGCGTATGTGGCGGCTTGGCGGGAGACCCGTTCGGCGCGCTGCTGCTCACGGGGCTGGGCGTGCATGAACTGTCGATGAGCCCGCGCGATATCGCGCCGGTCAAGGCGCGGTTGCGCGAGGCACATGCCGGCACGCTGTCACAACTCGCGGAACGCGCGTTGGCCTGCGCGTGCGCCCAGGACGTGCGCGACCTTGAAGCGACCTTGACGATCCCGGCACCGGGCAAGGAGATGGCGGCATGAGCGACGCGCGCATCGTCACCATCACGCTCAATCCGGCCATCGACATGACCATCGGGCTGGAGCGCCTCGAACGCGGGCGCGTCAACATCGGCCGCAGCGTCACGCAACAGGCCGGCGGCAAGGGCGTCAACGTGGCGGCCTGCCTGGCCGATTGGCAGGTGCCGGTAATCGCCACGGGCCTCCTAGGCGACGCCAACGCCGAGCTGTTCGAAGCGCTGTTTGCGCGCAAGGGCGTGCTCGACGGCTTCTGCCGCGTGCCCGGCACCAATCGCACCAACATCAAGATCAGCGACCAGGCAGACGGACAGACCACCGACATCAATCTGCCAGGCATTGACGCAACGGCGGCCGATCTGGACGTGCTGTGCAAGCGCCTGGACGCCCTGCCCGACATTGCCGGCGTTGCGCTATGCGGCAGCCTGCCGGGCGGCGTGCCGGCAGATACCTACGTGTCACTGCTCGCGCGGCTGAAGCGGCGCGGCGTACGCACATTGCTCGATACCAGCGGACTGCCGCTTGCGCATGCGCTGAACGCGCCGCGCGACGCCCTGCCGACGGCCATCAAGCCCAACCGGCATGAACTGGAGTTATGGGCAGGTACATCGCTGCCCACGCTGGCTGAAGCAGTAGACGTGGCACGCGGCATCCACGCGCGTGGCGTCGCGCAGGTCATCGTATCGCTCGGCGAGGACGGCGCGCTGTTCGTCACCGAAGACGGCACTTGGCAGGCGAGTCTGCCGCCGGTGCGCACCGTCAGCACCGTCGGCGCAGGTGACGCCATGGTGGCCGGGGTGCTGGCCGGCTGGCATGCCGGTGCTGGCATCGAAGCGACCGTGCGCCTGTCGGTGGCCTTTGCCGCGTGCAAATTGCTGCGGCTGGGTCCGCACCTGCCGCCGCCCGACCAAGTGCGCGAACGCGCGACTGCCGTGCGCATGCGGCGCGTGGCCTGACACCCCGCCTCCCATCGCCACACGCTCAACGCATTCAAGGAGCCGATCATGGCAAACCTGTTGGCAATTCTCGGCGCAGACGGCCGCACGACCCGCGCCATGCTGGCCGGCGCGGCACTGCGGCACGCGGCGCGCGAATCCGGCTGCAAACTCGACGTGGATGTGCGCGGCCCGGGTACGGCTTCCGCATTCGATGCTGCGGCGCTGGCCACGGCCGATGCCGTCGTCTGGGCGGGTCTCGCACCCGATGAGACAGCGCGCCGAGCCAATCCGCGCACGCTCGAGGTCAGCCTTGACGATGTGCTCGATGACGCGCGCACCGTCCTGTCCCGCATGATGGACAGCGCGCCGCCCGCACCGCAGGTTGGTGCGCAGACCCGCCGCATCGTCGCCATTACTTCGTGCCCGACGGGTATCGCTCATACCTTCATGGCGGCCGAAGCGCTCACGCAGGCGGCAGCGGCGCTCGGCCACACGATCCACGTGGAGACGCAGGGTTCGGTCGGCGCGCAGAACACGCTGTCGGCTGATGCCATTGCCAGCGCAGACCTCGTGCTCATTGCCGCCGACACGCAGGTCGACCTGTCACGCTTTGCCGGCAAGCGCATCTTCCGTTCGGGCACCAAGTTAGCCATCCATGATGGGCAGGCGCTGATCCGCCGTGCGCTTGATGAGGCCACGGCAGAGGCTCGCGGCGCCGGACAGCCGGCCAGCGCCGCTGCGCCGGCAGCCGAGCAGCAGCGCACCGGCCCCTACAAGCACCTGATGACTGGTGTCTCCTTCATGCTGCCCTTCGTGGTGGCGGGCGGCATTTTGATTGCACTGGCGTTTGCCCTGGGTGGGATCTACGTGACGGATGCCGCCGCAAGCCACACGCTGGGCGGCGCGCTGTTCCAGATCGGCGCCAAAGCAGCCTTTGCGCTCATGGTGCCTGCGCTGGCCGGGTATATGGCTTACTCCATCGCCAGCCGGCCCGGCATCGCGCCCGGCATGGTCGGTGGCATGCTGGCCGCCAGCCTCGGGGCGGGATTCCTCGGCGGCATCGTCGCCGGGTTCGTTGCAGGCTATGGCACCGAAGCGCTCAACCGGTGGCTGAAGCTGCCGCGCAATCTGGAAGGGCTGAAGCCCGTGCTGATCCTGCCGGTGCTGGGCTGCCTGCTCACGGGCCTCGTGATGCTGTACGTGGTCGGCGCGCCGGTCGCCGCACTTCTCGCTTCGCTGACCACGTGGCTGCGTGGCATGCAAGGCGCCAACGCCGTACCGCTGGGCGCACTCCTGGGCGGCATGATGGCCTTCGACATGGGCGGCCCCATCAACAAGGCGGCGTATGCCTTCAGCACCGGGCTGATCGGCGCACAGGTCTACACGCCGATGGCCGCCACCATGGCCGCCGGGATGACGCCACCACTGGGCATCGCGCTGGCGGCCTGGCTGTTCCCCTCGCGCTTCACCTCGGACGAACGTCAGGCGGCAAGAGCCACTGCGGTGCTGGGGCTCGCCTTCATCAGCGAGGGGGCGATCCCCTATGCGGCCCGAGACCCGTTCCGCGTCATTCCCGCGCTCGTGGCCGGTTCAGCCTGTGCCGGCGCGCTGTCGATGCTGTTCGGGGTCGAACTGCGCGTGCCGCACGGCGGCGCGTTCGTGCTGCCGATTCCGAACGCGGTGACGCATCTGGGCGGCTATGTGGCAGCGCTGGTCGCCGGCACGGTCGTGACGGCCGCGCTGCTGGCCGTGCTGAAGCGCCGCGTGGCTGAAGTGGCCTGACGCGACGTCCGCATGCCATGGGAGCCGCGCAGAACTCGCGGCTTCCTTGTCTCGAAACGTTCAAAAATGCTGCCCATGTGCCGATTCTGTTTGCCTGCCCCGCCTGTTTGGCTATGATGCCGTGCAGACCAATCTCTTCGGGGGGAGAGCAATGCAAGCACGCAGAATCAAAGGAATGCTGGCGGCGTTCCTGACGGGCGTCATCGGCATGACGGCAGGCAGCGCACATGCGGAAATCGGCGTCACCAACGACACCATCATCGTCGGACAGTCCGCTGCGATGAGCGGCCCGGCTGCACAGCTCGGCCAGCAGGTGAACCGCGGCGCGCAGTTGTACTTCAATGCCATCAATGCAGCGGGTGGCGTCAATGGCCGCAAGATCCAGTTCAAGGTGCTCGACGATTTCTACGAGCCCGACGCGGCCGCACGCAACACGAAGACGCTGATCGACGATACCAAGGTGTTCGCACTGTTTGGTTATGTCGGCACGCCGACGAGCCTGGCCGCGCTCAAGCTCGCCAATCCGGCCGGCGTCCCGTTCTTTGCGCCGTTTTCCGGAGCGACGGCACTGCGCGAGCCGTTTGCGCGCAACGTCTTCCACGTGCGCGCCAGCTACAACGACGAGACCGCAGCCATCGTTCAGCAGATTCACACCACGGGCCTCAAGCGTATCGCCGTGGTCTACAACGACGATGCTTACGGCAAGGCAGGGCTCGACGGCGTGCAACGCGCACTGAAACTGCCTGCCGGACAGGGTGTGTCGCTCGTTGCGCAGGCCAGCGTGGTGCGCAACACCACCGACGTGAACGGCGCCATCGCTACCGTGCTGGCGCAGAAACCGGACGCGGTGGTGGTCATCAGCGCGTACCAAACCGTCGCGGCGCTGGTGAAGGGCGCACAGGAACAAGGCTTTGCGGGCCAGTTTTATAACGTTTCGTTCGTGGGTACCAAGGCGCTGGCCAATGCGCTGGGCAAGGCCGGGGGCGGCGTGATCATCTCGCAGGTGATGCCCTATCCGTATAGCGGTGCGTCGCCGCTCGTGCGCGACTACCAGAAGCTGCTCAAATCGGAAGGCATCACAGACTTCGACTACGGCAGCATCGAGGGCTACGTGGCCGCCCGCGTATTCGTCGAAGGGCTCAAGCGCGCGGGCCGCGACCTCACGCGCGAGCGATTCGTCAGCGCGCTGGAGTCGATGGGCAACTATGACGTGGGCGGCTTCAATGTCAACTTCTCGCCGACCAACCATGTCGGCTCGAAGTTCGTCGAAATGACGATCATCAACTCAAACGGCCAGGTGATCCGCTGACCATCCCGGGCCGCGCGGCCACGCTTGTGGCCTCGTGCGCGGCACGCTGAACTCGGCGCGCGGCACGGAAAGCCTTGCACGTCGCGCGCCGAACCCGAAGACGGGGCTCCGTGCGCTCACCCCGGCAGCCACTGAGGCCGGCGCTGTGCGAGCCGCCGCATGAAGGCCTCGCACTGGGCGATCTGCGCCAGCTCGATGTACTCGTTGGGCTTGTGCGCCTGTTCAATATTGCCGGGCCCGCAGACCACCGTCGGAATGCCGGCACGCGAAAACAGCCCCGCTTCCGTGCCGTAATCCACCTTGCCGAACATGCCGCGGCCCTGAGCCAGGGCCTGCGCCAGCGCAACCAGCGCGTGGCTCGGAGCAATCGAGAGGCCGGGCGTGTCGGCCTTGATGGCGAAGCTGATGTCGGCGTCCTCGGCAATGCGGCGCATCTGCGGCAGCAGCATATCGCGGGCGTAGCGCTCCACCTGGCCAAATAGCCAGTCGGGATCGGTGCCGGGCAGATAGCGGAAGTCGAACGTAAATTCGCAATCACGCGGCACCACGTTGGTGGCAATGCCACCCTTGATCGTGCCGGTGTTGAGCGTAGTGTGCGGCACCACGAACGCCGCATCGCGCGCTTCCTCTTCAGCCAGACGCGCACCCAGCGAGCGGAGATGGGCAATGAGCAGCGCGGCAAATTCGATGGCGTTCACACCCTGCGGGGTGAGGGCCGAATGCGCCTCCTTGCCGCGTACGCAGCAGCGGTATTCGCGCTTGCCCTTGTGGGCCACGATGGCCCGCATAGACGTGGGTTCCCCGACGATGCAGCCGGCGGGCTGGATACCGTTGGCCTCGAGGTCGCGCAGCAGGCTGCGTACGCCCACGCAGCCGATCTCTTCGTCGTAGGACAGGCTCAGGTGAAAGCTCGCGTCGCCTTCCGCAGCCATGAATTCGGGCACGTGCGCGAGCGCCACGGCAATGAAGCTCTTCATGTCGGCCGTGCCGCGCCCGTATAGGCGTCCATCACGAAGTTGCGCGTCAAACGGGTCGGTGTCCCAGGGCTGGCCGTCCACGGGCACCACATCGGTATGCCCCGAGAGCACGAGCCCCGGCTTGCGCCCCGGCGACAGCGTGGCAAACAGGTTGGCCTTGCCGCCCGTGGCGTCGTAGGTTAGCCGGCACACCGCGCCCTGCGCCTGCAGGCGGTCACGGACCCATTCGATCAGGCCCAGATTGGAATTGCGGCTGACGGTGTCGAACCCCACCAGCGTGCGGATCAGTTGCAGAACCTCATCGGACGGTTGGGCGGCGGCAGGCATGGGCAGTCAGGGCTGGTCGTTCAGGTGGCAGGCTGAGAACCGTAGCGGCGCGATCGCCCTGAGCACCGGCTGTTCGCTCTTGCAGCGCGGCATCGCATGCGGACAACGCGGATGGAAATGGCAGCCCGTGGGCGGATGCAGCGGCGATGGAATCTCGCCCGAAATCGCCACGTAGGTCTTCTTCCGAACTTCCAGTGTCGGCGCCTCGGCCAGCAACGCCTGCGTATAGGGGTGATTGGGCGACGCGAAGATCGCCTCGGTGGGCGCGGACTCCACCACCCGGCCGAGGTACATGATGACCACCCGGTCACTCACATGTTTGACCACGCCAAGGTCGTGGCTGATGAACAGGTAGGTCAGGTTCAGTTGCTCGCGCAGGCGGATGAACAGGTTCAGCACCTGGGCCTGGATCGACACATCGAGTGCCGCGACCGACTCATCGCAGACGAGGAACTCGGGCTTGACCGCCAGCGCGCGGGCAATGCCGATGCGCGCCCGTTGCCCGCCCGAGAACTGGTGCGGGAAGCGTCGCATGAGGCTGGGGTCGAGACCGACGCGCGTGAGCATGTCGGCCACATAGTCGCGCTGCGCGGCCGCGTCGACCATGCCGTGCACGACCGGCGCTTCGCCGACAATGTCCTGCACGCGCATGCGGGGGTTGAGCGACGCATACGGATCCTGAAAGATCATCTGGATGGCGAGCTGCTTTTCGCGACGGCGCTCGGGCGGCAGGCGATCGAGATCGACGCCCTTCCATAGGCGCGTGCCGGTAGTCGGCTTGTGCAGACCCACGGCAAGACGACCGAGCGTCGACTTGCCGCAGCCGGATTCGCCGACCAGGCCCACCACCTCGCCGGTGGCGATGTCGAGATCGACGAGATCGACGGCATGGACGACCTCCTCCCGCACGCCGGCGCCAAACCAGTTGGCGATGCGAGACGCGATGTCCAGCCCCTTCACGAAGCGCTTGGACATGCTCTGCAACGAGAGGATCGGCACGAGAGGTTCCGCGGAAGCTGTTTCGGTCGCCCCCTGGAGCGCGACGGCATCATGCGCCGGATGCTTCGCGTTCATGCGGCGGCCTCCTCGGGGCGGATCGTGACGGGGTGGAAACAGCGCAGGCTGCGGCCGTCGTCGAGTGTGTCGAGCATGGGCGTCTGCTTGCAGACCTCGGTAGCAAAGGCGCAGCGCTCGCGGAAAGCGCAGCCGCTGGGCAACGCCAGCAGCGATGGCGTCATGCCCGGAATCTGTCGCAGTGGCGCCCCGCGCGGATTGCGCGATGGCGCCGAAGCGATGAGGCCGAACGTGTAGGGGTGGCGCGGCACCTCCAGCACTTGCTGCACGCTGCCCTGCTCGACGATGCGGCCGGCGTACATCACGCACACGCTGTCGGCCAGTCCAGCTACCACGGAGAGATCGTGCGTGATCCAGATCAGCGCGGTGCCGCTCTCCCGGCACAAGGTCTGCACTTCCGACAGGATCTGCCCCTGGATGGTCACGTCCAGCGCGGTGGTCGGCTCGTCGGCGATGATCAGGTCCGGCTTGTTGAGCAGGGCAATGGCAATCGCCACGCGCTGCCGCATACCGCCCGAGAACTGGTGCGGATAGGCTGTCAGACGCTCGTCCGGCGATGGGATGCCGACCCGCGCCAGCGCCTCGCGCGCCATCTCTCGGGCCCGCTGCTTGCCCACCCGCTGGTGCGCAAGCACCGCTTCGATCATCTGCGTGTCGACGCGCAAGACGGGATTGAGCGTCATCATCGGGTCTTGGAAGATCATGGCGATGCGGTTACCGCGCATGTCGCGCATCTGCCTGGCGGAGAGCGTGCGCAGATCGTGCGTGACGCCATCACGGCCGGTCAGCTCGATACGCCCGCCGGCCACGCGGCCCGGCGGGTCGATCAAGCCCATGACGGAGTAGCCTGTCATCGACTTGCCCGAACCGGACTCGCCAACCAGGCCCATGATCTCGCCGCGCCCGACCGTGAAGGAGACGTCGTCCACCGCGCGCGCGATGCCCCCGCGCGTGACGAATTCCGTCTTCAGGCCT
>JAGWNU010000195.1 GCA_028871175.1 Burkholderiaceae bacterium | reverse complement strand
CGACTGACATTGGCAAGAGCTGGTACGACCTGACCAGCCAGGCGTTTGCCGTGTTCCTGCCGGTCAAATCCGTCGGCGTGATGGGCGATGGCCGCACGTACGACTACGTGACGGCATTGCGCGCCGTGCAGACGACCGACTTCATGACTGCGCACTGGGCGCACTTGCCGTATGCGCTGCTGGGTCGCGTGTCCAACCGCATCATCAACGAAGTGCGTGGTTTGAACCGGGTCGTATATGACGTGTCCGGCAAGCCGCCTGCGACGATCGAGTGGGAGTGACTTCCCGCAAAGCCAGCAAAAAGCCCGCCTGCACGGCGGGCTTTTTCATGAGTCCGACCATCGCGGTCAGTCTGCAGCCGCGTCCGTCTTGACCGTCTTGCCAGGCCGGCGTACGGCGCGGATCCTGCTGCTGTTGCCGCCACCGCAGAAGAACTGATCCGCGCCATTCGACTCCAGTCCGGAGACTCCCACGCCCGGGGGCATCTCGAGCAGCTCAAGCACTTCTCCGGTCTGCGGATCGATGTGCCGCAGGTCGCTCGTATCGCCTTCCCAGGTGGCGTGCCAGAGTTCGCCATCGACCCAGGTGACGCCGGTGACGAAGCGGTTCGACTCGATGGTGCGCAGCACGGTGCCGGTCTCAGGATCGATCTGGTGGATCTTCTTGTCGCGATACTGCCCGACCCACAGCGTGCCCTCGGCCCAGGCGAGGCCCGAGTAGCCACCGGCCCCGGGCGCGGGGATCGTCGCAAGCACCTGACCTGTTTGCGGGTCGATCTTCTGGATGCGGTCTTCGGCAATCTGGAACAGGTGCTGGCCGTCGAATGCCGTGCCGGCATGGGCGGCTACGTCGATCGACCGCAGTGGTTGTCCGCTCGCCGGGTCGATTTGCTGCAACCGCCCGCCGGCGGCAAACCAGATGCTCTGGCCGTCATACGTGACGCCGCCGACGCTGTCGGCCTCCGGGAACGGGCCATATTCGCGCACGATGTCTGCGGCGGATCGTTTCATGTTCTTGTCCTGTGCGGTCGGTTGTCGAGCTTCCATGCTAGTCACTCGGCAGCGGCGCGGGGAGTAACAAGGTGGTCGCGAATCCGGGGACAGGCGGCGTCACCCAGCGGCGTGCACGCCCGTGGCCGAAGGATTGCACCTTGCCCGATACCGCCAACGCATCGAGCGCGCGCTGTACGGTGCGCTGGCTGGCCCCCAGGGCAAGCGCCAGGGACGAGCTCGACCACGATTCCCCATCGGCCAGGCAGGCGAGCACGGCGGCGTACTGTTCTTCAACAGGCTGCGCGAGCACAACGACCTCCGCAGCGCGACGTGGCTGAAGCCCGAATCCGTGCCGAGTCGCCTTGATCGTTGCCGCTGCAGCCAGTGCGGTGCGCAGTCGGCCCATCTCGACGCGTAGGCGTACACGGTGCGATTCGTCTGCGTGCCGGGTGCGGAACGCACGGGCGATCAGCGTGTCTCTGGGCACATCGGCTGGCCAGGCTTCGGCCAACAGGCGAGCGAGCGTGAACAGCACGGGGCGGGTGGCCAGCGAGATGATCGTGTCGGTGTGCCGCACCGAGAGCCGGCAGGCATCGACAACCAATGCATCCGATGCGAACAGCGCCTCCACGTCTTCCAGGCGCACGACGCGTTCAGCACCACGCGCGATCAACTTGGCTGCCGGAGCCTGCAGGATGCGGGCTGCACGCTCGACTTCCGCCGTCAACGTTGAAATGCCGGCTTGCCGGGCAGCTTCGCTCGCCTGGACCAGCGCGCTGCGTGCCGCAGCGGTCTGCAAGCGGCGCATGGCGATGCCCGCGACGACCAGCGCATGCGCCGCACGCAGCGCAGGCGGCAGGCGCGACGGTGTCATTGCGGTCAACGCGTGGTCGGCCTCGTCAAGGCGGCCGATCAGGAGCAGCTTGCGGATGGCCAGATACCGCGCATGGGCCGCGTTGACAGGGTCGCCATGCGCCTCGAGCGTGACGCGTGCGGCGTCCAGCGTCCTGGCGGGCCAGCCGAGATCGCGTGAGGCGAGGGCGACCTCTGCTTCTGCGACGACGCAGCGGGCGCGTGCCAGGGCTTCCTTGGCGCCGAATGCGCGTGCGGCGCGGCGCAACAGATGCTTGGCGCGCGCGAGGTCACCGAGTTGTGCGATGGCGATGCCGCGCAGTGCGAGTGCGGACGCATCGTCGCGCAGGGCGACACGGTTGAGGGCACCGAAGGGGTCACCGGCCGCGAGCGCGCGCGCCGCCGCCGTGATCAAGGAATCCATCCAAATCCCGCCACACTTGTCACTCCCGCCGTTCTGGGTCGCCGCCTAATCTAGCACGACCCCTTACCTGAACGGAGACAAGCATGAGCGCAGGACATCCCATCGGAACACGCGAAGCCTGGCTTGCCGAGCGGCTCGAACTGCTCAAGGCCGAGAAGGAACTGACCCGGCGCAGCGACGAGCTGGCGCGCCGGCGCCAGGCACTTCCGTGGGTCCGCATCGACAAAACCTACCAGTTTGAAACCGAGGCTGGCAGCCTCACGCTGGCTGACCTGTTCGGCAATCGTTCGCAACTGCTCGTGTATCACTTCATGTTCGGCCCCGATTACAAGGCCGGGTGCCCGTCCTGCTCCATGATTGCGGACGGCTTCGATGGCTTCGTGACGCATCTGGCCAACCATGATGTCACGCTGATGGCGGTGTCGCGCGCGCCGCTTGCCAAGCTGCAGGCATACAAGGACCGCATGGGATGGTCGTTCCCGTGGGTATCTTCGGCCAGCAGCGATTTCAACTATGACTTCAACGTGTCGATTTCCGAAGCGCAACAGCGCGACGGCACGGCTGATTACAACTACGTGCGCGGCAGCCACGTGATGGACGCATCCGACCTGCCCGCGCCCGTCGTACAGTTTGCGACCATGTGCGGTACCGATGGCCCAACCTATGTGCGGGATCGGCCCGGCATGAGCGCATTCGTGATGCAGGACGGCGTCGTGTATCACACGTACTCCACCTACGCGCGCGGGCTGGATGGGCTGTGGGGCGCATACCAATGGCTCGATCGCGCGCCGCTGGGCCGCAACGAGGCCGGAGTCTGGTGGCGTCGCCATGACGAGTACGCACCGCGTGGATGAACCGCGCGCAGCCACATCGGGTGAGCGCCGTTTTCTCGCCGTGTCGGCGCTGGTATTTTTCATCAGTGCGGGCGCGACGGTGGCGTGGTGTGAGTCGATGCGGGCCGTGGCCGCTATGCCAATGTGGATGCCATTGTGCGGGCGGCGGTGGACCACGCAGCCCGCATCGTTCCTTGGCATGTGGACGGTGATGATGGCGGCGATGATGCTGCCGTCATTGGTGCCGATGCTGCAGCGTTATCGCCGGGGCGTGCCGGTTGTCAGGCAGGCGCAACTGGATGCACTGACCGTGCTGGTGGGCGTGGCTTACCTGGCGGTCTGGGTTGGTGTCGGGGCGGCAGTGCTTGCGGGGCAGGCTGGACTTGCCGTGCTCGAAATGGTCTGGCCGCGCGTGGTGCGTGGTGTTCCGGCTGCGACGGGCGCGATTGTCCTCGCCGCGGGCGCGGTGCAATTGAGTGCGTGGAAGGCCCGTCAGCTTGCAGGCTGCCGCACGGTGCCGGCCTCTGGCGGGATGCTGCGTGCCGGCCCGCGTCACGCCTTGCGATACGGTGCGCGCCTGGGCATCCAGTGCGTCGGCTCGTGCGCAGCCCTGACGTCGATCCTGCTGGTGGCCGGTGCCATGGATCTGTGGGCAATGGCGGCGGTTTCGGCTGCCATCACCCTCGAGCGGCTCGCTCCGTTTGGCGACCGGGCGGCAAGGCTTGTCGGCGCAGCGGCCTTGGGAAGCGGCGCCTTTCTGGTCGTGCGAGCGCTCGTGCCGGGTTAGTGCGCCTGGGCGAGTTCAATCAGCATGTCCATGAATGCGCCAGCCAGTTCGCTGGGCGCGCTGGCGCTTCGGCGCAGCAGGCCGACGGGCTCCTTCGTGCCGGAGGTGGCGATGTCAAGGCGTGCCAACGCGCCGTGCTCAAGGTCATCACGGGCGGCCCGCTCAGGCGTGATCCACACAGCGTCGGACCGGCATGCCAACAGGCGCGCGACGGATACGGACAGCGTTTCCGTCACGCCGGTCGGCACGCGCAATCCGTGCGTCTGGAACAGGGCATCGGTGTGGTGCCTCGGCACGGTGCCAGGGGCCGCGACGACCAACGGGTAATCCAGCACCGCCTGCAACGAGGCCGATGCCCCCGGCTGCGCCAGCAACGGATGCCCGGGACGTACCACCAGCGCGAGTGGCTCGGCATAGAGCAGTTCGAACGACAGCCCCTGCATGGCATCCGGCTCCGCCATGCGTGCAACGATGAAGTCGAGCTCTCCTGCTTTGAGCGCCGACAGCAGCTCGATGTTGGTGCCTGTGCGCAGGCGCACCCCCGCATGCGGGCGCTGCGCGTGCAGGCGTGCGATCGCCTGGGGCAGCAGGCTGCTGGCGACGGTCGGCAGGGCGCCTATCTGCACGATCGGCGCGGCAGCGTCGCTGGAGCCCATCAGGGCGGCCGTCGCCGCTTCCAGCGCCTGCGAGACCCCCACCGCATGCCGCAGGAATTGCTCCCCGGCGGCGGTGAGCCTGGCGCCGTGCCGCCCGCGCTCCACGAGTTGCATACCGGCCAGCGACTCAAGCTCCCCCAACGTCTTGGAGACCGCCGGCTGGCTCAGGTGCAGCCGTTCGGCGGCGCGCCGCAGGTTGCGCTCCTGGGCGATGGCGACAAAGCAGCTCAGATGCCGGAAGCGGATGCGCGAAGACAAATCGCCAGACGGGATATTTTCCATAACCAAGGGTTATTGATTTTTCGATCAGAAGTCAATTTACTTCACTTTTTAGCGGCGATACAGTCGTCTCACGATTTCAACAGGAGACGCCCCATGACCTTGCCGCTTTCCGGCACCGGTGAATTCGCGCAGCGCGACACCGCCCAGCATCCGCCCGCACTGACCCCTGTCTATAAAACGAGCGTGCTGCGCTCGCCGCGCAATGCGCTCATCTCGACGCTGAACACGCTCTCGGAAACCACCGCGCCGGTGTTCCATGCCGACGACCTCGGCCCGCTCGACAATGACCTCATCCTCAACTACGCCAAGGAAGGCCTGCCCATCGGCGAGCGCATCATCGTCCACGGCTACGTGCGCGACGAATTCGGCCGCCCCGTGCCGAACGCACTGGTGGAGGTCTGGCAGGCGAATGCCGGCGGCCGCTACCGCCACAAGAAGGACCAGTACATCGCGCCGATCGATCCGAACTTTGGCGGTTGCGGCCGCATGCTGACCGACGCCAACGGCTACTACGTCTATCGCACCATCAAGCCTGGCCCGTATCCGTGGCGCAACCGCATCAACGATTGGCGTCCGTCGCACATCCATTACTCGCTCTCGGGTGACGGCTGGGCGCAGCGCCTCATCACCCAGATGTACTTCGAAGGCGATCCGCTGATCGCGCAGTGCCCGATCATCAAGACCATCCCGAGCGAGGAGCAGGTGCGCGGGCTGATCGCGCTGCACGACACCGCCAACCACGTGCCGCTTGACGCGCGTTGCTATCGCTTTGACATCACGCTGCGGGGCCGCCGCGCCACGCATTTTGAAAACGCCGTGCAAGGAGTCAAGTGATGACCATGACCACGCTTCGTCAATCGCTCGAGCGCGCCCAGGCAACATCCATGGCGACAACGCCGCCGTTTGCGCATTTCAACGAGACCGCTTCGCAGACGGGCGGCCCTTACGTACACATCGGGCTTGCGCCGCGTCAGGCGGGTTTCGACATCTACGAGAAAGAGTTCGGCAACGTGCTGACGACGCCGGACACGCGCGGTGAGCGCATCGCGCTGGAAGGCCGTGTCTTCGATGGTTCCGGCTCGCTCGTGCGCGATGTGCTGATCGAAATCTGGCAGGCCAATGCCGATGGCAAGTACGCCCATCCGGCGGACCGCCAGGACAAGCCGGTCGACCCGGCATTTCGCGGCTGGGGCCGCGCGGGCGCGGATTTCGATACCGGCGTGTACCGTTTCGAAACCATCAAGCCGGGCGCGGTGGCCGGGCGCGGGGCATCGGTGCAGGCGCCGCATATCTGCATGATTCTGTTCGCGCGCGGCATCAATCTGGGCCTGCACACGCGTGTGTACTTCAGCGATGAGACCGGCGCCAACGGCACCGACCCGGTACTCGGCGGCATCGAATGGGAAGTGCGCCGCAAGACGCTGATCGCCCAGCGCAGCGAGCGTAACGGCGAGGTGGTCTATACGTTCGACGTGCGCCTGCAGGACACGCCCGACGGCGGTGCCGAGACGGTCTTCTTCGACATCTGATCGCCGCATCACAGGGAACCACGCCCGGCACTTGACGCTGCCGGGCGTCTTTTTTTTCCGCGCGCAGCCCGCAAGACGTCACGCACATGCCGATAATGGCGGGGTTGATCCATGATTTGCACCCTCCGCCATCGCCGTGACCCAACTCTCCCTTCCTGGCTTCGAAGCCATCCCGCAGGTGCCCGCGCATCGCCTGTTTCTGGCAATCAAGCCGGATTCCGCAACGGCAGAGCACATCGGGCGGCTGGTGGAACAATTGCGGCCCGCGGTCGGCTTCAAGGGCAAGGCGCTGCATGCGCACCGCTTGCATGTCACGCTGTATCACCTCGGGGATTTCGTCCAACCGCCCCCGGAGGACCTCATTGCGCGGATACGCGGTGCCGCCGAGGCGCTGGTCATGCCGCCATTCAGCGTCACGTTTGACCGCGTGGTGAGCTTGCATG
>JAGWNU010000018.1 GCA_028871175.1 Burkholderiaceae bacterium | reverse complement strand
GGCGCGCGCGAAATGGCGGGGGCTCATGCAGGCGTGTTCAGCCAGATCGTCGACACGATGGGCGTCGCCGAGGTTGCGGCGGACGTGGTCCAGCAATGGCTTGAAGCGGCCACGGGCAGAGTCCATCTCGTTGAGCGCAGAAAACTGAGACTGCCCGCCGGGCCGCCGGTAATAGACGACAAGCTGCCGCGCCACCGCGCGTGCCACGCGCTCGCCCAGGTCTTCCGCGATCAGGGCGAGCGCCAGGTCGATACCGGCGCTGATGCCGGCACTGGTCCAGAAGCGGCCATCATTCACGTAGATGTGGTCGGCTTCGAGCTGCACCTGTGGGAACTGGCGCGCAAATTGGTCGGTTCGGCACCAATGTGTGGTGGCGCGCCGGCCATCCAGCACCCCTGTTGAGGCCAGCAGCAGGCTGCCCGAGCACACGCTGGCCACGCGGGCACCGCGCGCGGCGCAGCGCTGCACGAAGCGGCGCGTGCGCGGGTCGGCCATGGCGGCATCCACGCCGTCGCCGCCGGCCACGAGCAGGGTATCCACCCGGCTGGCCGTCGGCAGTGCCTCCGCCACCCAGCTTGCGCCAGACGAGCTGCGAACCAGGCCAGGGTGCACGGCCACCGTGCGCACGGCGTAATGCCCGTCCCGGTAGCGGCTTGCCACCTCGAACGCGGCTACGGGCCCAGCGGCGTCGAGCACCTGGAAGTCGGGAAAGATCAGCACGGCAATCCGGTGAGGCATGGCAGAAAACGTGGGTTACATGACATCGCTGCCAACACAATAGAGCGCGATGCTACGCAGCGTCAATTACCCAACAGGAGATGGACTTCATGTCGGCTTCCCCATTCGTCGTGGTCTTTGCGCTGTACGACCGTGTCACCCAACTCGATTTCACCGGCCCGGACGAAGTCTTCTGGCGACTGCCCGGCGCGCAATGCGTGATGGCGTCGGCACGCGGTGGCTCGATCCACGCCGATGGTGGCCTCACCATCGCCAACGTGCAGCGGCTGGCCGACGTCGCACACGCCGATCTCATCTGTGTGCCGGGCGGGTTTGGTGTGATCGAGGCGATGGGCGATGCCGATTTCGTGGGGGAGGTCCGGCGGTTGGCGGTGGGCGCCCGCTACGTGACTTCCGTGTGCACGGGGTCGCTCGTCCTGGGGGCCGCCGGGCTGCTGCAAGGCAAGCGCGCGGCGTGCCATTGGGCCTGGCGCGATCTGCTGCCCGCGTTCGGTGCCACGGTGGACGAGAGTCGCGTGGTGCGGGATGGCAACCTCATCACGGGCGGCGGCGTGACGGCCGGCATCGACATGGCGCTCTCGGTCATGGCCGACATTGCCGGCGCGGAGCATGCGCAAGCCGTGCAGCTCGGCATCGAGTACGCGCCCGCGCCCCCGTTTGCTTGCGGGCGACCAGAGCGGGCGGCGCCGCACATCCTGCAGGCCGTGACCGAACGGCTGGATCGCTTGCGAGCCGACCGCTACGTCGCGGTACAAGCGGCTGCGCAGCGGATCTGACAGCGGAGCCCGGCGCGGGCAGGATTGCGGCGACAATGGCGGTTTCCTTCGATCGCCCCTGTGCCCGCATGAACCTCCAGCGCTCTCCATCCAACGGTCCGGTCGGCATCGTGGCCGCATTGCGTCAAGAAATCAGTGACCTGCTGCCGTTGCTGTCGGATGCGCGTTGCGTGCACATCGGCAGCCGCGATTTCTGGACGGGGGAGCTGGATGGCCGGCCCGTGGTCGTCGTGCTGTCGCGCGTTGGCAAGGTGGCGGCCGCTTCGACTGCGGTCGCCCTCATCACCCATTTCGGCGTGCGCGCGGCGGTGTTTGCGGGAGTGGCGGGCGGGCTTGCATCCGAGGTGTCAGTAGGGGATGTCGTGGTATCGGCGGAGCTGCTGCAGCACGACGTGGATGCGTCTCCGCTGTTCCCCCGCTGGGAGATTCCCCTCACCGGTGTGGCGCGCTTTCCGGCCGATGCCAGGCTCGCGCAGACGCTGCGCGAGAGCGCCGACGCCGTGCTGGCTGACCCGCACGTGCTGCTGGGGGCTGAAGTCATGGCCGCGTTCGGGATCCGCACGCCGCGCGTGCACAGCGGCCTGATCATCAGCGGCGACCGCTTTGTCTGCACATCGGCCGAGAGCGCAGCGCTGCGGGAGGCGCTACCCGACGCGCTGGCCGTTGAAATGGAAGGCGCGGCCGTCGCCCAGGTCTGTCACGAGTGGGGGGTGCCATTTGCAGCCATCCGTACCATTTCGGACCGGGCCGACGACGCGGCCAGCGTGGACTTCATGCAGTTCATCGCGCAGGTGGATTCGCGTTACAGCGTGGCGATTCTGCGCCAGTGGCTGTCGAGGCCGGATGCACTTTGAACCCGCCCGGCCAGTCAGGGGTGATGCGCTTGCCTGCGCTCGCCCCCGATGCTGCCTTGCCCCGACGGGCGCCGCGCGGTGCCATCGTGAGGCTGCGCATCAAGGCCCCGGCCGGTTAGTCATGACACCCATGCCAGATGGCGTCGCCTTGCATACACTCTCGAGCGGACGGCTTGAATGAACGGAGAACTCATGAAGCACTGGCTCATCACCCTGGCAGGGTGGCTCACTTGCGCGATGCTCGGTGGCACGGCGCACGCGGCGGATGCCGCGGCACTGATCATCAATGTTGGCGCGCAGCATCGCACGTGGGCGCGCGATGCGCTGTTGCACGACCCACGGATGGCCGATGTCACCGTCGACGATGAAAACCTGAAGCGTCGCCTGACCTTCAAGGCCATTCCCGTCAGCGAGTTCTTCAAGGGTCAGCCGGCCAGCCCCGATGCCAGCGCCACCACGGCGGCCAGCGACGGCTACGTGTCGCACTTGCCCATGCGCCTGCTGCTGGCCGACCGGGCAGACGGCCCCCGCGCCTGGCTGGCCGTGGAAGATCCGGCTGCCCCCTGGCCCATGCTCAAGGGGCAGGATATCGGCCCGTTCCGGCTGATCTGGACCGCCCCTGCGGACAAGGCGGCCGCCGTGAACGAGAGCCTGTGGACCTACAACATCGTGCGCATCGACGTCGCGGCCTTGCCGGGAGCGCGCTTTGCTGCCATCCGGCCAGCGGCAGGGCTGCCAGCCGATGGCGCCGTCATGCGGGGTTTTGCCGTCTTCCAGCGCGTCTGTTTCTCGTGCCATACGCTCAATCGCGCAGGCGATGCCACCCTGGGGCCCGATCTGAACGTGCCGTACAGCCCCGTGGAGTACCTGGGCGACGACAAGCTGCGCCACCTCATCCGCAACCCGCAATCGCTGCGGTGGTGGCCCAACGCGCGCATGTCGGCCATCGACGAGAAGACCTTGTCCGACGCGCAGCTCAATGATCTGCTGGCTTACCTCCATCACATGGCGCAGCGCAAGGTCTCCGCGCCTTGATGGGGGCCGGGCGCGGTCCGGCGCTACTCCGCCGCCCACGCGACCAGGGTCGTGATGGTGTTGATGTTGCGTGCGGTTCCGGCCTGTGTGGCGGGAATCTTCAGCTTGGAACGGGCCATGCCATCGCCGTAGTGCACGTAGATTTCGCGCGTGCCGAGTGCGATCGCTTCGGATTGCCGGCCGGTGGCGCTGGCGAGTGCGTCGGCGGGCGGCGGCGTATCAAGGAAGATGGCGACGGTCCGATTGGGCGCCGCCGACTTGAACGGATTGTCCTGCAGCACGGCAGCCAGCTCGTCGCCAGTGCGCACCAGCACACCAACGGGCTTGCCGGCGTACGCCTCCAGGCAGCGCTCCAGCCGGGTCTTGACCGCGGACTCGCTCAGCGGGCTGTGAAACACGACATTGCCGCTCGCAATGTAGGTGCGTACCTTGGTCAAGCCGATGGATTCGCACAGGGCGCGCAGTTCGGCCATGGGCAGCTTCCCGGTGCCGCCAACATTGACGGCGCGCAGGAACGCAACATAGGTTGGCATGAGGGCTCCTGTTAGGGCGGTCTTATCAAACGCTGACTGGGCACCCGCAGGGGTGGTGCAATCGGCATATTGGCAACATTCTGTTACCAGTTTGACGCGGGTGTTTAACCCCATCGGCCGTGAGCCTTGTATTCTGCGGCGCAAATCGGTTCAGCCAGAACCGGCGAGCCAGCGGTGCGTGCCGCCCGCGTGATGTCCAAATGAACGAGGAGAACCTAGCATGTTGAAGAAATTGGCCCCTACCCTGATCGTTGCGGCCCTGGCCGGTTTGACGGCGCTGCCGGCGGCAGCGGATGACTTGTCCAACGCGCTCGGCGGCGCGCTGGGCGGGGCTGGCGGTGCTGCCGTGGGCGGCGCGCTGGGCGGGCAGACCGGCTCCGTCATCGGTGGAGCGATCGGCGGTGGCGCAGGCGGTGCACTGACGGCCAATGGCCGCGAGCGCAAGGGCGCGATCGTCGGCGGTGCACTGGGCGGCGGCGTGGGTGCGGCAGCGGGCAACGCCATGGGCGGCCGCACGGGCGGTATCGTCGGCGCGGGCCTGGGCGGTGGCGCGGGCGCGGCGCTCGGCGGCAACGTGCAGCGTAATTCGTACTCCGACTACGATGGTTACGGCCGGGGCCGTGGCCATCGCGGCAAACACCATCATCACCATTGATGTGACGCCTTCACCGGGTGCTCGCTGCTGAGCACCCGCATGCAACGGCCGTGCCTCGGTGTGGCCGTGTGGCTTTCGACGCTCCTCCTGACGGGCGAAGGCGCAACGCCTTCCAGAAACTGGTCGCCGTTGACACGCGCGCGACCTACCATGGCCGAGCAGACACGGCGTACGCACACCGCCGCAGCCATCCAGGAGAGCCCCATGACGCAACGCTTCGACGCCATCATCATTGGCACCGGCCAGGCGGGATCGCCGCTCGCGGCGCGGTTGTCCGCTGCGGGCATGAAGGTGGCCATCATCGAGCGCGGCCGCTTTGGCGGCACGTGCGTCAACACCGGGTGCATTCCGACCAAGACACTGGTGGCGAGCGCCTATGCCGCGCGCATGGCCCAGCGGGCGGCGGAGTATGGCGTGGTCATCGACGGACAAATCTCGGTGGATATGCGGCGCGTGAAGGCGCGCAAGGACGAGGTGTCCGGACGCTCCAGCAGGGGCGTGGAGCAATGGGTGCGCGGCCTGGAGCACGGCACCGTCTTCCAGGGGCACGCGCGCTTCGAGGACGCACATGTCGTGCGCGTTGGCGACGAGCGGCTCGAGGCTGGGCGCATCTTCATCAACGTGGGGGGCCGGGCGCTGGTCCCGCCCATGCCGGGTCTCGACCAGGTGCCGTACCTGACCAACGCGACCATGATGGATGTGGATTTCCTGCCCGAACACCTGATCGTGATCGGCGGCAGCTATGTGGGGCTGGAGTTTGGGCAGATGTACCGGCGCTTCGGCTCGCGCGTCACGATTGTCGAAAAAGGTCCACGCCTGATCGGCCGGGAAGACGAAGACGTGTCGCAGGCTGTCCGCGAGATTCTGGAGGCGGAGGGCATCGATGTGCAGCTCAATGCCAACTGCCTGAGCGTCCGGCGCGATGCCGCCGAAGTGATCGTGGGGCTGGACAGCGCTGGCGGCGGGCGCGAGGTATCGGGCTCGCATCTGCTGATGGCCGTGGGGCGCGTGCCCAATACGGACGATCTGGCCCTCGACAAGGCCGGCATCGAAACCGATGCGCGCGGCTACATCCGCGTGGATGAACAATTGCGCACCAACGTGCCCGGCGTCTGGGCCCTTGGCGATTGCAACGGGCGCGGCGCGTTTACCCACACGTCGTACAACGATTACGAGATCGTCGCGGCCAATCTGCTCGACAACGATCCGCGCAAGGTGTCTGACCGCATCCAGGCGTATGCGATGTATATCGATCCGCCCCTCGCGCGCATTGGCATGTCGCTTGCCGAAGCCAAGCAGTCGGGACGCAAGCTGCTGGTGGGGCATCGGCCCATGACGCGCGTCGGCCGCGCGGTGGAGAAGGGCGAGAGCCAGGGTTTCATGCGCGTGGTGGTCGACGCGCAGACGCAGGAGATTCTCGGCGCCGCCATCCTGGGCGTGGGCGGCGATGAGGTGGTGCATTCGCTGCTCGATGTCATGTATGCAAAGGCGCCGTACACCACCATCAGCCGAGCCATGCACATTCATCCGACGGTGTCGGAACTGGTGCCCACGCTGCTGCAGGACATGCAGCCTGTGCCATCGCTCAAATAAAAAAGGCGCCTGTCAGGCGCCCATGACCTACGGCGTTTTCGGGTTACGGCACGATCGACAGGAAGAGATACGCCGCAAAGATGGCCAGGTGCACCACGCCTTGCAGGATCGTCGTGCGGCCGTTGCCCAGCGTGAGCGTCGACACGATCAGCGTGAGGACGAGCAGGACGGTTTCCTTGGGCCCGAGCCCGAGTTCGAGCGGCCGGCCGATCCAGATGAACACGGCAGCCACCGTGGGGATCGTCAGTCCGATGCTGGCCAGCGCCGAGCCCAGTGCCAGGTTCAGGCTGGTCTGAATGCGATCGGCATTGGCCGCGCGCAGGGCCGCCAGCCCTTCGGGCAGCAGCACCAGCGCGGCAATGACGATCCCGACCGCCGCTGCCGGCGCCCCCGCGTTCAGAAGCGCCGCCTCCACCGATGGCGACAGGATCTTGGCCAGGCCCACCACCGCCACCAGGCTCACCATGAGCAGCACCATGCTGGTCAGGGCGACGCGCGTCGGCGGCGGCGGGGCGTGCACGTCTTCATTCGGGCTGTCGGCCAGGAAGTAATCACGGTGGCGGATCGTCTGCACGATCACGAAGCAGCCATACAGCAGTAGGGAGGTCACGCCGGCAAAGGCGAGCTGCGACGAGGTGAGAACCGGCCCGGGCGTGGAACTGGTGTAGTTGGGCAGCACCATCGTCAAGGTCACCAGCGCCGCGAGCACGGCCAGCGCGGCGTTGGCACCGGGCGCCTGGAATGCCTGCTCACGGTGGCGCAGGCCGCCCACGAACAGGCACAGGCCCACGATGCCGTTACAGATGATCATGACGGCGGCAAAGACCGTATCGCGCGCCAGTCCCGCCTTCTCGGGGCCGGACGACAGCATGACCGAAACGATCAGCGCGACCTCGATCACGGTGACGGCAATGGCGAGCACGAGTGTGCCGAAGGGCTCGCCGACCTTGTGCGCGACCACTTCGGCATGATGCACGGCAGAAAAGACCGCGCCGGCAAGCGCCAGCGCCATCAGCGCGATCAGCCAGCCGGGAGGTGGCATGAGTGTGCCAGCGACCAGTACCACCCACGCGAGCACGGGGGCGGCAACGGTCCATTGGGGCAGCTTGTTGGGAGCCAGGGCCACGGGGTTCTCCTTGTTGTTGCTCCAAGACCCGCATGCTGTGGCGGGCGGGGCGGAATGCGAACGTGGTCCCGACTATAAGGCATGCGCCGGGATGCCCGCATCCCGACCTGGGCACCTCACGTCATTTTGCAACCGACACCGCGGTGACTTCCTGGCTCCAGTAGCTCGGCAGCGCTCCATATGGATTGGGTAGCGTCTTGGAGGTGATATACACGCTGCCAGCGCCAAGGCTTGATGCGTTAGCCACAAACGTCAGCATCTGCGTGGCTGACGCCGCGTAGACGATATGTGCGAAACGGCTGATCGGGTAGTTCGCCTGCCAGGCCAGGGGAGCGTACGTCTTGTAGTGCTTGGCGCTGTCTTCGAACACGACGATCTGGTCGGCCACCGGCAGGCTCGCATAGATCTCCGGCACGTTGGTGCCTGGGTTGCCCGTGACCGTGTACGCCGAAGACAGCCCCTTGATGTAGTTGTAGACCGACTGATAGAACTGGATATGCGCGGTCACGCTGTCCGCGGTCATCTCGTCGATGAAGAATCCGTCCACCTGGTACAGCGCCTGATACGTGTTGATGTCCTGCACCACCGCGGAGAGCGAGCGCTGTGCGTACGACGTCGATACGTAGCCGATCACTTTGCCGCCTGCGGCGTGAACCTGGGCCACGGCTGCCACGTAGTTCGGATCCTGGGTGGTGCCGGGGCCGCTGTTCGGGTTGAGGATGACGGTGGTCGGTACGGTCTGGGCCGTGGTGGCAAGGGTGCTCCACTGCGTCGCGCCACTGCCCGATGGGTAGATGTAGGCTGGCACCAGCAGCCCTTCGGCGTTGGCGTGCGGCGCGCCGGTCAGTGCGCCCGCCACCAGTGCCACGGCCGAGCAGGCGACGCGCACAAACCTGCGCGTTGCGCTGCCTGCCAATGATGCCGCGAGCGTTGCGGCGAATGCGGGCGTGCGCCCCCCCGTGTGCGTTGTTTTCATTGTGTGCCTCCCGAGCACGCTGGAGTTTGCGTGCATCCATTGGCCCGAGGCCATGGCAGGCCTTCGGGTAACTGGCTGACTTCGTCAGAAGTCCCTATAGCTTTGCGTCACCGGATTACCCCGGTTTTGCCTCCGCTCTGGGCTGGAGCCCATTGGACGGAGACTCTACCGGGGCGGTGCCTTCCCGGCAAATACAGCGTGTGCAAACGCACCGAACCAGCTTCGAGCGTTGTCGGAAACCGACGCAGAGGGATGTGCCGCGATCTCAGCGCGGGGCCCGCGTCATATCGGCGTCACGATCGCGTTGCGCGGCCATTGATGCGCAGGCGCCGATGGACGCGCTCGTGTCACGGCATCGACACCTCAGACCCGCGCACCAGGCGCCCTGGCAGCATGGCGTCGCAGGTCCGTTGGCGCACCGCCGGTGGTGTGCAAGGCAAGGACAATCGCCCCTGGCAGATCGGGCGTTGCGGCCCACATGGACGAACCGCCCGGCGCTACAATTTGCCGCTTGGCCTTGCGGCGGCGCATCGCGATCAGCGTGGTGCGCCGCCGTGTTCATTCTTCTTCCGCTTTCGCTGGCATGACGTCTCACGTGGTCCTGACAGGCCTGATCAATCTGCTGCTCGGCATGGGCCTGGGCGTGGCCGGCGGGCTGTTGGGTATTGGCGGCGGCCTGATCGCCATCCCGGTCCTCGGCTACCTGTACGGCATGGACCAACACCTGGCCCAGGGAACGGCGCTGGTGATGATCGCGCCGAATGTGCTGGTCGGTTTTCTGCGCTATCACCAGCGCCACCCGGTGCACCTGCGCTCGGTCGCGCTCATCTGTGCGTTCTCGATGATGGCGACCTATGTGGCGGCGCGCTTTGCGGCCGGCCTGGATGCGCACCTTCTACGTACGGCGTTTGCGCTATTCCTGATCGCGCTGGCGGTGTATTTTGTCTTGCAGCTCAAGGATACGGCGGGTGGAGTGCGTAGCGCCGGTTGCGCCGGCCATGGTGCATCACAGGCCATGCCAGCCGCCGCCATGCCGCTGATGGGCATTGCAAGCGGGGTCATGTCAGGCATCTTCACAGTGGGCGGTGGACTGGTGGTTGTGCCGGCGCTGGTGACGGTCTTTGGCATGCCCCAGACGCGTGCACAGGGCATGGCGCTTGCCCTCGTGGTGCCGGGTTCGCTGATCGCGCTGGCGACCTACGCCCACGCGGGGCATGTCGACTGGAGCACGGGTATGCCGCTGGCCATCGGCGGCATCTTGAGCGTGTCCTGGGGCGTCGCGCTGGCGTACCGGTTTTCGCCCGTGCGCTTGCGGCTCGTATTCTGCGCGGTGCTGATGGGCACGGCGCTGACCATGTTGCTGGTCAAACCGGGTTGAACGGGGCTTTACAAACACTGCAATCGAGGAGGCATCGTGGCTGAACAAGACAGGCAAGCTGGGCGCGCACGCCGTGCGCAGGTGATGGGCGACGCGTTTGTAGAACGCGCGATGAGCGGGCTGGATGCGTTTTCCGCACCGCTGCAGGACTGGCTCAACGAGCATGCGTGGGGCAGCACGTGGCAGCGCGAGGGCATCGACCTCAAGACGCGCAGCCTCTGCACGTGCGCCATGCTGGCGGCGCTTGGGCGCAGCACCGAGTTGAAGGGTCACGTACGCGGCGCCATCAACAACGGCGCAACCGCGGTCGAGATCCGCGAAGTCTTGCTGCACAGCGCGATCTACGCGGGCGCCCCGGCAGCCATCGAGGCGTTCCGCTCGGCGCGCGAGGTGCTCACCGAACTGGGCGTGACGATCGAGGAAGGGCGCTAGTTCTCCCAGGTGCAACGTAACGTTTCATGGGGCTGCCGTGAATGCCTTCGATGATGAGCTGACGCGCTTCGCCACGTGCGGCGCCGCACCTTTGCCGCAGCCCTCATCGCGGTCGATATGCCGTCACGCTGGCGGCGGACGCCCATCCGACGCATGACAAACCGCAGGCCGGCGGCGAGGCCCCCCGCGAGCATCACAACGCGACGCTGGCCGCGATCTCGAGCTTTGGCGTGCCGATCGTGGCGCAGCCTGTCGATGTGATCCTTTCGGCGGGGTTTGCGCGAGGCTGAGCGCATTTGCGCAAGCGAGCCGGGTTTATCCACAGAAACGGTGGGTAAGCCTGTGGATAACGCGGCCCGACCGTGGCGCCATGCCATTCACCGTTCGCTGCTGACGGCGTAGGCAGGCTGGGCTGCAGGGTGTTCAGTTGATGGCTTCAGACGTGCTGTATGCGGCCTTGATGGCCTTGTGCCGGGCTTCCATTTCCTGCCGCAGCGCGCGGCGCTGCTGGGCGGCTTCGAAGCGTTCCTTTTCTTCCGCGTTAGCGGGCGTGAGCGGCGGCACATCGGCGGGCTTGCCGTCGTCGTCCACGGCCACCATGGTGAAGTAGCAGCTGTTGGTGTGGCGCACGACCTGATTGCGGATGTTTTCCGTGACCACCTTGATACCGATCTCCATCGACGTGCGCCCCGTGTAGTTGACCGAGGCGAGGAACGTCACCAGTTCGCCGACGTGGATCGGCTGGCGGAACACCACCTGGTCGACCGACAGGGTGACGACGTAACGGCCAGCATAGCGGCTCGCACAGGCGTAGGCGACCTGGTCGAGCAGCTTGAGGATGTTGCCGCCGTGCACGTTGCCGGAAAAATTGGCCATGTCGGGCGTCATCAGCACGGTCATGCTGAGCTGGTGGGATTGGGTATTCATGGGGCGTTGATGGGGAAGGTAAAGCTGAACAGAAGGGGTCAGGCGGGCGCGCAGAAATGGGTACGCGGCGGCAGCCATTGTGCCGTGCCCAGCCCATCTTGTGCGGCTTGCAGCGAAAATTGATGGCATCGCGCTACACTAGCGGCTTTCGTGGCGACCTTTCCGGCCGACAGTTTCCCGTTCATGTACCGCTTGCTGACCCGCCTCCTGCTCTGGCTGGTTGTCCTGGCGATCCCGTTGCAAGGGGTTGCCGCGACGGCCATGACGGCCCGCGCCGGCACGGCGGACGAGCCGGCCGTTGTCATGGCAATGGCCATGAACGCTGACGAAGCGACGGTTGCCGACGCCTGCCACGATCACGGCGAGACGATGACCGGCGATGCGAGTTCGAAGGCACCCTCGCCGGCGCACTGCAAGACCTGTCCAATCTGCGCTGCCTGCTCGCTCGGGTCGGCGCTTCCGCTGGCCGCCTCCCTTGGCATGCCGCTGCTCGAGCTGCCGGCCGCCGCGCCGCACGAGCTGTCCGTCTCCTTCCGCAGCTTCGTTCCCGAAGCGTTGCAACGTCCACCTTCGATTCGCGTCTGACGCCACCAGTCCGTCCATAGGGCGGGCTGGCCTTTGGTTTCACGGCACCGTGTCCGGCACAGCGGCCGTGCGTCTATACGTTTGATCGAGGTTTTCCATGTCTTACACACGATGGCTCGCGGCCGCCGCGCTGCTGGCACTGGTGTCGCCATGGGCAGTGGCGCAAGGTGCAGCGTCCGCGCCAGTCGCCCCGCCTGATCCCTTGAATGCCGAAGCATCCGTGCCCGCAGTCTCTGCGCCGCGCACGTTCGATCGCTTCCACGCCTATCGCGACGCTGGCCCGGCGCCCTGGCGCGAGACCAACGCTGCTGTCGCACCCAAGCCCCGTAGCAGCGCATCAGGGCAGAGCGACCACGCTGGGCATGCCATGCCGGCGAGCGCGCCCGCCGCGGCTCCAGACATGCCCGCTGGCATGCCGATGCCCGGCATGCACCATCACTGAGGGAGGCGCCATGCTGAACACTTCCATGCGCCGTCTCGCCGTCGGGGCGCTGGCCGCCACGCTGCTGCTTGGCGGGTGCGCCAGCATCACGCAGGACAGCGGCTTCAAGACGGTTGCCGATGTGGCGCGCGACCGGCTTGGCAAGGACGCCACGTGGCAACGCTCGCCCGAGGCACGCGACAGCGCAGCGCAACGCACGCGCGAATTGCTGGCCCAGCCGCTCACGATGGACAGCGCCGTGCAGATCGCACTGCTCAACAACCGGGGCCTGCAGGCTTCGTATGCGGAGCTTGGCCTGTCCGAGGCGGCGCTGGTGCAGGCCAGCCGTCTGCCCAACCCGGGTTTTACCTTCAAGCGCACGCGCAGCGGCGATGACCTGTCGATCGAGCGCACGTTTTCACTGTCGTTTCTCAACCTGCTGACGTTGCCGATGGCCTCGCGCATCGAAAGCCGCTACTTCGAGCAGACGAAGCTGCTGGTCGCCAACCAGATGCTGCAGGTGGCGGCAGACACGCGGCGGGCGTACGTCAATGCCGTGGCGGCAGAGCAATCGGCAGCGTATGCGGCGCAAGTGCAGCAGGCGGCGGAGGCCGGGGCCGAGTATGCGCGGCGTCTGGCGGCTGCCGGCACGTTCAGCAAACTGGACCGCGCCCGCGAACAGGCCTTTTATGCGGAGGCCACCGCCAGTCTGGCGCGCGCGCGCCAGCAGGCGCAGGCCGAGCGCGAGGCGCTGATCCGCATGCTCGGCGTGTGGGGCGCGGATATCGCATTCACGTTGCCCGAGCGCCTGCCGGACCTGCCGAAGGATCGCCCGGAGCTGCAGCAGATCGAAGCCTACGCGCTGCGCAACCGGCTGGACATTCAGGCCGGCAAGCTGCAGGTCGATGGGCTGGCGTCTTCGCTTGGGCTGACACGGGCCACACGCTTCATCAACGTGCTGGACCTGGGCTACGTGCGCAACAGCAAGACCGGCGCGCCCCGCGAAACGGGCTACGAGATCGGCATCGAGATTCCCCTGTTCGACTGGGGCGGCGCGCGCGTGGCGCGTGCGCAAGCGATCTACATGCAAGCTGCCGACCAGTTGGCGGACACGGCCGTGCGCGCGCGCTCCGAAGTACGGGAATCGTATGTGCGCTACCAGACCGCGTATGACCTGACGCGTCATTACCGTGACGAGGTCGTGCCGCTGCGCAAGACCATCTCCGACGAGATGCTGCTGCGCTACAACGGCATGCTCGTCAGCGTGTTCGAACTGCTGACCGATGCGCGTGAACAGGTGAATGCCGTCAACGGCTACATCGATGCGCTGCGCGGCTACTGGCTTGCCCAGACGGACCTGCAGATGGCGCTGGGCGGCAAGCTGCCACCCGCCGAGGCCAATGCGCCCGCATCTGGACCCAACTCTCCACAAGGACACTGAACATGGTTTCCCGACGTCAATTCCTCGGGGGCACGGGCGCGGCCATGCTGGGCGCGGCGATGGTCTCGCGCGCCGGCGCCGCTGCACTGCCCGAAGCGCCGCTGCAATCGCAACCCGCTACCCAGCCACCGCTCGCGCCGCCCAATGGCCGCCCCTACAACCCGGTCGTGACCCTGAATGGGTGGACGCTGCCTTGGCGCATGCGGGGCGGCTGGAAGGAGTTTCATCTGGTCGCCGAACCCGTCGAGCGCGAATTCGCACCTGGCATGAAAGGCTACCTGTGGGGCTACAACGGCCAGAGCCCCGGCCCGACGATCGAATGCGTGGAGGGCGATCGCGTGCGCATCTTCGTGACCAACAAGCTGCCGGAGCACACCACGGTGCATTGGCACGGCATGATCCTGCCGGCCGGCATGGATGGCGTCGGCGGCCTCTCGCAACCGCACATTCCGCCAGGCAAGACGTTCGTCTACGAGTTCGAGATGAAGAAGTCCGGGACGTTCATGTACCACCCCCATTCCGACGAGATGGTCCAGGTGGCGATGGGGATGATGGGCTCGATCGTCGTGCACCCGAAGGACCCCGCGCAGCATCGTGTCGACCGCGACTTCATCTTTCTGCTCGCCGCCTATGACATCGACCCGGGCTCGTACACGCCGCGCGTGGCGCAGATGACCGAGTTCAACATGTGGACGTGGAACAGCCGCGTCTTCCCGGGCATCGACCCGCTGCCCGTGCGCCTGGGCGATCGCGTGCGCATCCGCATGGGCAACCTCACCATGACCAACCACCCGATGCACGTGCACGGCCATACGTTCGAGGTTGCCGGCACGGATGGCGGCTGGGTACCGCCCGGCGCGCGGTGGCCCGAGGTCACGGTGGATGTGGCGGTCGGGCAGATGCGCGCCATCGAGTTCGTCGCCGACAACCCCGGCGACTGGGCGTTCCACTGCCACAAGTCGCACCACACGATGAACGCCATGGGGCACAACGTTCCCACCATGATCGGTGTGCAGCAGAAAGATCTTGCCAAGAAGATGAACGCGCTGGTGCCCGACTACATGGGCATGGGCCAGGCGGGCATGGCCGACATGGGCGAGATGGAAATGCCGCTGCCCGACAACACGCTCCCGATGATGACCGGGCAGGGCCCGTTCGGCGCCATCGAGATGGGCGGCATGTTCACCGTGATGAAGGTGCGCCGCGACCTGCCGCGCGGCAGCTACGCTGACCCCGGCTGGTACAGGCACCCCAAGGGCACGGTCGCCTATGAATACACCGCCAACGATGCCGACACCTGAACTGACCCCGACTGCAATGATGCGACCCACCATGCAACGCAACCGGATCCACAAGACCCTTTTGGCCACGCTGCTGGCGATGGCCGCCGCCGCCCATGCGTCCGGCAATCCTGCCGGTAGCCATGACCACGCCGATACCGCCATCGGCGCGCCCGGCGACGCGACACACGTCACCCGCGCCGTGCGCGTCGACATGGACGACGCCATGCGCTTCAGCCCCGCGCAGATCCATGTGCAGGACGGCGAGACGATTCGCTTCCAGGTCGTCAACAACGGCCGCCTGCGGCACGAGATGACGCTCGGCACCCCCGCCGATCTGGCCGCCCACGCTGCCCAGATGCGCCAGCACCCCGGAATGGAACATGCCGACGCCAACGCCGTCACCGTCGCCCCCGGCGACGCGGGTGAGCTCGTCTGGCATTTCACGCAAGCCGGCACGGTGGAATTCGGCTGCCTGCAGCCCGGCCACTTCGAGGCTGGCATGCGCGGCGCGGTACACGTGCTGCCGGCGCCCTCGATCAAGTCCTGACCCCTTCGCTTTCCTCTTTTTGAACAAGGAGCCCACCATGTCCCTCCGTCATGCCCTGATGCTCGCCGTGCTGCTGGCCGGCGCCCCGGTTGCCCATGCCGCCGGAGGCGCGGCCCCCGCACCCACGGCCTCGGCGCCTGCCGCCGCCCCGATATCCGAAGGCGAGATCAAGAAGGTCGACACCGCCGCCGGCAAGCTCACCATCAAGCATGGTCCGCTCGTCAATCTCGACATGGATGCCATGACGATGGTCTTCCGCGTGCAAGACCCGGCCATGCTGTCGAAAGTGCACGTTGGCAGCAAGGTCCGCTTCACCGCGGAACAGATCAACGGCGTGCTGACCGTCACCGTGCTGGAACTGGAGTGAGCGCCGTTTGATCCGGGGCAGGCCTGAGCACGCGCCAGGCCTGCACGCGCCGGGACGGCGCGCTACACTCATCGACTTTCGCCGTCTTCGTACGATCTTCCCGCCATGACCGCGTCTGCCAGCACGCCCATCCCCGCCCCCGCGCTCCCGAAGCCGCTTTCTGCCGACCAACAGGCGTTCTTCCACGAGCACGGCTATGTCGTGCTACGGGGCCTTGCCACGCAGCAGGAGTGCGCGGCGTTGCTCGCGGCCGCGCAGGAGGCGCTGGCGCATGCGGTGCCGCCGGTGGAGCTGGAAACCGACGTCGGATATGCCGGCGCGCCCGCTTCGCGCGAGGCCGAAGGCGGCCACACGGTGCGCCGCCTGCTGGATGCGGACTCGCGAGGCACGCCGTACACCGAATGGGCACGCGATGCGCGTGTCGCCGGTGCCATTGCCCAGCTGATCGGCAGCCCGGTCCACCTCTCGCGCGCGCATCACAACTGCGTGATGACCAAGCATCCTGCATTCGGCACCGCCACGCACTGGCATCGCGACAGCCGCTATTGGTCGTTCGCGCGCAATGCGCTGGTGTCGTCATGGCTGGCACTGGTGGAAGAGACGGTGGACAACGGCTGCCTGTGGGTGATCCCGGGCAGCCACAAGCTCACGCTGCCCGCCGAGCGCTTCGACGAAAAGCTCTTCCTGCGCCAGGACATCGCCGAGAACCGCGAGCTGATCGACACTGCGCGCCCGGTCCCCCTGCTGCCGGGCGATGTGCTGCTCTTCCACTGCGACACCTTCCACGCGGCGCGCGCCAACCAGACGGGTGCCGTCAAGTTCTCGGCGGTATTCACGTATTACGGTCCGGACAATGACCCCTTGCCGAATACCCGTTCTTCGGCGCGGCCCGATCCGCTGGTCGGCTGAGGTGACGTGGGAGATCCCTAGTGCGTCCGCTGTCACCCGTTTGTAGGTGTGCGGCGGACAGATGGTGTCCTCCGCGTCTGCTAAGGTGAAGGTCCAACGATGACCAGCGGGGCAACACCATGCCGATTCAGGAAGTGACACATGGCGGGCACGTGATCTTCATCGACCCGCTCCAGCGCGCCGACCACCGCTGGACGGCACGCTTTCAGGTCACCCGCGCGGGCCGCATCGTGTGCGACTGGGAGGCGATCGAGATACCCGAGGGCTTTGTCTCCGCCCAACTGGCCCTTAGCGCCAGCGTCTTGCTCGCCGAACATCGACTGTCAGCATTGCCGCATTAGCGCGGAACACGCACCGCCACGCCCGCCACGTTGCGGGCGTTCCTTCATGCATTTCCGATGGCCCTTTTTTGGGTCTTGCGCTTCACTGGCGGCTTTCCGTCGCTGGTCAGCCGCCGCGCCCGGTGCGCCGTAGCCCCTTCCGTGCTTACCGGAACGCCGGCTCGTCGAAGCTGCGCAGCTTGCGTGAGTGCAGCGTCTCGACACCGTTCTCACGCAGCAGGCGCACGGTTTCCATGCCAATGGCCAAGTGCTGGCTCACGCGCTGGCGATAGAACAGGTTGGCCATGCCGCGCAGCTTCAGCTCGCCATGCAGCGGCTTGTCCGACACGCACAGCAGGGTGCCGTATGGCACACGCAGGCGGAAGCCGTTGGCGGCGATCGTTGCGCTTTCCATGTCGATGGCGATGGCGCGCGACTGGTTGAAGCGCGTGTAGAGCGCCTGGTATTTGAGCTCCCAATTGCGGTCATCGGTGGAGACCACCGTACCGGTGCGCATGCGCGACTTCATGTCGACGCCCGAGAGCCCGGTGATGCGTGCCACCGCCTCCTGCAGCGCCACCTGGATTTCCGCGATGGGCGGCACGGGCACCCACGGCGGCAGGTCCTGGTCGAGCACATGGTCGTCGCGCACGTAGGCGTGGGCGAGCACGTAGTCGCCCAGTTGCTGCGACCGGCGCAGGCCGCCGCAGTGGCCGATCATCATCCAGCAGTGCGGACGGAGCACGGCGAGGTGGTCGGTGATGGTCTTGGCGTTCGATGGGCCCACGCCAATGTTGACCAGCGTCACCCCAAGGCGGTCTTCGCGCACCAGATGGTAGGCGGGCATCTGCGGCAGGCCCTTGATGCGATGCGCGTCGTCGGGCGCCGGTGTGCCCAGTTCGTGCACCGTGTCGCCGGGCTCGATGAAGCGGATGTAGCCCTCGTCGTTGCCTTCTTCCATCAGCTTGCGGCCCAGGGCGGCAAACTCATCGACATAGCGCTGGTAGTTCGTGAACAGCACGAAGCGCTGGAAATGCTTGGGGTGGGTGGCCGTGTAGTGGTACAGGCGCTGCAGGGCCAGGTCTACACGCTCGGCGGTGAACATCGACAGCGGCTGGGGCTCGTCTCCAACCGGGCGAAAGGTGCCGTTGGCGATCGAGTCGTCGATCTGCGCGAGATCGGGCAGCGTGAACGCGCCGCCCAGGGCACGGGCCTGTTCCGGCGTGATGTCCACGGTGGAGGCTTCCACCACGAACGGCAGCGGAATCGGCCGGTTGCTCACGCCCACCACCACCGGGCTGTTGTGATAGTGCAGCAGGCGTTCGATCTGCCCGCGGTAGTACTCCCGGAACAGATCGGGGCGTGTGAGCGTCGTGCCGTAAACGCCCGGATACGCCACTGTGCCCCAGGCCGGGCGCGCATCGCTCACGAGCGTTTTCGGGTCGACGGTGATGCCGAGGTAGGGATAGCAGGCAGGCGCGTCGTCCGCGCAATCTTCGCCGTGTGCGAAGGCTTGGAAGCGCTCGCGGATCGTTTGTGCAGAGCGCTCGTAGATGGCGGTGATACGCTCGACGGCGGTGTCGGCGTCCGTGCAGACCGCCAGGTCGTGCGCGGGGTAGAGATGAGCGGTGGCGCGGGTATCGGTCATGGTTCGATCATACCGACGTTTTGTGAGCGTCAGATAGCCAGCGGGCGAGATGTGAATAAAGCAGCACGCAAACGAATGCATTGGCAGCGCACCCGCAGACGTGCACCATGTCAACTGCTGTAAACCAAGATGGCGCTTCAGTTTTTACAGTTTGTGCCGATAAGGCTTGACAGGCAATCGAGCGCAGCGTAAGCGCACTGTCGCAGGCAGTGAGGCTCGAACCTCTGAGAACAATGACCGACGGGGAGTGCAACGTGGAGAGACCGGCTGGCAACAGTATCTGCCGGCGTCGCTGTGCGCGTGGGATGTGCCGATCATGCTGATCGCGGCACTGGCGTGCGCTGCGCTCATTTCCATCGCGCTGATCGGCCTGTCATGGGCACGCCGCGACGACCCCGAGGTCGGCGCCTTCATGCTGCTCGCCCTGGGCTCCGCACTCTGGAGCGGCGCGCGGCTCATGGAGGTCGTCACCCTTGACATGCCCGCGCGCGTGGGTTGGGCAAAGGTCGCCTATGTCGGGATCATGGTCGTGCCGGCCGCCTGGCTGCGCATGGTGGTGGGGCTGACCCGGCCGGAGTGCAATGCGCTGCCCGTGGTGCGCATGGGATGGGTCGCGGCGCTGCTGGTGGCTGCGGGCTTCCTCGGCCTGGTCGCCACCAACGAACTGCATCACCTGGTCTGGCTGGATGCGCGCTTCATTGTCATCGAGGGCGTGCAGCGCGCGGTGTTCGACCACGGACGCATGTTCTGGGTCGCGACCGCCTACAGTTACCTGCTGCTGGCCATGAGCCTTGTGCTGCTGACCCTGCCACCCAGCGAGGCTGTCACCGCGCTCTACGGTCCGTCGCGCACGCGGGTCCGGCTGGCGCTGGTGGTCGGGCAATTGCTGCCGCTGGTGGCACATCTGGCCTATCTGCAACGCTGGACCACCGCGCTGGGCGGTGACCTCACGCCGGCCACATTTGCGATCAGCACCGCGCTGTTGGGCTGGTGTGTCCTGTTGCCGCGACTGCGCGACACAGCCGTCTACGCGCGCGGCAAGATCGTCGAAGCCATGCGGGACGGTTGCATCGTGCTGGCATCCGACGGCCGCGTCGCCAGCATCAATGCCGCCGCGCGTCATCTGCTGCCGGCGGCTCGGCTCTACACACCATTGCCGGCCGAGCTGGAGGTACCGGCCCTCCTGCGCGAGTTCGAGCGCACGCGGGTGCCCAACCGCCACCAGGTCTGGCTGCGCGAGAGCGGACGGACGCTGGAGATGACGCTGGAAGGCCTGACCGATGCGCGCGGCCGCCATGCCGGTGCCTTTCTCCTGCTGCGCGATGTGACCGTCGAGCAGTTGCGGCGCGCGGGCATGGCCAGCGCCCAGAATGCCCTGCGCGGCGAACTGCAACGCACGCAGGCCAAGCTGAGCCTGCTCGAGAACGACGTCAACCGGGACTCGCTCACGCATCTGTTCAACCGCCGCTTCTTCGAGACACAGGCGCCGCGCCTGCTCGACCACGCGCGCCGCGACGGCCGCACCATCACGCTGGCGCTGTTCGACATCGACTGCTTCAAGCAATACAACGACACCTACGGCCATCTGCAGGGCGACGAGTGCCTGCGCACGGTGGCCGAAACGTTGACCGCCGCCTGCCGCCACCCGGATGATTTCATCGCCCGCGTGGGTGGAGAGGAGTTCGCCGCCATGCTGTTCGACCTCGGGCTGGACGATGCGCGCCATGTGATTGCGCGCATGGTCTCCGCGGTGGCGGAGCGGGCGCAGCCGCACGCGGCTTCCACGGTGGCGCCCTACGTGACGCTGTCTGCCGGCGCGGTGACGCTCACCCCCGGCGATGAACGGCTCGATGCCCTGTTCGAGCATGCGGACGTGGCGCTTTACGAAGCCAAGCGCAACGGGCGCAATACGTTCCGCTTCCATCTGGGTGCGCCGGGTTTGCGAAGCGTGGGCGGCACAGACTGAGGCCGCTCGGGGCTCAGCCCCCCGGCAGGCGCCGGAACGACAGTGAAAAGCACGTGCCCTTGCCCAGTGTCGACTGGCATTCGATGCGGCCGTTGAGCGACTCCATCACCCGCCGGCAGAACGCCAGTCCCATGCCGTGTCCGCTGCCATGGTGCATGGTCGAGAAGAACGGATCGAAGACGCGTCCGACGTGCTCCGGTGCAATGCCGCAGCCCGTATCGCGGAATTCGACCACATAGTGCTCGCCACTCCAGGTGGCGCTGATCTCGATGCTGCCGCTGGCGGCGGTGTGGATCGCGTAGAGCGCGTTCTTGATCAGATTGAAGACAACGTACACGAGCAGCGTGTCGGAGCCGAAAAAGCGCCAGGCGGGATCAAACGGTACCAGCGTCAGCCGGGCCCGTTCCCCAACCTGGAACGGGTAGCGATCGATCGCCTCTGCGACACATTCATACAGGCTGTGCGCGGCAAAGTGACGTGTGTCGAAGCGATCGAGCGTGACCGAGGCCAGCGCCATGTCGATGACCGTGTGGGCGGTGGCCGCTTCGGCATCGATGGCGGTCGCGAGTTGCGACATCCGCCTGAGTGAATCCGGTGCCAGCGTGTCAGCACATAGCCCCTTGCTGACCGCCAACTGATAGCCCTTGAACAGGATCGGCCAGGCGCGTGCCATTTCCGTGGCCTGCATGCGGATGGTGGCCAGCGGTGCGCGCAGCTCATGCGCGATGCCGGCAGCCACCGCGTACGGGCGCATGAGGTCGAGCCGGACCAGTGCCCACGTGATCAGCAGCGGGCTGCAGGCGATGAACAGCACGCCGGGCGGATACGGCGCCAGGCCGTAGTTCACGGCGTAGTCCGAAGCCGCCAGCGAGTACACCCCCACGCCCAGCATGCACAGGCGCAGTCGTTTGCGTTTTTCGGGCGTGGCGTGCCGCTGGCCGGCGTACAGCAGCCAGAGGCTGCGCAGGATCAGCGCCGTTGTCTGGACGATGTGCACGGCCTCCAGCGGGCCGGCCTTCGGATAGAAACCGAAATCGAACGGCCGGACCCCGGAGATGACCCAGTCGGTGCCGGGCAGCAGCGCCATCAGCACCGCCGCGAGGGCATATGAGGCCAGCAGCCAGCGCCGCTCGCCGGGGCGTTCGGCCATCTCGGCGGAGAAGTGATAGATCGTGGTGGGCAACGGCAGGATGGCCAGCCAGCCCAGCTTGGCCAGCACCTGTGCCGTGGCGGCGTCCGGCGCGCGGAACAGGAACGCCCACAGGCCTTGCCACAGGAAGGTCAGTACCGTGAGCGCGAAGAAGGCCAGGCTGGCGCGGGAGCGGCCACGCGTGCCGAGCACGTAGACGCCATAGAACAGGA
This sequence comes from Burkholderiaceae bacterium, assembly GCA_028871175.1. Taxonomy (GTDB): domain Bacteria; phylum Pseudomonadota; class Gammaproteobacteria; order Burkholderiales; family Burkholderiaceae; genus Ralstonia; species Ralstonia condita. Next base: position 12,769 of record JAGWNU010000018.1, on the reverse strand, counting down.
ACAGCGAGGAAACGAAGGCGGGAAGCAGTGCGTACATGGATCGGGTGCCGGCGCGGAAGTCAGTGCCATCGCAGCCGCGGGCCGCCGGCAGCCCTCAAGCGTAATGGCTTTTGGGTGCCAGCGGAACGGTGCCCGATCTCAGGTTTTGCGTCATGTCCCGGTTCCGTGCCGGATGGGTGGGGCATCTCATCCGAACGTAGGGAAGTCGAACGGATTAGATCGCTTCGATCATCATGGCGTCGATGGCGAACGAATGGTCGGGTGTCACGGCAAAGTACCCGCGTGCTTCCTCCGCGGCGTGATCGAACAGGTGGCGGATCGCATCGGCGCGGACTTGCGGCGTGCGGATCCGCGCGATCCAGCCCTCAAAGGCCATGGGCAGTTTCCACGTGCGCGGCGACGCGGGCTGGAAACCCGCTTCGGCCAGCATGGCCTGCCATTCCGAGAGACGGTAGTTGCGCACGTGCGACGCGTCGCGCAAAACCTCGGCCGCTTGCAGGAACGTGTCGAGCAAGGGCACCTCCGGTGCAAAGACGTCCACGATGACGAGCCTGCCGCCGGGTTTGAGCACGCGGCGCGCTTCGGCCAGACCCTTGCGCGCGTCATACCAGTGATGCACGGAGAACCGCGAGGCAACGATATCGAAGGTCGCATCGTCAAACGGCAGCGCTTCGGCGCGGCCTGCCCGCGTGTGCAGGTCCGTCAGGCCGCGGCGCGAGGCTTCGGCGGCCACGACCGCCAGCATGTCTTCCGAGAGGTCATAGGCGACCACGGTGGCCGCGTGCGGCGCCATGGCAAAGCTCACGTGCCCGCCGCCGCAGCCGAGGTCGAGTACCTTGGCGTGCGGCACGGACTGCGCCAGCGCGGCCAGCGCGTCGAGATCGGCGCCCTGTGCGTGCACGACGCTGGTCAGGTACGCCTGGGCCACCTGGCCGAATTGCTGGTCGACGAGTCGATGCTGCTGCATGGCTGCTCCTTTGCGCGGGTCTGAACGAGGAGCGGCCAGTGTAGGAGCGCGGCTCTCACGGCGACATTCGTGATTGGCGAAACCGGGTATCGCGTGGGAAGCCCCGAGGAGGCGTGCAGGCCTTCAGACAAAGCGGAACAACTGCGCGGGCGTGTCGACCAGCACCTGTCGGCGCTCTGCGGCGTCGGGCAACAGCATGCCGGCGAACGCCCACATCTTGTCGTAGCTGATCTGCGATTCGAACTGGGTATGCGGCCAGTCGCTGCCCCAGACGAGGCGCTCCAGGCCCAGCGCATCTTTCAGGCGCGGCATGGCGGCCTGGGCGATGGCTTCGCCGCGTCCGTGGCTGCCATTGCGGTAAGCGCCGGAAATCTTGACCCACACGCGGCGTGTGCGGCCGGCGGCGAGCAGCGCGACAAAGCCTGGGTCGTTAACGCCAAGGGTCGGGTCCGGCCGGCCGAAGTGGTCTACCACCACATTGACCTGCGCGTCGAGCAGCGGCTGCATGAGCGCGGGCAGGCGGCGTGCTTCCGCGTGCAGTTCGACATGCCAGCCGAGCGCGTGCAGGCGCGCCAGCGCAGCCCGCCACACAGGCGATGTCAACGGCGGGTTGGGCGTGCCGATCAGGTTCAGGCGGATGCCGACGATGCCCTCCGTGTGCATCTGCGCGAGCAACGCCTCGGGTGCTGCAGGGTCGATCACGGCCACGCCGCGCAGCCGCTGCGGCGCTTGCTTGAGCGCGGCCAGCAGGTAGCTGTTGTCGACGCCCAGGAAGCTGGGCTGGATCAGCACGCCATGCGATACGCCATGCGCGTCGAGCTGCGCCAGGTAAGCCGGCAGCGTTGCGTCGTAGCTCGGGGCATAGCGGCGCGCGTTGGCCAGCGGCAGGCCACGCTCGAAGACGTGCGCGTGCGTGTCGATGGCCGTGATGCGCGTGGCCGGTTCGCGCGCGCCGTCCGTGGCGCAGCCGGCGAGGGCGGTGGAACCTAGCATGGCAAGCAACCCGGTGTTGAAGGCGCGGCGCGACGGCATGGAGTCTCCTGATGTGGTGTGGTGTGGGTCATGACGGACAAGCGAACGCATCAGGCGGTCACGGCAGCCAGATCGCGGCCGCGCGTTTCAGGCAGCATCAGCACCGCCACCGCGACGATCGCATAGGCGATGGCCGCGTCGATACCGATGGCCGTGCCGAGCGACATCGACGCGCTCATCTTGCCCACCAGCACCGGGAACGCCGCCGACACGACGCGGCCGAAGTTGTAGCAGAAGCCCACCCCCGTGCCGCGCACGCCCTGCGGATACAGCTCGTTGAAGAGCGCGCCCATGCTGGCCGGGATGCCCGCCGCGAAGAAGCCCAGCGGAAAGCCCAGCACGAGCATGGCGGTGTCGGACAGCGGCAGCAGCAGATACACCAGCACCGTCACCACGCAGCAGCACGAGAACAGCAGGATGTTGCCGCGCCGGCCGAGCACGTCCAGCAGCCAGGCGCTCGCCACGCAACCGCACCAGAAAGCGAAGATGATCACCGCGAGATAACCCCCCGTGCCCAGCACCGACAGGTGGCGCTCCGTCTTCAGGAAGGTCGGCAGCCACGTCATGAGCGCGTAGTAGCCGCCATGCGCACCCACCCCGAGCAGCCCGCCGATCAGCGTCATGCGCAGCACCTGCGGGCGGAAGATGTCGAGCAGCGGAAAGCGCGAGATCGGCATCGCATCGGCGTTCGCGTCGGGCCGGGCGGCCGGCGCGGGTTCCTGCACGCCACGGCGGATGTAGATGATGAGCAGCGCCGGCAGCAACCCGGCGGCAAACATCACGCGCCAGGCGAGTTCCGGCTCGATGAAGGAATAGGTGAGCGCATACAGCAGCACCGCCGCGCCCCAGCCCACGGCCCAGGCGCTCTGCACGGTGCCCATGGCCTTGCCGCGATGGCTGGCCCGGATGCTCTCAGCCATCAGCACGGCGCCGGCTGCCCATTCACCGCCAAAGCCGAAGCCCTGGATGGCCTTGAGCACGAGAAACTGCTCGAAGTTCTGTGCGAACGCCGAAGCGAACGTCGCCACCGAGAACCACAGCACCGTGATCTGCAGTGTGCGCACCCGGCCAAAGCGGTCGGTCAGCGCGCCGGCAATCCAGCCGCCCAGCGCCGAAGCGACCAGCGTCACGCCCGACACCAGCCCGGCCTCTGCCTTGCCGATGTGCCATGCGGCAATGATGGTGGGAATGACGAGGCTGAACATCTGCACGTCCAGCGCATCCAGCGCCCAGCCGCCAAAGCAGGCCCAGAACGTGCGCTTTTCCCGTTGTGAAATCTCTTTGAACCAGCCGAACATGCGGTCTCCTCCGGGTGACGCGGGCGATGCGTCAGTGACGCATTGCTCTAGTCATCTATATGAATAGAGGAATTTTAGATCGGTCCGGGGTGGCCCGCAGTCGGTGTTAACCCGTGAACCGGAGTGAGGCGAGACCGTGGACCTTGGCGGCAGGTGGCTATCAGGTGTGCAGCAAGGCGACCGGCAGGTGCGCCAACACCTGCCCGAGCGCGAGGCGCGGGCTGTGCAGCGTCTGCCCATCGAACGCGCTGTGCAGCGCCGTCTGGCAGAGGGCGGCCGGCAGGCAGACGGTGGTATCCCGCCATGCCCCGGTGGGAAAGGCGGGTGTCGTGGCGTGCCCCAGCAGCGCAGAGACGTGCAGCGGCACGATGACGACCACTGCCTGGTCTTCATGCTCGCGCGCGAATGCCAGCACATGCGCGGCGCCGCTGCCGCTTACCGCGAGCGGCTGGTAACCGCCTGTCTCGAACACGGCTGGCCGCGCAGCACGCAAGGTCAACGCCCGTGCCAGCATGGCCTGCTTGATGCGGCCATCGGCCCAATGCGTCAGCAACGCGGCGAGGCTGTGGCCGGCATGCACGTTCAGCGCATGCAAGGCGCGGTGCCGCGCAGCGTAGTCGACCGGCTGGCGGTTGTCGGGGTCGACCAGGCTGGTGTCCCAGAAGTCGGTGCCCTGGTAGAGGTCGGGCACCCCGGGGGCCGTCACGCGCAGCAGGGCCTGGGTCAGGCCATTGACCGCCGCAGCCGGCGCGATGCCTTGCACGAAGGCCGACAGCGAGGGCAGAAAGGCGGGCGCAGCCTCACCCGTGAGCAGCGTGAAGACGAACTCGCGGCACGCGGCCTCGTAGCCCGCATCGGGCGCAAACCAGTCGGTGCGCAGCTTCGCTTCGCGCTGCGCCTTTTCCTGCCAGCGGGCGACACGTTCTGCCAGCGCACGCACGGCGTCGGTGTTGCGCCAGTCGAGTCCGGCGGGCCAGACGCCCACCAGGGTTTGATACAGCATCCATTGCGCCGCCGGTGAAGGGGCCGGCCCTCCCGGCAGATGGCGCACCCATGCCGCGTGATCGGCGCGCCATTGGTGTGCGGTGGCCAGCCAGTGCGCGGCCTGTTCCGAGAGTACGGCCAGCCGCGCGCGCACGTCTTCCCCGCGCTTGTGATCGTGCGTGGCGGTAGCAAGCAGCGCGTGCGGCCAGGTGCCGGCACGCGCCTGCATGGCCCGGTGAAAGGCGGCCGCGCTGATGGCGAACTGCCCCGGGTCCGCACCGACCTCGTTGCGCGACAGCAGCCGCCCGTAGCGGTAGCACGCCGTGTCCTCCACCGCCTTGGCCGCGACTGGCGAGGACAACTGCTGGCATCGGCGCAAAGCGTGCTGCCGCAGCTTGTTCTGTCCGGCGGGTTGACCGCCCAGCCATGCATCCAGCCAGCGCAGCACCGGCTGATCCACCCGTCGCAGGCACGTCCTTGCGTGCTCGATCGCGGTCCGCACGATGGCGGTGTCCTGCGCATCCCGGCCATGCGCGTTGGCATAGGTGCGGTACACCGGAAAATGCACCACCACCTCGGTCAAGGCGCGACGGATGCCGTGCCACGTGACATCGTGCGTTTCGCGCTGCTGCTGGGCCACGGCATGCAGCGCCGTCGTGGCCGCGTCGAGTTCCGCCGCGAAGTGTTCACGCAGAATCTGCCCGCGCGCCGGCAGCGCCGTCGCCCTGAATGCAGCCTCGCAAGCCGGGGCGCCGGTCCATTCCAGCCAGCCTTGCGTCAGCGCGTCTTCGCCCTGCGCGTCATGCAGCAGGGCGCCGACCTCGTTCATGAAGTCGTAGCCGCTCGTGCCGTCGATGTCCCAGTCGGTGCGCATGGCCTCATCGTGAGCGAGGATCTTCTCCACCACGATCCAGGAGCGGCTGCCACGCCGATCCGCCGGGCGCGCGGTGTGCTCGGCCTGTAGCCTACGGCGCAGCTGGCGGCAATAGGCGGCGGGATCGGCCAGGCCGTCGACGTGGTCGATGCGCACCCCGTCGATCCAGCCCTGTCGATAGAGCCTGAACAGCAGCGCATGCGTGGCTTCGAAGACGTCCGCGCGTTCGATGCGCAGCCCGGCCAGCGAACTGATGTCGAAAAAGCGGCGCCAGTTGACCTCGTCGTTGGCCGTGCGCCAGTGGGCGAGGCGCCAGTGCTGGCGCGTCATCAGGGCATCCAGCTGGTCCGGCTGCGCGTTCAGCGCCTGCAGCACCTGGGCGATGTGCGCGGCGCCCGCGTCGGTGGCCGCAAAGTTGCGTAGCGCATCGCGCGCGGCATCGGTGCATTCACGGCGCGCGTGCACGGAGCGGATCGTGCCCAGCGCGGCAAACAGATCAGCCACCGCCCGCGCGGTTGCGTCTGCGTCGCCGGTGCCCAGCAGCGTTGCGTAATCGCACAGGGCGACCGGAAAGCGATGGTCGTAGTACGTGATGTCGAGCCGCGCGGCGGCTGGTTCGTATGCCAGCTGCAGGCGCGCACCCGCCAGCGCATCGGCGTAGGGTTCGCCAAGGAACGGCGCAAGCACCCGGTTGCGCAGCGCCGGGTTGGCGGGCTGCCAGTCGATGTCGAAGAAGCCCGCATAGGCGCTGTCGGGCCCGCATTCGAGCACGTCGAGCCACCAGGCGTTGTGCGCGCCGCCCACGCCCATGTGATTGGGCACGATATCGACGATGAGGCCCATGCCCCGTGCATGCAGCGCATCCACGAGCTGCCCGAGAGACGATTGACCGCCCAGTTCGGGGTTCACGCGGGTGGGGTCGACCACGTCATAGCCATGCGTCGAACCGGGCTGCGCCGTGGTGATGGGGGACGTGTACACGTGCGAGATGCCGAGCGTCGCAAAGTCGTCCAGCAGCGCCCTTGCATCGTCGAACGTGAAGCCGCGGTGCAACTGCAGGCGTACGGTGGCGCGCGGCACCGGCCGGGGCAGGAGGGGCATGACAGGCGTGCTCATGGAAGGCTCCCGCGTGCATTTGCCAGGGCTGCCAGGCGGGCCCGGATGGCGGGCGCGTCCAGCAGCGTGTCGAGCGGTGCGGGCAGGCGGCGGCGCCAGTTCGGATGCGTGTCGATCGTGCTGGGCAGGTTGGGCTGTTCTGCCAGGCCCAGCAGGTCTTCGAGCGGGACGAGGGCCAGCGGTGTGGGTGCCGCCCCCGTGAATGCAGTGGCCGCCGTGGCAAAGTCCTGCGCGCTCGCTTGCAGGATGGCGTCGGCCAGCGGGGCGCTGCTGTTGCGCGCGTGCTCCAGTGCGGCCTGCAAAGGCGCCACGCAGAGGCGCGGCACACCGCCCTCGGCCAGCACCTGGCGGTTGTGGTCGGCAAATGCTTCCACCAGCGCGACGCGATCATGCATGCGCTGCACGTGTGCGTCGCGCTCGCTCATGCCGACCGGCAGCAGGCCGAGCTTGCCTTGCCAGCGCAGGTCGTTGCCCACCCACCAGCCAACCAGCGTGGGGGTGTCGTGTGTACTGGTCATCGCCACCGAGGCGGGCGCCCAGGTGTGCGGCGCCCGGTACGGCGCGTCGATCTGCGTGTCGTCGCGCTCGAACCACAGGATGCGCATGCCGAGCAGTCCATCGTCGGCAAGCCGGTCGCGCAGGCCGGCGGGCACCGTGCCCAGGTCTTCCCCGATGACGACGCAGCGATTGCGCCACGATTCCAGTGCCACCAGCCGCAGCAGGTCTTGCAGCGGGTAGCGCAGGTACACGCCATCCAGCGGTCGCGCGCCGTCGGGAATCACCCACAGCCGCATGAGGCCGAGCACGTGGTCGATGCGCACGCCGCCGGGCACCGCCATCACGGCGCGCAGCATGTCGATGAACGCCGCAAAGCCCTGCGTGCGCATGGCTCGGGGGCTGAACGTGGTCAGGCCCCAGCCCTGGCCGTGCGCGTTGAACATGTCGGGCGGCGCACCCACCGTCACGCCGATCAGCAGCGCCTGCTGCTGCGACCACGCGTGGCTGCCCGCGCTGTCGGTGCCGACGGCAAGATCGGCGATCAGACCGATGGCCATGCCGGCGTCCTGCGCCGCCCGCTGGGCCGCTGCCAACTGTCGGGAAGCCGCCCACTGCAGGAAGAGATGGAAGTCCACGTCGTCCGCGTGCTCGCGTGCGAACGCCTGGACGGCGAGGTACGTCGGGTCCTGATGCTGCGCCGGCCACTGCTTCCAGTGCGCCGGGCCCAGGTGCGCGTCCAGTGTCTCGAAGTGAGCGTGATCGAGCAGGCTGCGCCCGGCCGCGGCGCAGAACGCACGGTAGTCCTCAACCAGCGGCCGACCCGCGCCATTGCCCGCCGCCGATTGCAGCATCTGCCGATGCAACGCGCGCAGTACCGTCATGCGCGCCCTGCCACTGGCGGCCCAGTCGATCAGCGGGGCCGCCTCGAGGCGGGCAAAGTCATCGACGAGGCTGGAATCGATCACCACCTGCCGGACGGCGTCGTCGCCAAATAGGGCGGCCGGGTCGATCATCCACGCGTTCAAGAACAAGCGGCTGGACGGCGAGTAGGGCGAGTAGCGGTGGGCATCCGAAGTGAACATCGCATGGACCGGGCTCAGGGCGAGCGCATCGGCGCCGTGTCGCGCCAGGTGGCGGGCGAGCGCGCCGGCCGCGGTGTAATCGCCCAGGCCTGCGCTGACTGCAGCGTGGTCTCCACCGCATCGCAGGCCGTAGAGTTGGGCCGAACTGCCCCATAGGCGCGCGTTGGCAGGGCGACCCCGCTCGCGCAGTGCATCGGCCACGCCGTAACACCGCGCGGGCGCGATGGCGAGGGTGCTGTCGATGACGGCATCCGGCCCGGCCTCGATGCGCAGGCGGTGGTACCCCGCCACCTGCACGGGTGCCAGCTGCAGGGTAGCCTGGCGCGCGTCAGCGCTCATGCTGAGCGTGGCGTCGGTGCCGCCTTCGCGTTCGAAGTCGATGCGGTAACGCCGGCCGGCAAGCAAGGCCGCTTGCGGCGCCGTCGTGTGAAGCGCGATGGGCTGCCCCGCCACGCCGGTCACCAGCGGCGGGATGGCCGTTGCTTCGGCTTCCGCGCGCAGGCGCCCCTGGCTGTCCGCCACGTCGGCCGAGGTGGCGGCCGGCAGGCCGAGCGAGCCCAGCACGGCGCGCAGGACGTCGTCGGCCACGCGCATGGGACGGCTGGCGGCATCCTCCCAGTCGACGAGGAGGCCGGCCTCGGTGGCCAGCTGCTGGAGTGGCGTGAAGGGCGTGCCGGGCGCGTTGCGGGTGGAGTCCATGATGCTCAGGCGAATGAGGCGGGCATGGGCCTGTGCAGCAGGGCCACGCAGGCGCGACCGGGCAGTCGATGCGCGATGAGTGCCGTCGCCGCGCCCTCACGCGACTCGTGCAGCAGATCGGCCGGGCTGCCGGCGAGCGCGGTGGGCACGGCAACGGGCTGGGCCCCGACGTTGAGCGCCAGCGTCAGCAGGCTGCCATCGCCCAGGCGCCAGCGGGCCAGCGCGCCGGTGGCGCCAAGCGGCACGGCGTCGAGCGCGCGGGCGCCGGGCAGTCGGGGCATGATCTCGGCGTGGCGCAAGGCCAGCAGCCGGTGCACGCGGCTGAGCCATCCGACGTGTTCGGGGTTGCGTGCGTCGGCCTCGCCCGGGCAAGACGCGAGGTAGGTGCGCTCGTCGTTCGGGTCGGGAATGCGCGCGCGCTGATGCGGGTCGGCAAACGCCGCGAACCTGGCGAACTCCCGCCGGCGTCCCTCACGCACGGCATCGGCCAGTGCGCCGTGATGGCTGGTGAAGTACAGGAACGGGCACGTGCTGCCCCATTCCTCGCCCATGAACAGCATCGGTATCTGGGGGCTCAGCAGCAGGAGCGTCTGCGCAGCGTGCAACGCGTCTGGGTGCACGAGTTGGGTCAGGCGTTCGCCGAAGGCACGGTTGCCGATCTGGTCGTGGTTCTGCAGGAACAGCACGAACGCGGTCGGCGGCAAGTGGGCGCTTGGCTCGCCACGCGGTGCGTTGTTGTGGATGGGCGAGGGCTCGCCCTGGTAGCTGAAGCCTTCCTGCAGCACGCGTGCGAGCCGCTGGGCGGGCGCATCGGCATAGGCGGCGTAGTAGGCCTCGTGCTCGCCGGTCAGCAGCACGTGGAGGGCGTTGTGCCCGTCGTCGTTCCATTGGGCGTCGAAATCGCCGTGGGCGCCCGCGTCGCGCAACAGCGATGCCGCATTGTCTTCGTTCTCGAGCACGAGGTGGACGTGCCGCCCGGGCTCTGCCGCCAGGCGCACGCGCGCGGCCAGTTCACCGAGCCAGTCGCGTTCGGTGATGGCGTGGACGGCGTCGAGCCGCAGGCCATCGAAGCGATATTCCATGAGCCACATCAGCGCGTTCTGGATGAAGAACTCACGCACTTCGGGCACGCGAAAGTCGATGGCCGCGCCCCAGGGTGTATGCACGTCATCCCGAAAGAAGCCCTGTGCGTAGTGATGCAGGGCATTGCCGTCCGGCCCGAAGTGGTTGTAGACCACATCGAGGAACACCATGATGCCGAGACCGTGCGCGGTGTCGATGAGCGCCTTGAGATCGTCGGGCGTGCCATAGCTTGCGTCGGGCGCGAAGGGCAGCACGCCGTCGTAGCCCCAGTTGCGCGCGCCCGGAAACTCGGCCACGGGCATCAGCTCGACAGCGGTGACGCCGAGCCGTGCCAGCTCGTGCAGGCGCGCCCGTACGCCGCGAAACCCACCCAGCGCACCGACGTGCAGCTCGTACAGCACGGTCTCGTGCCAGGGCCGGCCGCGCCAGCCGGCATGCTGCCAGCGGTAGCGTCGCGGGTCGATGACCAGGCTGGGGCCGGCCAGGTCCTGCCACTGTGCGCGCGCGGCGGGGTCGGGCACCGACAGGGTGATCCCCTGCCGGCTGGTGACGCGGTACCGGTAGCTCGTACCCTCCCCGACCGGCGCCACGACGGCGAACCAGCCGTCCGGCTCCGCAGCCATGCGGAGGGTGTTGCGGTTGTCGGAATCGACCCAGACTTCAGCGGCATCGGGCGCCCACAGGCGGAAGCGGGTGGTGCCATCGGGCAGAACGGTGGTGCCGAACGGCATGTCGTGGACGAAGCGGGCGGCGGGTTCGGTCATGGCGTGGCGTCTCCATTGCCTGCGGCGGGCTCGGCCTGATCCTGCATGGCGGGTTCGACGCGCGCGTCCTGATGGGGATGGTGCTCGGTTTGCGACGCGTCCCCGACGGTCTCGGCGGCAACGTCTGCATCGGGGTGGTCTGCAATCTGCGCGATGCTGGCCAGTTGCGTGGCGAGCATCAGTACCACGCTGCGGCCCGCCACCTTCAGCGTGCCGCCGGCGTGTGGGTGTGCGTCCTGCTCGGGCGCTGCGCTGTCGACGGCCAGGAGCCAATCCATGGCAGGTTCGGGCAGCACGAAGGTCAGGTCGGCGGCCGCACCGTTGATCAGCAGCAGTGCCACGTGCGGCCGCGCCTCGCCGTCGATGGTCTCGACGCAGGCGCGGCGCAGCGCGAGCGCGCGGGCCTCGCTGTCGTTCCATGCGTCGGGCGAGAGCACCTGTGCGCGCTCGTCGAACCACGCAATGTCCTGCACCCCGGGCAGGATCTCGACGTTGCCGTGCACGTAGTGCGGACAGCGCAGGGCCGGACTGGCCTTGCGCAGTGCAATCAGTCGTGCCGTATAGCGCGAAAGCGCTTGCCCCGGGCCTTTCTCAAGCAATGCCCAGTCGAGCCAGGACATGGCGTTGTCCTGACAATACGCATTGTTATTGCCATCCTGCGTGCGGCCGAACTCATCCCCCGCCAGCAGCATCGGCGTGCCGTTGGAGAACAACACCGTGGCCAGCAGCGAACGGATCACGCGTTCGCGCACGGCCCGGATGGCGGGATCATCTGTCGGGCCTTCGATCCCCCAGTTGGCGCTGCAGTTGTCGTTGTGGCCATCGCGGTTGTCTTCTCCGTTGGCCTCGTTGTGCTTGTCGGCATAGGTGACGAGGTCGCGCAGCGTGAAGCCGTCGTGCGAGGCCACGTAGTTGACCGATGCCCAAGGCCGGCGATGCCGGCGGTCGAACAGGTCTCCGCTGCCGGTCAGGCGTGCCGCCAGATCGGGGCGCAGACCGGCATCACCGCGCCAGAAGCGGCGCACGCCATCGCGAAACCGATCGTTCCATTCCGCAAAGCCCGGCGGGTGGTTGCCGACCTGGTAGCCGTCGGGGCCCACGTCCCAAGGCTCGGCGATGAGCTTGACCGTGGAGAGCACTGGGTCCTGCCGCACGGCGTCGAAAAAGCCCGAGCCCGGATCGAAGCCGTTGCCCTCGCGCCCGAGCGTGACGCCGAGGTCGAAGCGGAAGCCATCCACATGGAACGCGTTGACCCAGTAGCGCAGCGAATCCATCACCATCTGCAGCACGCGCGGGTGCGACAGGTTGAGCGTGTTGCCGCAGCCCGTATCGTTGATGAAATAGCGCTCCTGCCCGGGCACCAGGCGGTAGTAGCTCGCGTTGTCCAGTCCGCGGAAGGACAGCGTGGGCCCCAGTTCGCTGCCTTCGCAGGTGTGGTTGTAGACGACATCCAGGATGACTTCGATGCCTGCCGCATGCAGCCGCCGGATCGCCACCTTCAACTCATGCAGCGAAGGCGTCGACAGGTAACCCGGTTCCGGCGCAAAGAAGCTGAGCGTGTTGTAGCCCCAGTAGTTACGCAGCCCGCGCTCCAGCAGGAACTGATCCTGCACGAATGCATGGATCGGCAGCAGTTCGACCGCCGTGACGCCCAGCGTGTGCAGATGGTCGATCAACGCGGCGTCACCCAGCGCGCTGAAGGTGCCGCGCTCGGGCGGTAGCAGGTCGTCGCGCAGCATCGACAGGCCGCGCACGTGGGCTTCGTAGATGACAGTGCGCGACCACGGGATGTTCGGACGCACGTCGTTGCCCCAGTTGAACGATTCGTCGGTGACCACGCCCTTGGGCATGGCAGGCGCGCTGTCGCGGCGATCGAACGAGAGATCCCCCCGATTGGAGTTGAGCCGATACCCGAAGAGCGCATCCGACCAGCGCAGGGCGCCTGCGAGCCGGCGGGCGTATGGATCGAGCAACAGCTTGTGCGGGTTGAAGCGGTGACCATGCTGCGGCTCCCATGGACCGTAGGCGCGATAGCCGTAGACCAGCCCGGCTTCGACGTCGGGCAGGTAGCCGTGCCAGACCTCGTCTGTGCATTCGGGCAGGGCGAAGCGGACCAGCTCCTTGCGGCCGGTTGGGTCGAAGATGCAGAGTTCGATCTTGCTGGCGTTGGCGGAGAAGACAGCGAAGTTGATGCCCAGGCCGTCCCATTGGGCGCCTAGGGGGAAGGGTTTGCCGGGGGCGAGGGTTTTGGGGAAGCGGAGCATTGGTTGAGGCGTTTTGCGTCTTTTTGCCTTGGTGGTTCATCCCTGTTTCGTACCCTGCCGGGCACGACTCACTTTTCTTTGTCTTGCCAAAGAAAAGTAAGCAAAAGA
>JAGWNU010000017.1 GCA_028871175.1 Burkholderiaceae bacterium | reverse complement strand
TGCAAGCGCGGCCGGATCGTGCCCGGCGCGATCATGAGGTTCACTTCCGCCCCGACCACGCTGTTGCTGTCCGACACATTGACCGTACGGCATCCGACCACCGCGCCGGGGTGCCATGCGCCGTCGAAGACGACCACGATGCCGGCATAGCACGATTGCCGGTGTTCCGCACGCGCGATTCCGGGCGCGCCTGCAAGCACGGTGCCGACACCCACGCCGACAAGCAGCGTGGCCCATGGAATGCTGTCCATGAAACGATGACGCATGATGACCTCCCCGCGGGGCCGCGCCCGTCTGTGCGCGGGTTGGCCCGTGGCGCACGTTCGCGCCGATATTCACGATGCGCGCTCGAATGGCGGCGGATGCGTCGAGGATAGAAATCGCTACTGCAAAACCTATGCGCCGTATGGACAGCGGCGAGGGTGTCGGATGGCGGACGGCTGACGAGGGGGCTGATGAGCGATTCGACTGGCGAAGGCCTGCGCCGAATGGCGGAGGAAATGCCGCAAACCGTTGTCGGAACTGGATCTGTGCTGGAACAGCTTGATTCAGCACTGAAACATCGAGGCGGGAAAAACAAAACGCCGGCACGAGGCCGGCGTCTGTAAGCGGTGCGGGACGCGCGTCAGCGGCTCGCGTAGGGGTCGGCAAAGCCGAGCTCGCCGAGGATCTGGGTTTCGATGCCTTCCATCTCTGCCGCATCCGCGGCGTCTTCGTGGTCATAGCCCTGGGCGTGCAGCGCACCGTGAACGATCAGGTGCGCGTAATGCGCCTGCAGCGGCTTGCCCTGCTCCTTGGCTTCCTTCTCGACCACGGAGCAGCACAGCACGATATCGGCAGAGACCGGATCATCCTCGTTCTCGGCGTACGAGAATGTCAGCACGTTGGTGGCGTAATCCTTGCCGCGGTATGTGCGGTTGAGTGTGCGCCCTTCCTCCTCGCCGACGAAGCGCACGTTGAGCTGCGCATCGGCAAACAGTGCGGGCGCGATCCACGCCTCGATGTCCTGCTTCTTGGGCAGCGCCCTGCGTGCGGCGGCCTTGAGTTCGTCGCCGTACTGGACGGTCAGGTCGAGGGTGAGCATTTGAGCGTCGTCGAACGTGTCGTCGAGGTCTTCTGTTCGCTCGGTTTGTACGGGTTCCGCCTCAACGCGAAGCGTGACGCTGTCGTGGTGCTCGGGGCGCAATGACAGCATGGCGTTCGTGTTGGTATCCGAATGCTCGGCGACGAGGGTGATGGCGCCATCGGCAGTGTCGGGCACGCTGATGATCAGGCTGCGGCCGTCGGCAAAGGCGATGCGCAGCGCGCTGGCATCGACCGTCTTGGGTTTGCCCTGGGCGTCGAACACGTCGACGCGCGGGCCGAACGACGCTGCGACTGCGGGTTGGGTCTTCTTGGTTTTTGCTTTGGTATCGGTCTTTGCTTTAGCCACGTTCAGGCGTCCTTATGCATCTTTATGCTGGGCATGGAATTCGTCATAGGCCTCGACGATGCGGGCCACCAGCGGGTGACGCACCACGTCGACGCTGGTAAAGCGCGTCATCGCCACGCCGCGCACGTCACGCAGCACGTGCTGCGCTTCGATCAGGCCGCTCTTCTGGCCGCGCGGCAGGTCGATCTGCGTGGTGTCGCCGGTGATCACCGCCTTGGAGCCGAAGCCGATCCGCGTGAGGAACATCTTCATCTGTTCCGGCGTGGTGTTCTGGGCTTCGTCCAGGATGATGAACGCGTGATTGAGCGTACGCCCGCGCATGTAGGCCAGCGGCGCGATCTCGATCATCTGGCGCTCGAACATCTTCTGCGTCTTGTCGAAGCCGAGCAGGTCGTACAGCGCGTCGTACAGCGGGCGCAGGTACGGGTCCACCTTCTGTGCAAGGTCGCCCGGCAGGAAGCCCAGGCGCTCGCCGGCTTCCACGGCCGGACGCGTCAGCACGATGCGCTTGATGGCGTCGCGCTCCAGCGCATCCACGGCGCAAGCCACAGCCAGATACGTCTTGCCCGTGCCGGCCGGGCCGATGCCGAACGACAGGTCGTGCGACAGGATGTTGCGCAGGTACTCGCGCTGCGTCGGCGTGCGGCCGTGCAGGTCGGTGCGCCGCGTGTGCAGCACTGGCGACAGATCATTGCCGTCCGGCTCGTCGGCGCTCGATTCCGGCAGATAGGCGCCGTGCGCAGCCACCTGGCGGGTCTCGACCAGGCCGAGCTGGATGTCGTCCACCGACAGCGGCTCGCGCGCGGAGTTATAGAACGTCTCCAATGCGTTGGCTGCGCCCTGCGCGTTGGCACCCCGCACGGTGAACTTGCTGCCGCGCCGGTTGATGGTGACGTCCAGTGCCTGCTCGATTTGCCGCAGGTTCTCGTCCAGCGGCCCGCACAGGTTCTGCAGGCGCGTGTTGTCGTTCTTGGGCGCCGTGAATTCAGCGATGGTCGGTTTCATCAAATCGGGATGGGTTGATGATCAGTGAGTTGCGCTGGCTGCACGCTGTTCCGTCACCTCGCCCCGCAGCGAGTGCGGATACGCGTGCACGATGCGCACGTCCAGCATCTGGCCGACGAGCTGATCGCGGCGCGCCTGCGGCAGGTCAGGCAGGGCGAAATTGACCACGCGGTTGTTCTCGGTCCGTCCGTGCAGCTCGGTCGGATCCTTGCGTGACGGGCCTTCGACCAGGATGCGCTGCACGCTGCCGACCATGCTCTCGCTGATGCGCACCATGTTGGCATCGATGGTCGACTGCAACAGTTTCAGGCGTTCGAGCTTGACCGCGTGCGGTGTGTCATCCTGCAGGTTGGCCGCCGGCGTGCCGGGGCGCGGGCTGTAGATGAAGCTGAACGAGTTGTCGTAGCCGATCTCGTGGATCAGGTCCATCGTCTTGGCGAAGTCCGCATCGGTTTCGCCCGGAAAGCCGACGATGAAGTCGGTGGCGACCGAGATGTTCGGACGGATCGCGCGCAGCTTGCGGATGATGCTCTTGTATTCGAGCACCGTGTAGCCGCGCTTCATCGCCATCAGGATGCGGTCGGAGCCATGCTGCACAGGCAGGTGGAGGTGATCGACCAGCTTGCGATTGGTGGCGTAGGCATCGATCAGCCGCGAGGTGAATTCCTTCGGGTGACTGGTCGTGTAGCGGATGCGCTCGATGCCGGGAATCTCGGCCACGTATTCGAGCAGCAGCGCGAAGTCTGCACGTTCGCTGGTATCGCCCATCTTGCCGATGTACGCATTGACGTTCTGGCCCAGCAGCGTGACTTCTCGCACGCCCTGTTCGGCCAGGCCAGCCACTTCGGCCAGCACATCGTCAAACGGGCGCGACACTTCTTCACCGCGCGTGTACGGCACCACGCAGTAGCTGCAGTACTTCGAGCAGCCTTCCATGATCGACACGAACGCGGTCGTGCCGTCCACGCGTGCCGGCGGCAGGTGGTCGAACTTCTCGATCTCGGGGAAGGACACGTCGACCTGCGATCGCCCCGTGCGGCGGCGCGCGGCGATCAGGTCGGGCAGGCGGTGCAGCGTCTGCGGGCCGAACACCACGTCGACGTAAGGTGCGCGCGCCACGATGGACGCGCCTTCCTGGCTCGCCACGCAGCCGCCCACGCCGACCACGAGGTCAGGCTTGAGCGCCTTCAGCGCCTTCACGCGGCCGAGTTCGGAAAACACCTTCTCCTGCGCTTTCTCGCGCACGGAACAGGTGTTGAAGAGGATCACGTCCGCATCTTCGGGCGTGTCGGTGGGGACGAGGCCTTCAGCCGCGTTGAGCACGTCGGACATCTTGTCCGAGTCGTACTCGTTCATCTGGCAGCCGTAGGTTTTGATGAAGACTTTTTTCATGTGCCGTTCACAGTGGTTGACCTGGGGGCACGTATTTCGTGGGGCGTTATGACGATGCCAGCTACCGAGACTGCGCCTGTGCGGCCACCGCGGCCTTGTAGTCGTCATCGCTGACAACCCAGGCGGTCAGCAATTGCTGATACAGGTCGAGCTGGTAGCGCACCTTGAACGTCTGGCCGACCACGCTCGAGGTTGGCAGCAGGCGCCCCTCCAGCGACAGGATTCGCACACCCGGAGCGAAGCGGATTTCGGCCTTGGTCGTTCCGAAGCCGAGCAGCAGGAAGCTGACCAGTCCGGTGCTGCCGGTGCTCAACGTGCCGGTATTGACCGAATCAACGGTCAATTGGGCCGCAGGGGCCGTCGCCGGAATGTTGCGCAGTACTTGCGCATGAGACAGCAACGGCGCCGATGCCGCAGCAACGGCAGCGAAGGCGAGGGCAAGGACTTGGCGTCGGGTGCGCATGGCGTCGTGAATGGAAAGCCACCGCCGGGTGAGCGACCCGGCACACGAAACACGAGACAACCCGACATTGTAACGCCGGGAAGCTGTTTCCTACAGCGCTTCAGCGATCTTCGCTGCCAGCGCCACGCCGCTCAGGAAGGCGGCTTCCACACGCGGACCTTCGCACCAGTCACCGCAGGCACCCAGGTGGCCGGCGGCATCCCAGTGGCAGGGCATGCCGGCCGATTGCTCCACGAGCGCGTACGGCCAGAGTTGCGCGGCCATGACGTCGGGGTCGGGCGTGCCAGGAAACGCTTCGGCAAAGCGCGCGTGCAGGGCGTGCAGCGCCTGCTCGGGCGAGTCCTTGGCGTGTGCGGCAGACCACGACGGCGAAGCGTGCACCACCCACGACTCATCGACCATCACCCGGCCGGGCTTGGTGTTGTCGCGCGCGGCCCAGGCCAGCATGTCGTCGTCGATGCGGATGCCGTCGTACGGCACGTCCAGCGGTTGCGCAAAACCCATCATCAACGACCAGCAGGGGGCATAGCGCACCGGCGCGATGGCCTGCGCCAACGAGGCCGGCACCGTGCCATTGAAGAGCGCGGGCAGCTCCGGAGCCGGCAGGGCAAGGGCGACGATGTCGGCGTGTTCCACGCTGCCGCCGTTGCGCTCGATTGTCCAGCGGCGGCCTTCGTGGGCGACGCGCGTGACGGCGTGGCCGAAGCGCACATCCAGCGGCGCAGCGAGGCTGCGCACCAGCGCCCCCATGCCGGGCAGGCCGACATAGCGGGTTTCTTCACGATGATCCGCAACGAGCGCGTCGGCTGTGCGATGGCCCCAGCGTGCGGGCCAGGGCAGGACCGACCCCTGTCTGCCGGCCGCGTCCACGGCACGTCGAAAGGCCTCGCTGCGCACATTGAACGACTGCGCCCCGTGATCGAACGCATATGCCGGTGCACCTTCCGGCAGTACGGTGGTCGCCAGCCGGCCGCCCACGCCGCCCGCGCGCTCATAGACGGTTGAGGCAATGCCTTCTGCGGCAAGCGCGTTGGCACAGGCGACACCGGCAATACCGGCTCCGACGATGGCGATGGAAGGCTGGGTCATGGGTAATGTGGGCTAGGTTTGGGCTGAACAACCCCGCCATCATATCGGGTCGCGCCCCAATGAAAAACGCCACCCGGAGGTGGCGTCTCGCAAAGGCGCAGATCTGCGGCTTAGAACTTGTAACCCACAGCCAGCCCGAACACGATCGGGTCGACCTTGATGTCGGTCTTGTTGACCGCCAGCACCTGGCCTTGCTGGCTGCGGATCGTGATGGTGGAGGTTGTCTTCAGCGGCAGGTACGACACCGTGCCGATGGCAGTCCAGTTCTTGGCGAACTCGTACGACACCCCCACGTTGGCGACCGGCGTCCACGAGCTGGACGTTTCCGCCGTTACCTTGGCCGGGCCCGTCGGCACCTGTCCCATGCCGAGCTGCAGCACCTGCCCGAGGTTTTGCAGCGCGTTCACGAAGTTCGAATTCAGGCGCAGGTTGGTGAAGAAGTTGTAGCTGACACCGGCGCCGACGAACGGGCGGAACTTGCTCTCCTTGGTGCCGAAGTAGTACTGCGCAACGACCGCAGGGCTCCATTCACGCACGGTGGCGATCGGGTTGTTTTGCGGCAGCCCCAGGTTGATCAGCGTCAGCGGCCCGATAACCGGCACCGGCGCGATCACATTGCCGCTGCCATACAGGTTGAACTTGGGCGGCACGCCACCCACGAACGTACCGGCAATGTTGTCGTTGAAGAAGTGCGTGAACGTCAGCGACAGCGTATTGGCGTTACTGACCTTCACGTCAGTGCCCGGCGACTGGTAGGTGCCGAGGCCCAGCGCGCTGGTGGTGGTGGTCAGCGGCGTGGCCGAATCCATCGGGCGGATGTAGAACCAGCCCAGTGCCATGACGTTGCGGCCCCAGACGTAATCGTCCATGAAGCCGCTGAAGCCGCCGCTGCTGCTGGCGCTACTGCCACTGCCGCTGCTGGCGCTTGCGGCCACGTTGGCCTCTGCGGTGGATTGGGCGTGAGCCAGGGGGGCAGCAAGGGTGCTGGCGGCAGCGCAGGCGAATGCTGCGGCAAAGCGGCGGGCAAAGCGGTTCATGTGGCGTCTCTCAGGGTGGGATCGTTATTTCGCCGAGGTGTGGCGATTTGTGTTTCCGCAGCATAACGCAGCGATTTCACTGCGTTGATCGAAGCTTTCCTCTAGCTGGTACGCATGCAACAAGGGTTTCCCCTAGTCGCGTTTGATACCGTCCGCCGGATGGCGGAGCCTTGGTGCGCAACGGTCTGCGGGCTGAACTTCAAAACTTGTATTCGGGATTCCTGGGGTTGAAGGTCTGGTCGTTCCACGTTCTGCGCGTCACGCTCTCAATGGTGATCTTCTCAAGCTGGTTGCCCGATTCATCCCATGATTCTTCGACACGTACCCACGGATTCTTGAGGTCGAAATACAGGCGGACGCGTTTGGCGTAGAACGTTGGCGGCCCGCTTGGAGCGTCCCAGGTCAGGCGCAGCATCCGCTCGCCCTCCTCGGTCACCATCCTGGCCTCGCTGAATTTGCCGGTGCCGCCTGCGGCGACGTGTGCGCGTCCGTCGCGCTCGAGCATATCGACGATGAACTGCAGCCCGAGCTCACGCGCCGTGTGGTTCGACTGCGATCTGGCGAGCGGTCCGTCGAGGGCGCTCCAGATGGCCGCAAAGCCGAACAGGCCGCCGAGATGGCCGTACATCTCATTCTTGCGCACGGTTTCGTCGTAAATGATCTCTTGCCCAGCATGCGCGCCGCCCTTGAGCCAGCGCGCGTACACCTGGCGCGGCGCGTTGCGGTAGCGCACGAGCATGAGCGAAGGCTGGCTCTGCCACTGGTCTTTCACGCGCTCCTGGCGGCGCATGCGGTATTCGTACTCGGGCAGATGATTGGCCTCTGCGCGCAGCCAGCGCGTGAGCGCTTCGGGCTTCATCGCCTGGGCCATCGCGAGGATGTCGTCATCAGACCAGTCGGCGAAGGCGTTGGCGCGGGTCTGGCTGCCAAGCCACGCGGCCTGCCGGCCAATGTCCATGGCGGAAAAGCCGGCCACCGCAGCGGACGGCGCGGCGGGCACGGCCGCCGCAGTGGCAGCAGGCGCCGGGGCTTGCGGCGTCTGGGCCCAACCGGCCGCGCTGCAGGCAAGCGCCGTCAACAGGGCGAGGGTGCGCGATGACATGCGGGTCTCCGGATCCGTGGGGTTATGGCTGCTCCTGTGCCGCGCGGGCGCGCCTGATGTCCGGGTCGGCATCACGCAGCTCGCGGCGCAGGATCTTGCCGACGGTCGACTTGGGCAGCTCTTCGTGGCGGAACTCGACAATGCGCGGCATCTTATAGCCCGTCAGGTGCGCGCGGCAGTGCTCAAGCAGCGCGGGCTCGGTGAGGGCGCCGGTGCGTGGCACGACGATGATCTTCACGCGCTCGCCGGCCACCGGGTCCGGCACGCCAATGGCCGCGACCTCCAGCACCTCCGGATGCAGCGCGACTACGTCTTCGATCTCGTTCGGATACACATTGAAGCCCGAGACCAGGATCATGTCCTTCTTGCGGTCGATCAGGCGGATGTAGCCGCTGGCGTCCATCACGCCGATGTCGCCGGTGGAAAACCAGCCGTCGCCATCGATGGCCTTGGCGGTTTCTTCGGGGCGCTGCCAGTAGCCGCGCATCACCTGGGGGCCGCGGACCTGCAGCTCGCCCGGCTCCCCCAGCGCCGCGATTGTGCCGTCATCGCGCTTGAAGCGGACTTCGGTGGACGGCGCCGGCAGGCCGATCGTGCCGCTGAACTCAGTGACGTGCGGCGGGTTCATCGACACGACGGGCGAGCATTCGGTCAATCCGTAGCCTTCAACGATGGTGTGGCCGGTGACCTTCTTCCAGCGTTCCGCAATCGCCCGCTGCACGGCCATGCCGCCGCCAATGGTGATCTTCATGGCCGAGAAGTCGCGCTTGGCGAAGTCCGGATCTTCCAGCAGCGCATTGAACAGCGTGTTCACCCCCGCGATGCCAGAGAACCGTTCCTTGCGCAGAATGAACAGCACACGCTTGGTGTCGCGTGGATTGGCGATCAGGATGTTGCGCCCGCCCTGCGTCATGAACATCAGCAGGTTCACCGTGAGCGAAAAGATGTGATACAGCGGCAGCAGCGTGACATTTGTTTCCACATCGCCGGTCAGCATGCTCTTGGACCACTCTTCCGCCTGCAGCAGGTTCGCGACGATGTTGCGGTGGGTGAGCATCGCGCCCTTGGCCACGCCCGTGGTGCCGCCGGTGTATTGCAGGAAGGCGATGTCTTCCGGCGTCAGTTGCACCGCCTGCAGCGCGCGCGAGCGGCCGATGGCCAGCGCGTCGCGCAGTTGCACCGGCGCCGGCAGCTTGTAGGGCGGCACCTGCTTCTGGACATGGCGCATCACGAAGTTCAGTGCGCGGCCCTTCAAGTTGAGCCCGCTGCCCATCAGGTCACCAATGCCGGTGATGACGATGTTGCGAACTTGCGTGCCCGGCAGTGCGCGCTCCAGCGTGCGCGCGAAGTTCTCCAGCACGACGATCGTCTGTGCGCCGGAATCGCGCAGTTGATGCGCAAGCTCTGGCACGGTGTACAGCGGGTTCACGTTGACGACGATGGCGCCAGCCAGCAGCGTGCCGAACAGGCAGACCGGATACTGCAGGCAGTTGGGCAGCATGATCGCCACGCGATCGCCTTTCTTCACGCCGCGCGATTGCAGCCACGCAGCGAAGTGCTTCGCCTGGCGCTCGCATTCGTCGTAGGTCATTTCCGTACCGACGCTCACATAGGCGGTGCGCGTGCGGTACTTTTCCACCGATTCGCGGAATACCTCGGCCAGCGAGGGATAGCGGTCGGGATCGATCTCGGCAGGTACGCCCCCGGGGTAGGACTTCAGCCAGATACGGTCGGTCAGGATGGTGCTGTCGGCAACGGTGTTCATGGTGTCTCCGTCCATGAAAGCGCGGCGTGGTTTTTTTATGTGCCGCGCGGTTGGTGGGGGCCCATTCCGATGGGCCCTGTGGGTCAATGCGATAGGTGCTCCGGTCGTTCAAGGATGGCGACCACGCCTTGCCCGCCAGCCGCGCAGATCGATACCAGGCCGCGCCCGCTGCCGCGCTGCGCCAGCATCTTGGCCAACGTGGCGACGATGCGCCCGCCGGTTGCCGCAAACGGATGGCCGGTGCCCAGCGAGCTGCCGTTCACGTTGAGCTTGCTGCGATCGATGCTGCCCAGGGGCGCGCCGCGGCCGAGCTTCTCCCGGCAGTACTCGGCCGATTCCCACGCCGCCAGCGTGCACAGGACCTGGGCGGCAAAGGCTTCGTGGATCTCGTAGTAGTCGAAGTCCTGCAGCGTCAGGCCGGCGCGCTGCAGCATGCGCGACACGGCATATGCCGGCGCCATCAACAGGCCTTCGTTCTGCTCCGCAGTGCCGCTGAAGAAATCGACGGCCGCCGTATCGGCGCACGTCATGTACGCAAGCACCGGCAGGTTGTGCGCGCGTGCCCAATCCTCACTGGCCAGCAGCACGCAAGAGGCGCCGTCGGTCAGTGGTGTGGAGTTGCCGGCGGTCATGGTGCCGGCGGCACTGCGATCGAACACGGGCTGCAGCTTGGCAAGCTGCTCGGCCGTGAGATGGCTGCGCAGGTTGTTGTCGCGATCGAGCCCAAGATGGGCGGTCATCAAGTCGGTGAAAAAGCCGCGTTCATAGGCGGCGGCCAGGTTGTGGTGGCTGCGCAGGGCCAGCGCATCCTGGTCTTCGCGGCGGATACCCCAGCGCTTGGCCATCAGCTCGCAGTGCTCACCCATCGACAGGCCCGTGCGCGGCTCGCTGTTGCGTGGCAGCAGCGGCCGCACGAACATCGACGGACGCAGCCCGCTCAGCGCCTTGATGCGCGCGCCGGTCGATTTGGCGCGATTGGCTTCGAGCAGCACCTTGCGCATCTTTTCGTTCAAGCCGATCGGGGCGTCGGAGGTGGTGTCGGTCCCGCCGGCGATGCCGACGTCGATCTGCCCGAGCGCGATCTTGTTGGCGACGAGGATGGCCGCCTCCAGCCCCGTGCCGCAAGCCTGCTGCACGTCGTATGCGGGCGTCTGCTTGGCGAGCGTGGTGGAGAGCACCGTCTCGTGCGTCAGGTTGAAATCGCGCGCGTGCTTGATGACGGCCCCCGCCACTACCTCGTCCAGGCGCTGGCCGTGCAGCTGGAAGCGGTCGATCAGGCCTTGCAGTGCGGCCGTCAGCATCTGCTGGTTCGACGCCGTGGCGTAGGCCGTGTTCGAGCGGGCAAACGGAATGCGGTTGCCCCCGAGAATGGCGACGCGGCGCACCTGCGCGTTGACGAGCATGGGTTCAGTCTCCGGTGTGGTCTGGTTGCAGCGGCAGGGTCAGCACGCCACGCAGATACGGCTTGTCGCCCGCGGTGTTGCGCACCTCGAACGCTCGGCCCGGCGCCGCTTCGTTGGCTCGCCACAGCGTGGCGCCACCGGGCAGCGCCAGCGGCATCTTGAACTCCGCCACCACTTCCGCCCGTGCGAGGGGCTCGGCCGGCAGCAGCGCCGCCAGTGCGCGCGCCTTGGTCCACATGCCGTGCGCAATCGGATGCGCAAAACCGAACAGCTTCGCGCCGAGCGCCGAGAGATGAATGGGGTTCCAGTCGCCGGACACGCTGGCGTAGCGGCGGCCGGTGTCCGCGGGCACGTCCCATCGGCCGTCGGGCGTCAGGTCCGGCGCCACCGGCAGCGGAATCAGCGGTGCGCCCTGTGGCGATGGCACGCCCACGCGCAAGTACGTGGAAAGCGACTCCCAGACCACCGCACCGGCCTTGATGACCACCGTTTCGATGGCAAACGCCTGCCCGCGTGCATGCTGGAACAGCCGGCGCGGACGCACCTCCACGCGTACGCGCTCGCCTGCCTGCAGACGCTGATGCTGGCGGATCGTATTGCACAGGTGCACGAGGCCGATGACCGGATAGGGAAACGCCGATTCCGTCATCAACATCAACTGCAGCGGAAAGCCGAGCACATGCGGATAGGTCATCGGCACGCCATGCAGGGGCGAAAATCCGCACACGGCCGCATAGTCGGCGATGTGCTGCGCATCGAGCGGCACCTCCTGGCGGACCAGCGTGCGGCGCGGCAGTGGTCCGCCGCGCTTGCCCTTGCGTTGCGACAGCAATGCGCGCCAGGCCAGCGCCCCCGGCGTGGGGCTCTCGGTCACCAGCATCTGCGTGGGGACGAACGGCGTCGCGGCAGAACGTGGGGGCGTGGCGGTAGCGCGCATGATCTCAAGCCCCAAGCAGGCTTTGGCCGCACACGCGCACGACGTTGCCCGTCACGCCATTCGAGGCCGGATTGGCAAACCACGCGATCGTCTCCGCCACGTCGACGGGTTGGCCGCCCTGGCTCATCGCGTTCATGCGGCGGCCCGCCTCGCGGATGGCGAACGGCACGGCTGCTGTCATCTGCGTTTCGATAAAGCCGGGTGCGACGGCGTTGATCGTGATGCCGCACTCGGCCAGCAGCGGGGCGCTTGCCTGGACAAGCCCGATCACGCCCGCCTTGGATGTCGCATAGTTGGTCTGCCCGAGGTTGCCCGCAATGCCGCTGATGGACGACACGCAGACGATGGCTCCGCCCGCGCGCAGCGCTTTGGCCCCGAGGAGCGCGTCGTTGATGCGCAGCTGCGCGCTCAGGTTGATGTCGAGCACGCTGCGCCAGGCGGGTTCGGTCATGCGCGCAATGGTCTTGTCGCGCGTGATGCCGGCGTTGTGCACGAGGATGTCGACGCCGCCAAGCGCCGAAAGCTGCTGCGCGAGCAGGGCGGGCGTTTCAGGTGCGGCGATGTCATAGACCAGCGCCTCGCCATCGACCTCCCGCGCGACGGCGTTCAGGTTGTCCTGCGCCGCAGGTACGTCCAGGCACAACACGCGCGCGCCGTCGCGGGCCAGCACCTGCGCAATGGCTGCGCCAATGCCGCGCGATGCCCCGGTGACCAGGGCCGTGCGTCCGGCCAACGGCTTTTGCCAGTCCAGCGAGACAACTGGCGCCGGGCGCACCCGCACCACCTGCCCCGAGACATACGCGGAGCGGGCCGAGAGCAGGAAGCGCAAGGTGGAGGCCGCCACGTCTTCCGCGCCATCGGTCACGTAGACGAGTTGCGCCGTGCAGCCGCGCCGGATTTCCTTGCCCAGCGAGCGCGTCAGCCCTTCGAGTGCACGCTGGGCGATGGCAGCCTCGGGTGTTTTGCAGCCTTCGGGTGGGCGGCCGATCACGACCACGCGCCCGCACCGGCCGATGGCGCGCACGCCGTCGTGGAACACGTGATACAGCGCATCCAGCCCGTCGACGGATGTGATGCCCGTCGCATCGAAAACGATGCCGCCGATGCGATCAGACGCGTCGCCGTCCTTGCCCGTGGTTGCAACGAACCGCCCCGTGATCTGCCCGTGCCGATTGGCCGCGCCGAGCCATTCCGGATCGCTTTCATGGAAGCGCGTCGGCACTTCGATCTCGGCAAACAGCGCGGCCAGCGTGTCGCGCATGGCGCCACCCGGCGCCGCACCCATCAGGAACGGGCCGACGAACTCCGGCTCGCCCGTCCGATAGCGGCGCAGCGGCACCGGCTGCGGCAGCCCGAGGTTGGCCGACAGCCATTTGCCGAAACCGGAACCCACGAAGTCGAGGTACTTGTCTTGCATCGTTGTGGTTGTCGTTGGTCAGGCCGCGCGACGTTCGGCGGCCTGCAAAGCCTCCAGCGCATCCTTGCGGCGCTGCAGGTCGTCCAGCAGGTTGAAGTCGGGCGGGAAGTCGTCCACGGCGACGGCGTGTTCGCCATAGCGCGCGTAGTCGCAGAGCTGCGCGCGCTCGGCCTCATCGATGAAGCCTTGAGCCACGGCTTGCGCGGTCCAGACCTCGAAGTCGGGCAGGCTTTGCGGCACGGGCGGCAGCTTGCCTTCGCGGATGACAGGTTTCAAGCGCTGCTCGATTGCATCCACGGAGGGTTGCAGGCGGAAGGCTGCTTCGCCGTACGCAATCGGGTCGATGTCGGGAGTCGGGCAGTACGAATCAGCCAGCAGGCGGTCGCGTGCTGCACCCGGCGTCTGCATCAATTCGGCCACCTGCGCGGCCAGTGCGTCCGACGGTTTGCAATACGGTGAGCCGAACGGAAGGATCAGCGCGCGCAGCAGCCCGGCCACGCCGCGGCTCGGGAAGTTCGCCAGTACGCCATCGAGCGCGTCTTGGGCTTTCACAAGCGCATCCTGCACTGACCAATGCACCAGCGGCGCATCTTCCGCCGGGCGGCCTTCATCTTCGAAGCGCTTGAGCGCAGACGAAATCAGATAGAGCTGCGAGAGGATGTCGCCCAGGCGCCCGGTGATGCTCTCGCGGCGCTTGAGCGTGCCGCCCAGCGTGAACATCGACACGTCCGACAACAACGCCAGCGCGGTGGAGAAGCGGTTGACGGCGCGGTAGTAGCGCTGCATGTCCGGCGCAGCATTCGACGGCGCTGCCGCCATGCGCCCGCCGGTCAGAGCATGCAGGAACGCGCGCACGAAGTTGCCCGCAAGGAATGCGCCGTGCCCAAACAGAGCCGCATCGAATGCACGCAGCGTTTCCGGCGTATCGCTGCCCTGAGCGGCCGTCATCTCGCGCAGCACATACGGGTGGCAGCGGATTACGCCCTGCCCGAAGATGATCAGGCAGCGCGTCATGATGTTGGCGCCTTCCACCGTGATGGCAATCGGCACCTGCTGATACGCGCGCGCCAGGAAGTTGTTGGGCCCCATGCAGATGCCCTTGCCGCCGACGATGTCCATCGCATCGTTCACCACATCGCGCGCCCGTTCGGTGACGTGGTACTTGGCAATCGCGGAGATGACGGACGGCTTCTCGCCCAGGTCCACAGCCAGCGCGGACAGGCGACGCGTTGCATCCATCATGTACAGGTTGCCGCCCATGCGGCCCAGTGCCTCCTGGATGCCCTCGAACTTGCCGATGGGCGTGCGGAACTGGCGTCGCACGGCAGCGTACGCGCCGGTCGAGCGCACGGCCAGCTTGGCCAGGCCCACGTTCGATGACGGCAACGAAATCGCGCGGCCGGCTGCCAGACACTCCATCAGCATGCGCCAGCCGCCGCCAACCTGCGCCCGTCCGCCGATCACCCAGTCGATCGGGATGAACACGTCCTTGCCCCAGTTCGGGCCATTCTGGAACACCGCGTTCAGTGGCCAGTGGCGGCGGCCGATGTTCACGCCCGGATGCCGCGTCGGAATGAGCGCGCACGTGATGCCGGGCTCTTTGTCGCCGCCGAGCAGCCCGTCCGGATCCACCGCGCGGAAGGCAAGGCCGAGCACGGTCGCAATCGGCCCGAGCGTGATGTAGCGCTTGCTCCAGGTCACGCGGAAACCGAGCGTCTCGCGGCCCTCGTGCATGCCGCGGCAGACGATGCCCACGTCCGGGATGGCGGCCGCATCGGATCCGGCATAGGCGTTGGTCAGGGCGAAGCAGGGAATCTCTTCACCGCGAGCGAGTCGCGGCAGGTAGTGGTTCTTCTGCGCCTCGGTGCCGTAATGCAGCAGCAGCTCTGCCGGGCCGAGCGAATTCGGCACCATGACCGACACGGTAGCGGCCGAGCAGCGCGTTGCCAGCTTCATCACCACCTGCGAGTGCGCGTAGGCCGAGAAGCCTTTGCCGCCGTATGCCTTCGGGATGATCATGCCGAGGAAACCGGCCTGCTTGGCGTAGGCCCATGCCTCGGGCGACATGTCCTGCCAGATCTGCGTGCTTTCCCAATCGTTGGCCAGGTCGCACAGCTTTTCCGTTTCCACGTCGAGGAAGGATTGCTCCTCCGGCGAGAGGCGCGGCTGCGGTGCGGACAGCAGCCGCGACCAGTTCGGGCGGCCGGAAAACAGTTCGGCGTCCCACCAGACGGTGCCGGCTTCAATCGCATCGCGCTCGGTAGGTGACATCGACGGCATGATCTTGCGGAACATGGCCAGCACCGGGCGCGTGATCACCGCGCGGCGCAGCGGCTTGCATGCCAGCACGAGCGCGGGCAGAACGAACACCACGGCGAGCCCCGCCGCCAGGATCGGCCCGACGAGTCCAAGCCACGCCCCGGCCGCAAGCCACCCGGCGGTGGCAACCAGCCAGGCCAGAGCGGAAGCCTCCATGCTGGCGAGCGCGAGCGCGCCGATGCAAAGCAGGACGATCCAGATCGTCATGAGCGTCTCCGTATCATGAGTTCAGTGGCCGGGCATCCGGCGCCCGCCCGAGGTCCGGGCAGCTCCCGCGCCGGAACGCGGGCGTTCGGCGCGGGTCTGGCCTGTCAGGCGGTGGGGCTGCGCCAGGGGCGCATCGGGTTGGCGGGGAAGATCGCGCGGGCGGCGTTGCTGCGGCGGATGGCCAAGGCCCGAGTCCGCGCGGTAGGCGCGCCGGCCTCGCGGTCCTCGTCCTCGTCGGCTTGATGGTCCGGGGCAGGATCGTCGTGCTCATCGGTGACCAGGTCGGCGCTGGCGCGTACGCCGGGCGTGCGACCGAACAGATCACCGGAGAAGGGCGAGGCGGTGGCGGGCGTCGCACCGCGTTCCGTTGCGCGGCCGTTCCCGTGTCCTGCCTGGCGGCCAGACCCGCCGTGGCCGCTGCCGCCGTCACTGCCGGTGGCAGCGTCGCCGATCTGCGCGACGGGCGTGGGCACCTGGGCTTCAGCCAGTTCGACGACCTGATCGAGCGCGCCGGCCTCGCCGGGCAGCGGGGCGTTGAGCGTGGCCACCACCAGCGCCGTCAGGCGGGCCAGCAGCGAGGCATCGGTCATCGGTTTGCCCTGTGTGAACATCGGCAGCAGGTTGTTCAGATCGTCACCAGCCAGCACGCCGGCAAGCGCCTTGAGCGCAAAGTGCAGGCGCCAGCCCAGTTCCGGGCGCGGCAGGTGCGGCAGCGCGCGCGAAAACGCTTCGAAGAATCGATCGAACACCGGCGCGTAATGGCCGAACAGGTAGTTCTGCACGAACGGCGAGGTGTCGGAATACACGCGGCCCATCAGACGCAGGAAGGCGGGCCCACCGGTCTCGGGATTGCGCGCCATCTGGAGCGCGGGCACGAACAAGGCGCCCAGGACGTGGTCACAGGTGAGCTGCTCCTTGGTCCAGCGCGCTTCGCACGCGGTGAGCAGCGCCAGGCGGCGCGTGTTGAGCGGATCAAGGCGGCGGCCGAGCACCGATTGCATCAGCGCTTCCTTACTGCCGAAGTGATAGTTGACCGCCGCCAGATTGACCTTGGCGCGCGCGGTGATCTGCCGCAGCGACATCGCCTCGTAACCGAACTCGATGAACAGCAGTTCGGTGGCTTCCAGAATGCGGCCCTTGGTGTCACCTGCTCCAGGACGTCCCATGTCTCCTACCTCGTCTCTTTTTGGTCTGATATCGGGCCCGATTGCTGCATTGCAGTGATCGAACACACGATTCAAACATGTGTATTTGTGTTGCTGGGGCATGTTAGGAACAGACGTTTGAAAACGCCAAGCGCCCAATTCGAGTAAGGACTCTAGAGCCGAAGTGATTGCCACGGCAGCGTATGAAACGCAAGGGTCTGGCCGTGAGTGGGCGCAAACATTCCGACTGTGCAAAGGAGGCTGCGGTTCGAACGGGAGGCGTCAGCCGACCGGTTGACGCAGCGACTCCAGTCCGCTGGAGCATGCGGCAGCCGCTCTGCATCGACAGACGCCAGCATGAGAAAAGCCGCTCGAACAGCGGCCGCTCCCGACTGCCGACGTGGCGTTCCTGGCGCATCTTCGGCCCTACACAGCCCCCATTGCCGGCGCAGCGCCTGGGCGACGGGGTGATGCGCCTCGGGAGCGCATTGCGTTTGCGGGCCGTGGGTAATGGGCGGAATAGGCCGTGTCGTCGGGGCTCGATGCGGCATGCTGTTAAACTACGCTCCTTCGCAGTCCCCGGGGTCCAGTCGCCCCGTCACCTACCCAGGCTCTGTCCACGATTGGCGCACGAACGAATGCGCGGGACACGCCGGTCCAATCGCTTTCCATGTCGTTTTCCGAACTCGGCTTGTCAGACAAGCTGGTACGCGCCGTGGCCGAACTCGGCTACGCAGAACCCACCCCTATTCAACGCCAGGCCATCCCCGCCATCCTCAAGGGCGGTGACCTGCTCGCCGGTGCACAGACCGGCACCGGCAAGACCGCCGGTTTCACGCTGCCGCTGCTGCATCGCCTGTCTGCCTCGCAGCCCAGCAAGGTGCAGACGCCGCAGGGCATGCGCTTTCCGATCCGCGCGCTGGTGCTGACGCCCACGCGTGAACTTGCCGCGCAGGTTGAAGAAAGCGTGCGCGCCTATGGCAAATACCTGCCGCTGAAATCGATGGTGATGTTCGGCGGCGTCGGCATCAACCCGCAGATCGATGCGCTCAAGCGCGGTGTCGATATCGTCGTGGCCACGCCGGGCCGCCTGCTGGACCACGTCGGCCAGCGCACCATCGATCTGTCGCACATTGAACTGCTGGTGCTGGACGAAGCCGATCGCATGCTCGACATGGGCTTCATCCACGACATCCGCAAGATCCTCAACATCCTGCCGCCCAAGCGCCAGAACCTGCTGTTCTCGGCAACGTTCTCCGACGACATCCGCGAATTGGCCGATCGCCTGCTCGACAAGCCGGCGCTGATCGAAGTCGCGCGCCGCAACACGACAGCCGAAACAGTCGAACAACGCATCTACCCGGTCGACCGCGAGCGCAAGCGCGAATTGCTGGCCAAGCTCGTGCGCGACAACGACTGGCACCAGGTGCTCGTCTTCACGCGCACCAAGCACGGCGCCAACCGCCTGGCCGAGCAGCTCACGCGCGACGGCATTCCGGCGCTGGCCATTCACGGCAACAAGAGCCAGGCGGCACGCACGCGTGCGCTGTCGGAGTTCAAGGCGGGGACGCTGCGCATGCTGGTTGCCACCGATATCGCCGCGCGCGGTATCGACATCGACCAACTGCCGCACGTGGTGAACTTCGACTTGCCGAACGTGCCCGAGGACTACGTGCACCGTATTGGCCGCACGGGCCGCGCGGGCGCGCAAGGCGAGGCGATCTCGTTGGTCTGCGTGGACGAGCACGGCTTGCTGCGTGACATTGAACGCCTCATCAAGCGCGAACTGCCGCGCACGGTGCTGGAAGGTTTCGAGCCGGACCCGACCATCGCAGCGGAGCCGATTCCGAACGGGCGCAACTCGGCGGGCCGTGGCGGCAACGCGCGCGGTGGCCGCCCCGGCGGTGGCCGCAGCCAGCAGCCTCGCCAAGCGAGCGGCAACACCGCTCCGCGCGAGCCGCGGGCTCCGCGTGAGCCTCGCGAACCGCGTCGCGAGTCGAGCGGTAACAGCCAGGGCCAGGGCCAGAATCAAGGCCAAGGCCAGGGTCGCAAAGGTGCCGGCAGCCGCCAGCGTCAGGCGCAAGGTCAGCCCGGTCAACGTGACGGCCAAGCTGCGCCGAAGCCGCGCAATGGTCAATCGCAAGCCCGCGGCCAACGTCAGGGCAATGGCCAAGGCCAAGGCCAGGGCGGTGGGCAAGGC
Organism: Burkholderiaceae bacterium; assembly: GCA_028871175.1. Classification (GTDB taxonomy): domain Bacteria; phylum Pseudomonadota; class Gammaproteobacteria; order Burkholderiales; family Burkholderiaceae; genus Ralstonia; species Ralstonia condita. Next base: position 15,811 of record JAGWNU010000017.1, on the reverse strand, counting down.
GGGCAGGGTGGACAACAACGCCGGGCATCGAAAACGCAAGCCGCGCAGCCAGCCCACAAGGGACAGCCGGCCAAGCAGCCGTTCAACGGTTTGTTTGCCAAGGCGGCTGCGTTGCTCGGCGGCCGTAAAGCCTGACGTTCATGCACGACGACGGCCAACCGGCATCCGCTGAAGCGCCCTACGATGGCCTGACGCCCGACAGCATCCTCGATGCGTTGGCGCAGGTCGGGCTGATGCCGGACGGCCGCATGTTCGCGCTCAACAGTTACGAAAACCGCGTCTACCAGGCCGGCGTGGAAGACAGCGCGCCAGTGGTGGTCAAGTTCTACCGCCCGGGCCGCTGGACCGAAGCGCAGATCGTCGAAGAGCATGCCTTCACGGCAGAACTCGCGGCGGCGGAAATCCCCGTGATCGCGCCGCTGGAAATCGACGGCCGCACGCTGCACACGTTCGAGCGTTGGCATTTTGCGGTTTTCCCGCGCTGTGCCGGCCGGGTGCCGGCCATCGACCGCGACGACACGCTGGAATGGATGGGCCGTTTCCTCGGTCGCATTCACGCCATCGGCGCGCAGCGGCCGTTCATGGCCCGGCCCGCACTCGACATCGACACCTTCGGCGTGCAATCGCGCGACTGGCTGCTCGAACACGATTTCATCCCGCCCGATTTGTTGCCGGCCTGGCGCAGCGTGGCCGATGCCGCGCTTGACGGCGTGCGCCGCTGCTACGACCGCGCGGGCGACGTTTCGCTGCTGCGCCTGCACGGCGATTGCCACGCCTCAAACGTCCTCTGGATCGAAGAGGCCGACGCCAAGCAGGGTGATCCGCTGCGCAGCGCGGGCCCGCATTTCGTCGACTTTGACGACAGCCGCACCGGCCCCGCCGTGCAGGACTTGTGGATGCTGCTCTCGGGCGATCGCGCGTCGATGCAATCGCAGCTCGCCAGCCTGCTGGCCGGCTATGAAGACTTCTGCGAATTCGACACGCGCGAGCTGTATCTGGTGGAAGCGCTGCGCACGCTGCGCCTGCTGCATTACAGCGCATGGCTGGCGCGTCGCTGGAATGATCCGGCGTTTCCTGCCGCGTTTCCGTGGTTCAACACGCAACGCTACTGGCAGGACCGGGTGTTGGAATTGCGCGAGCAGATCGCGCTGTTGGATGAACCGCCGCTCTGGTGAAACCGAGCGGCGGTTTTTCTTTGAGGCTTGGGCTTAGGCGAACTTGCCGGCCTGGAAGTCTCGAACAGCCTGGAAAATCTCTTCCTGCGTGTTCATCACAAACGGGCCGTATTGGGCAATCGACTCGTTCAGCGGCTTGCCAGCCACCAGCAGCACCCGAGCCGGTGCGTCGCCCGCCCGGATGACCACGCCCTCGGCGCCTTCCGTGTTGGCGAGGATGGCCATCTGCTTGTCTTCCACGCGCTGCAGCCCAGCGTTGCCAGATGCTTCGGCGTCGCCCACCAGCGCGCTGCCACGGAACACGTAGACGAACGCGTTGTGCCCGGCCGGCAGCGGCTGCGCAAACGACGCACCCGCCGGCAGCGTGATGTCGAGGTACAGCGGCTGCGTCGCTTCACGCGTCATCGCACCTTGCACGCCTTGCGATTCCCCGGCGATGACACGCACGGCCACGCCGTCTTGCGTCGTGAACTCGGGAATCTCGTTCGAGGGGATGTCGCGGTACCACGGCGTCGTCATCTTGTCGCGGGCGGGCAGGTTCAGCCACAGCTGGAAGCCTTCCATCACGCCATCTTCCTGTTCCGGCATTTCAGAGTGCACGACACCGCTGCCGGCCGTCATCCATTGCACGCCGCCGTGTTGCAGCAGGCCTTCGTGGCCGGCGCTGTCGCGATGGCGCATGCGGCCCGCGATCATGTACGTCACCGTTTCAAAGCCACGGTGCGGGTGGTCGGGAAAGCCGGCCAGATAGTCGTTCGGGTCGTCACTGCGAAACGCGTCCAGCATCAGGAACGGGTCCAGCCGGCGTTGCAGGTTGTTCGTCAGCACGCGTGTGAGCTTGACGCCCGCGCCATCGGACGTTGCCTGGCCGGTGACGATCCGCTCGACACGGCGCCCCTTCTGGAGTTGCGGCGCTTGCGGTTGCACGAGGGTTCCCATGTGGTTCTCCTGGATTCGGGGATTGGTCATATCCGAAATGTAGGGTGGTTGCCCCCTTTGCACTAGTCGGTTATGGTGGGAAAAAATGTTGCTCCGGACGAGACAATAACAACCATCAGCCGGCGAGCACCCCAAAACAGGAGGAAACCATGGATCTGAACCAGTTGGCGCTCTTCGTGCGCGTGGTGGAAGCGGGGAGCTTTACCGCCGCGGCGGCGCGGCTCGATTTGCCGAAATCGTCTGTCAGCCGGGGTGTCGCCGCGCTCGAGCAGGATTTGAACGTACGACTGTTACAGCGCACCACGCGCACCCTGCACCTGACCGATGCCGGCCAGAGTCTGTACCAGGTGGCGTCCCACGCGCTGGAGGACATCGAGCGCGCCACGACCTGCGCCGGCGAGCTGCAGGACCTGCCGCGCGGCAAGGTGCGCATCACATCCCCAGAAGATGTGGGACGTCTTCTGGTCGCGCCCGTGGCCGCGCGCTTCATGCAGCAGTATCCGGACATCGATCTGGACGTCGTCCTGACGCCGCGCAACGTCGATCTGGTGCAGGAGGGCTTCGACCTGGCCGTCCGCGTGGGGCGCCTGGCGGACAGCTCGCTGGTGGCCCGGCCGCTGGGCGTGTTGCGGATCGGCCTGTTTGCCTCGCCGGATTACCTGCAGCGCCGCGGTGTCCCGCAAAGTGTGCAGGCGTTGGCCGACCATTGCTGCCTCGACTTCCGCGGCACGGGCCGCGGCGAAACGCAATGGCGCCTCGTCGGCCCCGATGGGCTGAAAACCGTGGCCGTCCATGCGGGCCTGAATGCCGACAGCCTGTCGTTCCTGGAGTCGCTGATCGCATCCGGCACCGGCATCGGCCCGCTGCCGCTGTATGCGAGTGCCGTGGCGCGAGCCAATGCCCCGCTGCCGCGACTGGTACGCGTGCTGCCCGAATACGCAACGAGCGGCGAGCCATTGAACCTTGTCACGCCGTCTGCCCGCTTTGTGCCCAAGCGCGTGCGCCTGCTGGTCGACATGTTGATGGAGTCGATCCGGCAGGAACTGGAAAACGCCGAATCCACCTGATGCGCTGCCCCTTGCGCATGCAGAGGCATGTCAAATGATGTGACGAACCAGCTCGATACCGGCCACCCGCGGCATGATGTGGCGCACATATGCCGGGCAAGAACGTCGGACCTTCCTTGACGTCATCCCCGTGAGACGTCGCAGCGCTTCCCCCCGGTGTGCTGCGATGTGTTCGGCATATGCGACCCTTGGGTGTTTCCGATCCCGTCACGTTGTGGGGAAACACCGCAGCCCGGACCCTGTGTGTCCGGGCTTTTTTTATCCGCGACCGCCGGATGCGTTGGCAGGGCGGCGGCGGGTCGCCGGGGGCTTCACAAATTAGGACTCTTCTCATGGTTCGTCGCAAACCTCGCCATGAAAATGCCTGACACGCAACACATGCAATGGATCGCGTGAGATCGCGACTGATCGTGCGCAAGAGACGCCCGAGCCATCCCGGCATGCATGTGCGCAACTTTCGTGGAACCGAACATGCGAATCGCCTTGCTTGAAGACGATCCCTTCCAGAGCGAAGTCATCGTGCAGATCCTGTCCCAGTCAGGCCACGAAGTGGTCACCTTTGCCGATGGTGCAACGTTGCTGCGCATGCTTGGACGTTCGTCCTTCGACATGCTGATCCTCGACTGGCATACGCCCGGCATGCTGGGCATCGACGTGGTCAGCGTGGTGCGCAGTCGTCACAAGGAAGTCCTGCCGATCCTGTTCGTAACGGCCGAAGAAGGCGAGCGGGGGCTCGTGCGCGCGCTCTCGCAGGGGGCCGACGACTACATCGAGAAGCCTTTCCGGATTCCGGAGCTGCGCGCGCGCGTCGATGCGTTGCTGCGTCGTGCCTACCCGATTCCGTATGGCCGGTTGCCATTTGATGTGGGCCCGTACCACTTCAATCCGCAGCGCCAGCAGGTGACATTGCACGGCGAGCCCGTCGGCCTGACGGGCATCGAGTTCCAGCTCGCATTGCTGCTGTTTTCGAGCGTGGGCCGGACGCTGTCGCGCGACCACATCTTCGGGCAGGTGTGGGGCCGTAACGCCTTCGAGTACACGCGAACCATCGATAGTCACGTGTCGCGCATCCGCATGAAACTGAATATTGAGCCGGTGAATGAAGTGCGCCTGGTTGCGGTGTACAAACACGGCTACCGGTTGGATCACCTCAAGCCGGCAGACAACATGGAGGCGCTGGTCATGGCCGGTGCTGCGTCCTACACCGACTAGGCGCACGCCAGACGCAGGCGATCGAGGCGATGTCGCATGAAGTGCGACATCGCTTTTTTCATTTGGGGAGCTGAGATGTCCGCCGCTGCCCATTCTTGCGTCGAGGCGGCCGTGCCGCTGCTAGTCGACCTCACTGCCGTTGCGCAGATGCTGCCGCGTGCGGGGTCGTCCCGTGTGCTGGAGCGCTTTGGCGGCGCCAATTTCACGGTGCTGCGAATGGGTGGCGTGCCGGATCCCGACGAGAGCCACGGCCACCCCGAGGTCTGCGGGCGATCGCTCGCGAGCAGCGACTGCGCATCCGCAAACGCGAGCATCGCGGCCGGGCAGGCATGAGCGGCATTGGCGATACCGCTGGTCAAGGGCGGGGCGGGGTCGTGAACGCGACGGATGTGTGACCAAAGCGATCACGACAGACCGCGAGCGTTGAGGCAGTTCCCGGGGCGGGCGGGGATAATGCGCAGACCCCACGCCCACCTCACGACCGGACGCGCCATGCACATCAAATGGCTGGAAGACTTCAAGGAACTGGCGAAGACCCGCAGCTTCAGCCGTGCCGCGGAAAACCGTCACGTCACACACCCGGCATTCGGGCGTCGCATCAAGGCACTGGAGGCCTGGGTGGGCACCGCGCTGGTGGAGCGCAGCGAGCATCCGGTCACGCTCACGCCCGCTGGGCGGTTGTTCCTGGACGCGGCAGCCAACGCGGTCGATGGCTTGAACGATGCGCGCCTGCTGCTGCGCGAAGCCCAGTTGCCGGTGGCGCTCAAGATCGGGACGGGGCGCACGCTGGCACGCACGTTTGTGCCCGGCTGGTACGAGACCCTGGCGCAGGCGCGCGGCGTCTTTCCCCTCAGTGTGACCACGGGCGGCACGCAGGAGGGCGTGCTGGCGCTGGCCGATGGCACGGTCGACCTGCTGATCGCCTATGCCAGCCCGCAGGCAGACGTCCTGCTCGATCCGCGAAAATACGATCACTGCAGGCTCGGCAGCGAGACGCTGTTGCCCATGAGCGCGCCGGACAAGCGCGGCCGCGCGCGGTTCACGCTGCCGGGTTCAGCCGCGGCGCCGCTGCCGTGGCTGGCCTTTGCGCGGGGGCTGACACTGCGCCAGATGCTCGATAGCCATCTCGCGGCTGCCGACGACAAGCCGCATCTTCAGCCCGTATTCCAGGCGGATTTCTACGAAGCGGTGGAGGAGATGGCCCTGCGCGGCTTCGGCATGGCCTGGTTGCCGTACCGCCTGGCCAAGCCGCACCTCAATCACGGCGCATTGCGTCCGGCCGGCGGGGAAGCCTGGCACATCCACGTCGATATCCGCATGGTGCGCGTGCGCAGCAACCAGAGCGCCCTGCTTGACGAGGTGTGGCAACTGGCCGTCGACAACGCGCCGGCTGGCGGCACCTGAGACGGGCCTGGAACAGCTTCACCGCAGAAAGCCCAAGCTTGTGCCAAAACGGCACAAGCGCCCTGGGCGCGCCGCCTAGACTCCCCGCAACCTTCAACCGCCTGGCGATTCAACGGGCGGACCGGCACAGACCACGGGGAGACAACCATGCCAGCCAACACCCTCCATGCGGGCGACGCAGCCGCACGCGTCACCGACACGCACCGACACCCCGCCCCCTGGCGCGCCGTGCTGGCCGCCAGCGTCGGCAATGCGCTCGAGTACTACGATCTGCTGATCTACGGCTACTTCGCCATCACCATCGGCAAGCTGTTTTTTCCGACGGGCGACGCATGGACCTCGCTGATGCTGTCTGTCGGCACGTTCGGTGTGTCGTTCATCATGCGACCGCTCGGTTCAATGGTGCTTGGCAGCTATGCCGACCGCGTCGGCCGCAAGGCCGCGCTCACATGGTCGATCCTGCTGATGATGCTGGGTACCGCCATGATCGCGTTTGCGCCGACGTATGCGTCGATCGGCCTGTGGTCGCCGGTCATCGTGATCGTGGCGCGGCTGCTGCAGGGCTTTTCGGCCGGCGGCGAGTTCGGCTCGGCGACAGCGTTCATGATCGAGCACGCCAACGGCAAGCGCATGGGCTACAACGCAAGCTGGCAGGCGGCCACGCAGGGCCTCGCCACGCTGCTCGCCGCGGGGCTGAGCGCATGGCTGACCTACGCGCTGACGACCGCCCAGGTCGAAGCATGGGGCTGGCGCGTGGCGTTCATGTTCGGCTTGCTCATCGGCCCGATTGGCGTGTATATCCGCCGCCAGACGCCCGAGACACCGGAGTTCATTGCCATGCAGGCGCAGGAGCGCACGGCGATGACGGAGCGCTCGCCGCTGCGCGACACGCTGACGCAGGGCCTGCCCGGGCTGCTGTTGGGGGCGGGCGTCGTGGTGGCTGTCACCGCGTTCAACTATGTGCAGAAGGTCTACATGCCGACCTACGCTATCAACCAGCTCCACATCGCCACCAGTGCGTCGCTGGTGTGCACGATGATCACCGGTGCCATGTTGATGGTGATGGCGCCGGCTTTCGGTCTGCTGGCCGACCGCTTCGGCAGTATTCGCGTGGTGTCGACGGCAATGGTGGTGATTGCGTTGTCGACGGTTCCGATGTTCGCCACGCTGGTCGCGCGGCCGACGTTCTGGACACTGCTCATCATGCAGGCGATCGTCGGCGTGCTGCTGGCAGCCATTCTCGCCCCGCTCCCGGCATTGCTGGCCGACATCTTTCCGACGCGAACGCGCGGCACGGGTCTGGCGTTGAGCTATAACGTGTCGGTGACGATCTTCGGCGGATTTTCGCCCCTCATCGTCACGTGGCTGATCGGCGTGACGCATAGTAAGACCTCGCCAAGCTTCTATGTGCTGGCCACCACGCTCATCAGCCTGGCTGCACTGTGGATGCTGCGGGGTCGCAGCCGGGCGCACTGAATCAAGACCTATCTTTCGTTTCACCAAGGACTTCGCATGATGACCCTGGAGGCGCTGCGCGCCACGCTGCCGGTCTACCCGATCGAGTTGCAGAAACCCGATATCCGCCGCTGGGAGACCGGCACACATGGCGTCGACTACGTGCATACGTTCGACAGCGGCGTGCCGGGCCCGCACGTCATGATCAATGCGCTCACGCATGGCAACGAACTGTGCGGCGCCATCGCCGTGGATACGCTCCTTGCAGCCGGCGTACGCCCCGTGCGCGGTCGGCTGACACTGTCCTTCGCCAATGTCGAGGCCTACGAACGATTCGACATCCGCGACCCGGACGCCACCCGCTTCATCGAAGAAGATCTGAACCGTGTCTGGTCCGCCGACAAGCTCGATGGCCCCGGCAACACGCTGGAGCTGCGCCGCGCGCGCGTGCTGCGTCCGGTGATCGACACCGTCGACTGTCTGCTCGACATTCATTCGATGCACGAAAAGGCTGCGCCGCTGATGCTGACCGGCCCGCTGGAAAAGGGCGTCGCGTTCGGCCGTCAGGTTGGCGCGCCGTCCCATCTGATGATTGACGCTGGCCACGCCGCTGGCCGACGCGTGCGCGACTACGGTGGCTTTGGCGATGCCGCCAGCCCGAAGAACGCATTGCTCATCGAGTGCGGCCAGCACTTTGAACGCGTGAGCCGTGACGTTGCGCTCGATGCCTGCGCGCGCTTCCTGACGGTGCTGGGCACGGTCGAAGAGACGACCGTGGCGCCTTGGTTGGGCATTGCACCTGCACTCGACGTGCGGTGCATCCGCGTGGCCGACGCGGTGGTCGCCCGGTCCACGGCCTTCCGTTTTGCCGAAGACTACCGAGGCATGGAGGTGATCGCTCGGGCCGGCACCGTGATCGCCACCGACGGCGACACCAGGATCGTCACGCCATTCGACAACTGTGTGCTCCTGCAGCCATCGCTGCGGCACTTGGCGCCAGGCGTGACGGTGGTGCGCCTGGGCCGGCTTGAGGTGGCTTGAGGTGGCTTGAGGCGGCGCAACGCTCGCTGACCCGCGCGCTTTCGCTCGCTGGAGGGGCAGGTGCGTGACGGCGCCGTCAGCGTGCGGCAACGGACTGTAAGGTGCCGAGCAGCACCTGCCGGCAATTGCGCACCATCTTTTCTTCGGTTTCGCGATAGCCGCCCAGCAGCCAGGCCGCGCCGACATTGGTCATGGCGCCCACCAGTGCCAGGCCGATGATGCGCTGGTCAGCGCGCGCGTCCGCGCCAGCCAGAGCGTCTGCCCGCGCGCGTGGCGATTGACCAATTGCCATGATCTGCTTACCGAATTCCAGCAGGTTGCGTTGATAGGTCGCATCGGTTTCGGGGCTCACCCCCATCACTTCCAGCAGCAGTACCCGCGCGGCGCTGGGGTCTCGCAAGAACGCGAAGAACGCCTGCAAGCCGGCGTCGACACGCGCTTCCAGGCTGTCATCGGCCGCTGCGATGGCCTGCCAGACCTGCGCACGCAGGCTTTCGGCGTGCAACTGGTACGTCGCGCGCAGCAACGCCTCCAGGCTGTCGAAGGCCGCGTAGAAATAGCGGTCGTTGAGCTTCGCTTCGTGACAGATCGCCCGCACGGTGGCCTTGCGGAAGCCCACGGTGCCGAACACCTGCGTCGCGGCCCGGATGAGTGCCTCGCGGCGCTCCGCCGCACGCGCCTCCGGGGCCATACCTCCGTACGGCCGGCCTTTTCTGGCCGTTTCAAATGTTTTTTCCATTTCGCTATTTGACGCCAGGACGCCTGAAAATTAAAGTGGTGACGAGAAACACCACATTCAGGGCGGCATCCGCGATGCCGCCAACAGGGAGACCGCATGGAGACGATGACCCACGAGGGCGCCAGCCGCTCAGCCGCCCCGGACACGGACCTTGATGTGCTGATCGTCGGCGCGGGCCTCTCCGGCATCGGGGCCGCCTATCACCTGCGGGAGCGTTGCCCGTCGGCGCGCTTCGCCATCCTGGAAGGCCGCGCGACCATCGGCGGCACGTGGGATTTGTTCCGCTACCCCGGCATCCGGTCCGACTCCGACATGCTCACGCTGGGCTACAGCTTTCGGCCGTGGCACAGCGATAAGGCGATCTCCGATGGCCAGACCATCCTGGATTACATCCGCGACACGGCGCGTGTATTCGGCATCGACAAGACGATCCGCTTTCGCCACAGGGTGACGGGCGCAAGCTGGGATTCTTCTGCCGCGCGCTGGTCCGTGCAGGTCGTGCATAGCGACGGGGCGCGCGAGGCGCTTCTGCATTTCACGTGCAAGTTTCTCTACATGTGCAGCGGCTACTACGATTATGCGCAAGGCCATGCGCCCACATGGCCCGAGATGGCGGCGTTCCAGGGGCGCATCGTGCATCCGCAGCACTGGCCGCAAGACCTCGACTACACAGGCAAGCGCGTGGTCGTGATCGGCAGCGGGGCGACAGCGGTGACGCTTGTGCCCGCGATGGCCGCGTCGGCGCAGCATGTGACGATGCTGCAGCGCTCGCCCACCTATATCGTGTCGCGGCCGGAGCAGGACGCCGTGGCCAATATGCTGCGCCGCTGGCTCCCCTCCGGCCTGGCGCACCGGCTGGTGCGCACGAAGAATGTCCTGCTGACGATGTATTTCTACAGCGTGGCGCGCCGCAAGCCAAAAGCCTTCAAGGACTTCATCATCCGCATGGCGGGCAAGCAGCTCGGCCCCGGCTTCGACGTGCGCAAGCACCTCACGCCGCGCTACAACCCCTGGGACCAGCGCCTGTGCCTCGTACCGAACGGCGACCTCTTCAAGACCATCCGTGCTGGCAAGGCGTCCATTGCCACCGACGAGATCGTGCGTTTTACGCCCACGGGCCTGTCGCTCAAGAGCGGTGAACATCTGGATGCAGACGTGATCGTCACCGCCACGGGCCTCAAGCTCAAGGTGCTGGGCGGGGCGTCCATCACGATCGACGGCCGCCCGGTGAATCTTGCGGAAACCGTGTCCTACAAAGGCATGATGTATAGCGGCGTGCCGAACCTCGCGTCGTCATTCGGTTACACGAATGCCTCGTGGACGCTCAAGGCGGAGCTGATCGCGCAATACGTGTGCCGCCTGCTCAATCACATGCAGACGAACGGCTTCGACACGTGCGTGCCGCGTCTGGACGACGACGCGATGCACCTCGAGCCCGCCGTGGACCTGACCTCCGGCTATATCCAGCGTGCGGCGGCCATCCTGCCCAAACAGGGCACGAAGCAGCCGTGGAAGTCCTATCAGAACTACGCACGCGACCTGCTGATGCTCAAGTTCGGCAACCTTGCCGACAGCGCCATGCAGTTCGAGCGCCGCGCCCAGCCTGCCGGCGTCGCCCAACCGGTTTAACGATTCGAGACGACTGTGATCCAGATCATCCTGTATGCCATCGCCCTGACGATTGCGGCGCTTGTGGCGTTCTCCTTTTTTATCGCGCGTCGTGTTGCCAGGGGCTTTCCGCCAGAAGGCAAGTTCATGGATGTCGGCGGCGATCGTGTGCATTACACCGACCGTGGCCATGGCCCAGCCATCGTGTTGGTGCATGGTCTATGCGGCAATCTGCGCAATTTTGCGTACCTGGATCTGGAGCGCCTGGCGCAATCGCATCGCGTGATCGCGATCGACCGGCCGGGCTCGGGGCGCTCGTTGCGCGGCGCGGCGTCCACCGCAAACATCTATGCGCAGGCGCGCATGGTTGCGCAGTGCATCGAGACGCTCGGGCTGGAAAAGCCGCTGCTGGTCGGGCACTCACTGGGCGGGGCAATCGCGCTCGCGGTGGGGCTCAATCATCCGCAGGCCGTTCGCGGGCTTGCCCTGATCGCTCCGCTGACACATACCGAAAGCACGCCGCCCGGCGCTTTCAGTGGCCTCGCGCTGACGTCGCCACTGGTGCGCCGGCTGGTCTCCTGGACGCTGGCGATCCCCCTGTCGATTCTCAACTCACGCAAGGCCATTGCCATGGTGTTTGCGCCCGAGTCGATGCCAAAGGACTTTCCGTTCAAGGGCGGCGGCTTGCTGGGCCTGCGCCCGCATGTGTTCTACGCGGCATCGTCCGACCTCGTCAGCGCACCGGAGGATCTGCCCGACATGGAGCGTCGGTATGCGTCGATGACCGTGCCGGTCGATGTGCTCTACGGGCGCGGTGATCGCATCCTCAACGTCCGGCGTCAGGGCGAAGCGCTCACGCACAAGCTTGACCGTGCGAATCTGCGGATCGTGGAAGGCGGGCACATGCTGCCCGTTACGCAGCCCGCGTTGACGACGGCGTGGGTGCTCGAAGTTGCCGCCTCGGCCGCTGAGCTTGCCGAGGCACTTGCCTAAGGAGAGTAGCCGCGCCGCGCCCTGATCACCTTGCCACCCCGAAGACCGGGGTTGCGGCGCTCTGCGCGGTAGTCGATGGTGCCCGGCAGGGGCTTGCCAGCGCGTTCACAGATGCGCTCCACGCAGCCGGTCAGCAAGACCATGGCTTCATCCTCGGATTGGCTGGTCAGTGTGTCGCGCAAAGCTGATGCGCCACCCGCTGCCTTACGGAGCTTGATCGGCCGCGCGGATACCTATTCCGGGTTTGGCTTGGGTTCGATCCAGTCCTACAGCCATCAACGGTCCCAACCGGGCGCTGAAGATGAAAATCCCGACCGTGGCGTTGGCTGGGCAGGCTGGCGCGCGATGATTCAACTCAGGACGAACACCGCAGCCGCGCTGCCTCGACTGTGAAGCAGCGCGGTCTCGCGATAGCCAAGGCGTCCCCGGGCTGCGGCCCCAGAGCCTTGGGCCCACGCGTGCTACTGCGATTGAAGGAACGCCGCGACCGCGTTGGCCTCTTCGTCGTTGAGCGTATGTGCGACAGCGCTCATCACTGGGGCGTTACCACGCGCTCCGCTTCGGAAGTGGGTGATCTGCCGCGCGAGATAAGCCTCGTGCTGCCCCGCCAGCCGGGGGAACGTATCGTGTCCCTCACCATGCTGGCCATGGCACGACGCACAAGCAGGGACGCCCTCCTTGGCAAGGCCGTGCTCGAAGATTTCCTTGCCCTTGGCTACCAGTGCGGGGTCGCCGCTCGGGCCAGCAGGGGCTGTCTGACGTCCGTAGTAGTCCGCCAGCGAAGCGATGGTCTTGTCATCGAGTTGTGAGGCAATGCCCCACATGAAGCTTTGAGCGTCGGTTTCCCCGCGAGCATGATCACGGAATCCCTTCAATTGGGCTTCCAGGTAGCCTGGCACTTGCCCATCCAGGCGCGGAAACATTGGGGATCCGCTATTGCCGTGTACGCCGTGGCAGGTCGCGCATAGTTGCGCGGCCAGTTTTTCACCGTCTTGTGCGTGGGCGGTGGCGGTCCATCCGGCCGCCGCGACGACGAGCAGGCCGGCCAGTTGCTTCCACGCGGAATTGTGAAGTGTTTTCATCGCGTCTCTTCCTGTCACCTGATTGAGTCTTTGCGGCTGTCAGAACATGAACCAGCCAAGCAGGTAGATCATGTTGTTGTCGCTCGCGTTTCTGCCGTTACCGTCGTAATTGGTATGTGCCCCATTGAACTTCGTGTACCACGTGTACTGCAGCGCCAGCTTGACCTGCGGATGTGGGAGGTAGTCGAGTTCAAGGATCAGGCCCTGTGTATCGGGACGGCCGTTGGCGCTACCGGTTACCGGTGTTGGCGAGTAGAGGCCCGGGTCCGCATTGCCTGTGGTCGAGAAGAACGCCACCGAGCCGCCGTACTTACGTTGGTAGTAGTAAGACGTCTTGGCCTTGAAGGTGTTGAGGTGGTCCTTCGGGTTTGCAGGCGTTGGACCTGCGCCGATGCCCCCGCTCGGGAAGCTGGCGCGCCAGTTCTGATCCTCGTAGATCCATGCCATTTGCGCCGTGAAGGCGTGTGTCATGGTCAGGTACTGATACTGGGCATCGAGTGCGTAGTCACTGAATCGATCGGTTGGTGTGCCAGGCATCGTGTTGTCAGGATACCGGTTGGCCAGCAGGCCGAAGGTGCCGAACATCACAGAGTGCGGCCCCCATTCCTGGTTGTACGCGAGGCGCCAGTAGGGGTTCGCACCGCTCAGACGGGCCACGCCCCCCGGGGTGGCGGTGTCCTGCCCAGCCCGGAAGATCGAGAACGCCTGGTCGGCGGTGCGGTAGGCGCCAAACTCGGCATAGATGTGGCGTTGCCAGAATGCGTAGGCGCTGGCACCGACGACCTGTTGAGCCAGTCCGCCGTCGACCAGCGTAGCAGCCAGAGGCGGTACGCCGATGCTGGGCGAAGCATAGGGATAACCGAATGCCGGGCTGCTGTTCCAGACGTCGGACATTGTCGGGTTGTTGTTGACGGTGATGCCATAGATGAAATCGACATCTTCCCGCGTCAAATGCGCGGCGGCGCGAATGTCAGTGTTGTCCAGTGCGCTGTGATGGGCGATGCCGTCATAGGTCCACTGTGCGAACGCTCCGACCGGGCCATATATGCGGCCAGCGTAGAAGAGGCTGGCTTGTTGCGGAACGGTGTCGCCATTGCGGACGAAATCGAAGTTGTCCTGATCGATGGTCCGCGTATTGGTGCGCGAGACCTGCAGCATCCCTGAAATCGGGATGGTGTCCTTGTTTTTCAGTGTGTAGCCGGTCAGCTTGAAGAATCGGCCGAAGGGTGTGAGCTCTGGAAAACTGACGTGGCACGCCATACAAGCCATGCCGGTCTGGCGTGCGAAGGCTGGTACGGCACCAGCTTGTCCTGACCACGCCATGATGCCGCCAAGCAATAGCCAGACGACCGCCTTGAATGCAGCGATGGACCGTCTCATGGTAACCCTCCCGGTTTTTTTAGATTTCTACCCCACTGACAACATGTGTATTGCGTCAAGACCCATCCTGTCAATTTGCTGATGAAAGTGTCCTGATATGAATCAATATGCGGTTAGCCAAGCCGGAAGGGTGTTGGCGCGCCTTTGCGTGCCTTGGCTTGGCGCACGCGAGTGTTGCGCGGCGTATACACGTTGAGGCGAAGCAGTTGGATTTGTCGCTTGAGCTGGCCACCTCGCCGCAGGGAGCGAGCGGCGGCTGGTCGTCTCCGACATCACGATCGCAAACGAGTGCGAGGTGCGCGACATGATCAACTCGATGACGTCGCCCCCGCGTTCGTTCTATTGGGTCCAGCTGCCACCAGGGCAGACCTGACCGGTTCAGCCGGCAAGCTCATCATGGGCGGGATCGGCGCCGTCGCCGAGTTCAAGCGCGATCTCTTGATCAAGCGCAGACAATCCGGCCCCGCTCGTGTGAGGGCCGCAGGCAAAGCATCAGGCCGCGAACCCTCACGACCTGATGACCAGCAGCACGCAGTCCGCCAGAACCTCACGGCTGCCGTCAGCGTGGTTCAAATGGCCAGAGACCTGCGAACCACCAGGCAGACCGTTATGCCTGTGCGCGCGCCGGCTGAGGTGAATGCCGGTACGCAATCATCTGACGCCTGACAGTACAAGACAAAGTGGGAGCGAGCGTGGCCCCGTCCAGTTGAGGGCCAATCTTTTTGCCTCTGAGCAGATCTATGCCGCATCTCGGCTCTCCAGCTTCATGCGCATCGGCGGAAGGTTTTTTTATCCGAGGCCGGTCTATCCCCTGCACGTTCAGAACTGTTTCTCTGGGTCATGACACGGGTTCTCTGCTCACGTCAGAGAGCATCCGGATTTACCCTAGGGTGCTTGTCATCCATTTATCGGTATGTCGATAATGTTCTCATGGATGTGAAAACTGCTACCCGCGTGTTCGACGTGATCAACCTGTTTGCGGAAGTCCGCCAACCGATGATCTACAGCGAGATCGCACGCCGAACCGAGATCCCCCTCTCAAGCTGCCATGCGTTGCTGCGCACGATGGTTGCCAAGGGTTACCTGTATGCGCCCGGCGTCAAGGCGGGCTACTACCCTACGCAGCGGCTGCTCCACGTGGCACGCGACATCTGCAGCGCCGACCCGCTGACGCTGGCTTTCCAGCCGCTGCTCGGCACGCTACGCGACGCGACCGGTGAGACCGCCGCGCTGGCTTCGCTGGCCGGTAATCGCGTCGTCTATCTGGACGTCGTGGAGTCGCGCCAGAAGATCCGCTACAGCGACGAGCCGGGCGGCTTCATGTACGTGCATGCCAGCGCGGCCGGCAAGGCGCTGCTGGGCACGCTTCGAGCCGATGCCCGCCGCAAGCTGCTCGACAGTTGTGAACCCCTGCCACCCGCAACTGATGGTTCCAGCATCGATCGGGCCATGCTGGAGAAGGAGGTAGAGCAGGGGCTGGAGCGCGGCTGGCACCGCTCGACGGGCGAGAACGTGGAAGACGTAGCCGGCCTCGCGCGTGGCTTCCTGATCCACGGAGAGCCCTTCGCGCTCGTCATCGGTGGACCGAAGGCACGCCTGCTCCGTCATGAAGAGCGCGCCGTCAAGGCATTGCTCGACGCCTACGGACAGATTCCACCGTCGCTGCTCGCGGGCGGCTGAACGGACGGCTGCCACTGGGGCCTTGCGCCTGTCGAC
>JAGWNU010000194.1 GCA_028871175.1 Burkholderiaceae bacterium | reverse complement strand
TTGGCGGCGCGCTCGATCGCTTCCACGACCTTCGGGACGAGCGCGTCGGGGACGGCGATCTCGAGCTTCACTTTGGGGAGGAAGTCGACCACGTATTCGGCGCCGCGGTAGAGCTCGGTGTGCCCCTTCTGGCGGCCGAAGCCCTTGACCTCGGTGACGGTGATACCCGACACACCCACTTCGGACAAGGCCTCCCGGACC
This sequence comes from Burkholderiaceae bacterium, assembly GCA_028871175.1. Lineage (GTDB taxonomy): Bacteria > Pseudomonadota > Gammaproteobacteria > Burkholderiales > Burkholderiaceae > Ralstonia > Ralstonia condita. The sequence continues at coordinate 6,676 of JAGWNU010000194.1, read as the reverse complement.
TCGTCGAGCTTGAATGGCTTGATGATGGCCATGATGAGTTTCATGCTGGATTCCTCCTCGGACGGCAGCGCCCGGAGGCGCCGCCACGCATCGTTTTTAGAAAGTCTTGGTGATCGCCAGCAAGGCCGTAGCCTTACCCATGTAGTTGCCACGCGTGTTGGTATAGAACGCGCGCGAAGCGTTGGTGTCGATGTAGGCCAGCGATGCCGTCCAGCCGCTGCCGAAGTCCTTCGTCAACCCAACCTTCCAGTCGGCGTACGAGGCGCGCACGGCCTGATGCGGCACCTGCTGGTAGCCGACATGAAGATTCAGCGTCAGGCCCCAGAAGCCCGTATCGAAGTTGCCCGACAGGTCGAAGTACTGGCTGTGATGCGAATCGGGCGTCCCGAACAGGTTCGAGAACGCGTGCGAGTACTTGAACGTGACCGGGCCATAGCCGATCTGGGCATACCCTTCCGTGGTGTGCGGGCGCGTGAAGCCGTCGGGATAGCTGCCCGGGTAGTAGTACTGCAGCACGCCCACGTCGATGGGTACGTCCTTGACGATCTCGGTCTTGTAGCCGCCGTAAAAATCCATCTCGATCGGCGCGGAGACGTTCGAGTTGGAATCGCTGAGCCAGCTGATGGACGAGTTCCAGTTACCGATATAGAAGCCTTCGGGCAGGACGCCGCCAGGAATGGCGTAATCAAAGCCGCCCTGGATGGCTGGCTTGTTGTTCGTCTGCATGATCCCGCGGTAACGGTACTGGCTTGCCAACGTAACGTTGGCGGTCAGTGCAGGCGCCGGGGCCGGAGCTGCGGCGGGCGCATCCGCGGCCGGTGCGGTCTGGGCTGCGGCGGATTGACAAACCCCGGCAGCGACACCGGTCAGCAACAGAACACTGGCTGCATAAGCAAACTTCTTCATAACGGCTCTCCCCCTTTAGAAAGTCGCAACAGAGCGTGGAAAAAAAGTCGCTCGTGTTCTGCAACTGTCATGCCATGTCAAAACGCCCGCGTTGGCGGCACCCATGGACCGGCGCGTCGACACGCCCTCGCCATGACAGGGGAATGAAATTGGGGACGGATCGACCAGCGTGGCCCATGCGGCCCGCCACGGGTTGCTGCAGGCCGATCCACAGATGCCCGGCACGTGCCGACCCTGCCCCGATAGAAACCATGTGATAGAGTGATTTCAGTTCCGTGCGGCACGCGATGGCCGACGGACAGAGGGTTCAGCGTGCATTCTGTCCCCGTTTGGAAAACAGGCGTTTTGCCGCATCGCAGCGCGAATTGCCACGATTTGTGCCGCTTTGAGCGCTCTGCCGGTACCATCCACGTCTGCGGCACGGAAAACGCGCGTCCCGCGCACTGCCCCGCACCACGGCACAGCACATTCCGCGCACAGAGTCAGTGCATGCACCGGCTTGGCGCAAACAGCACGACCTACGGAGCCCATCATGAAACCCACCGATCTCTTTTCCGACTTCCAGAACCGCGTCACGGAGGCGCTGCGCAATTCGCCGGCTGCGGACATCGAGAAGAACGTCCGCGCCATGATGACCCAGGGATTTTCGAAGCTGGATCTCGTCACCCGCGAAGAATTCGACGTGCAGTCACAGGTCCTTGCCCGCACCCGCGCGCGCCTGGAAGAGCTGGAGACGCGCGTGGCAACGCTGGAAGCGCAGCTGAAGTCCGCTGCTCCGGACGAGCAATAATCAGTTGCCCGGTGTTGCACCGGGCACGCATCTGCCCTGCCGCTGTGCCCGCAGCCGCACCCCTGCTGCGGCGCACAGGAGAACCGCCTTGTTGCGGGTGGCGAACTGATCTAGAACGTCCTCAAGACACACGCTTGAGGAGCGAGATCATGCAGCATCGCCTCTACTTTCTATTGCCAGACGTGGCCAGCGCCCGGCGCGTGATGAACGACCTGCTGCTGGCGCGCGTCACCGAGCGCCACATCCACTTCGTCGCCCGACAGGGCGCCGACCTCACCGGACTGCATGAGGCCAACCTGCTGCAGACCTCCGACATCGTTCACGCGACACAGAACGGGTTGGTGATCGGCGGCGGGGCGGGGGTGCTGGCGGGTGTGGTCGCCGCACTGTTCCCGATCATCGGCGACGGCCCGCAATGGGGGATGGTGGGCATCACAACCCTGGTGGGCGCGCTGTTCGGTGCGTGGGCCTCCAGCATGATCGGCAGTTCGGTGCCAAACAGCCGCCTCAAACCCTTCAAGCGGGCAGTCGAGGAAGGGCAGATCCTGCTGATGGTGGACGTGCCGCGCTCGCGCATGTCGGAAATACGCGCGCTGCTGCAGAACACGCATCCGGAAGGCCGCTTCAGCGGCGAGGATTCAGCGATGCCCGCGTTCCCCTGATTGACGACGCGATCCATCACCCCCTGACAGCGAAACCGGAGCCCAGCGCTCCGGTCTTCTTTTTCCTCGCCCCGATCGTTAAATTTGGATGCGCAAGCGCGTGACGATGCCGCGCGGCTGGCACAGTGGCGGCTCTCCTACCGTTGAGGACCGGCACACCATGCATCGATATCCCCCCCTCCGACTCGCTCGCGGTCTTGGTCAGAGGGCCGCGCGATGAGCCTCGCGGTCCTGCATTCTCGTGCGCTGTCGGGTATCGATGCACCCGCCGTGTCGGTAGAGGTGCACCTGGCGAACGGGCTGCCGTCATTCACCATCGTTGGCCTGCCGGACACCGAAGTCAAAGAAAGCAAGGACCGCGTCCGCGCGGCCATCCAGAACAGCCGGTTTGAGTTTCCGGCGCGGCGCATCACCGTCAACCTTGCGCCGGCCGACCTCCCCAAGGAATCGGGCCGCTTCGACCTGGCCATTGCGCTGGGCATCCTGGCGGCGAGCCGCCAGATTCCCCACACGCATCTGGACGCACACGAGTTTGCCGGCGAGTTGTCGCTGTCCGGGGATTTACGCCCGATTCGCGGCGCCCTGGCGATGGCGTATGCGCTGTCGCGCCACCCCGCCCCGGCTGATGGCGAAGCGCCCCTTGGCCGGGCATTCGTGCTGCCCGCCGAGAACGCCGCTGAAGCTGCGCTCGTCAGCGGCACCAAGGTGCTACCCGCGCGCAGCCTCATCCAAGTGTGCGACCACCTCAGCGCACCGGACCGCAAGCTCGCACCCGCGCTGCCCGCCGCGGTCGCCACCGATATCCGCTATCCGGACCTGGCCGATGTGCGGGGCCAGCCGCAAGCCCGCCGCGCCCTCGAGGTGGCGGCTGCTGGCGGCCACTCGATGCTGATGATCGGCCCGCCGGGCACCGGCAAGTCGATGCTCGCACAACGCTTTCCTGGCCTGCTGCCCGACATGAGCGACGACGAAGCGCTCTCCGCTGCCGCCGTCACAAGCCTGACCACGCGTGGCTTCGACGCGCGACGCTGGAAGGTGCGACCCTTCCGCGCGCCGCACCACACGGCCTCGGCCGTGGCGATGGTCGGGGGTGGCAACACGCCCCGGCCAGGCGAGATCTCGCTGGCCCATCAGGGCGTTCTCTTCCTCGACGAGCTGCCCGAATTTGAACGCCGCGTGCTCGAAGTCCTGCGCGAACCCCTGGAGACAGGGCATATCACGATTTCGCGCGCGGCCCACCAGACCGACTTCCCTGCCAGCTTCCAGCTGATCGCAGCGATGAATCCGTGCCCATGCGGCTATCGCGGACACCCGCTGCGCGCTTGCCGCTGCACGCCCGACCAGGTGGAGCGCTATCAGGCTCGCATCTCCGGGCCGCTGCTCGACCGCATCGACGTCCAGATCGAGGTGCCGACGCCCTCGCAAGAAGAATTGCTCGACGGGCCACCCGGCGAACCGAGCCGCAACGTCGCAGAGCGGGTGGCCGCGGCCCATGACCGACAACTCGCGCGGCAAGGCAAACGCAATGCGCTGCTGACCGGCCACGAGATCGACCGGTATTGCGCCCGCACCGATGCCGCCGACGGCTTGCTGCGCCATGCCATGACACGCTTCTCGTGGTCAGCCCGCGCCTATGCGCGTGTGCTCAAGCTCGCTCGCACGATCGCCGACCTGGCAGGCGATGACCAGGTCGACGCGGCACACGTCGGCGAAGCCATTCAGTACCGGCGTGGGGTCAAGGCGGATTAAGGACGGCGAGGCACCGCGGAAAACCGGGCCGCACCACGATCCAACCTGCCGGCAGCATCGCCCGCAGAAGAGCGTTGCCCGCGCGCTGCCAAGACCGAATCAGTCATGCGATGCGCAGTGACCGGCGCAGATTGACCCGCCGGTCGACGCCACGACCTTATGCGTGGCGCTTCACAAAGAACAGCGCGGCGCCAATGCTCATCAACATGCCGCCAAAGAACCGGCTCTGCCAGCGCAGCGCGCGCGGGTTACGGAACATGCGCTTCGCGCGCGAGGCGAGCAGGGCATAACCGTGCATGACGATCAGGTCGACGAATACCATCGTCAGGGCCAGGATGCCAAGTTGCATCAACAGCGGCTTGGCCGGATCAATGAACTGCGGCAGCACTGCCACCATGAACAGGATGCCCTTTGGGTTGGTCAGATTGGTCAGCAGGCCGACGAGAAAGCGGCGGCGGGCTCCGCCGCCAGAGACCGCTGCAGGTGCACCTTCCGCCGGCTTGCCGATCCGGATCGGCGTACGCCATTGGACGATGCCAAGGTAGATCAGGTAGAGCGCCCCGACGATCTTGATCGCCGTAAAGGCATGCTCCGAGGCCACCAGCAGCGCGCCCAGCCCCGCGCCCGCGATGAACAGGATCACGACGATGCCAAGCTCCAGCCCGGCGATCGTGACCGAAGTGCGGCGCACCCCATGGGTGAGCCCGTGGCTCATGCAAAGGATTGCGCCCGACCCCGGCGAAATGGCGATCACCCAGGCGGCCAGAAAGAAGGCCAACCAGACCTGCAACGTCATGATGGTTCCCCGTGATGTGTTGACGAAAACCGGAAGGCGTCGATTGTGCACCGACAGCCGCAGGCGCGCTTGCCGCTAGTACGGGTGAAAGCTGGTGAGGAACTGGTCAACCTGCTCCTGCTGGCGCCCATCGCGCGCGGCATCGCCCGATTCGAGCACGATGGCCTCATAGGCGCGCCTGCCGGTCGCCACCACGCGTGCGGTGAGACGGCGCTGGGCGGGATCGTCACCGCCCGCCCCCTGCACGATCAGCTCGACCGCTGGCAGGGACAACGGCGGCTGCGCGGCGGTCTTCACGGCGATGTCGCGCACGGCCACGCTGCCTTTCAGATTGGCCGACAGCCCCATCCGCAGCGCATCCACGGCCTGCTGCCGCCAAGCGGGGTCATCGGCGGGCAGTTCGACCACCCCGACGGCGAACAGCGTGCCGTCGATATTCGCTGCCTGCATCGTCATCGGCAGCCGCTGGCCATGGATGTTGACGGGCCTGGCCTCGGCCGTGGGCTTGGCCGGGTAGTCGACGATGTAGGCACCGTCGTTCGACTGCACCGTGCGCCAGTCGTACTTCGGCGAGCAGGCCAGCAGCAGCGCACACATCACCGCGCCCAAGCCCCTCCACCAACCCGCCGTTCTCCTGACTTGCACGCCGCCTCCCGTGTCTTGTTGCGCCATTCTGCCCATCCGCCGAGCGGCTATTATCGGACAGAAGCCGCCGCCTCATTGAAGGAGCGCTCCATGCCGCCCCCGACCGCCTCCCTTCGCGCACTGCGCGCCGACATCACCACGCTCGACTGCGATGCCATCGTCAACGCAGCCAACAGTTCGCTGCTTGGCGGCGGCGGGGTGGACGGCGCCATTCACCGTGCCGCCGGGCCTGAACTGCTCGAAGCCTGCCGCGCACTCCATGGCTGCCGCACCGGTGAAGCCAAACTCACGCCCGGCTTTCGCCTGCCGGCGCGCTACGTCATCCATACCGTGGGGCCGATCTGGCGTGGCGGCGGGCAGGAGGAAGCGGTGCTGCTGGCCGCCTGCTACCGCAATAGCCTGCGGCTTGCTCGGCAGCACGACGTTCGGTCGGTGGCCTTTCCGTGCATCAGCACGGGCGTTTATGGCTTTCCGCCACAGCTGGCCACGCCGATTGCGCTGCGCACCGTGCGCGAACACGGCGCCGGGTTCGACGAGATCCTGTTCTGCTGTTTCTCTACCGCCGATCTGGCCCTGTACCAGGCGGCGCTCGCCGCTTGAAAGTGATTTCAGCGTCGCAGTCGACAGAATGTCGCAGTCGGTCGGCGAACTCGCCTTGGCGGGCCTACAATACAACTCTATTTTTTGTTTCCGGAACCGTTGCCGATATGGCCTCGACCCTGACGCCCTCTTCCGCTGCCGCGCCCGCCGCGTCCGGCAGCCGCCGTTGGCTGTTGCCCGTCATCCTGCTGGCGCTGGCCGCGGCGGGCTGGTTTGGCTGGCGCGCGTTTTCGCCGACGCAGCATGTGCCGACCGCCACCTTTACGCTGCTCGATGGCCAGAAGCTTTCCACGCAGGATCTGAAAGGCAAGGTCTACCTGGTCAATTTCTGGGCGACGAGCTGCGCCACGTGCGTCAAGGAAATGCCCAACATGGTCCAGACCTACAACAAGTACAAGGGGGCGGGTCTGGAGTACGTGGCCGTGGCAATGAGCTACGACGCGCCGATGTATGTGATGAACTTCAGCCAGACGCGTCAGTTGCCCTTCAAGGTGGCGATGGACGCCGATGGGTCGGCCGCCAAGGCAT
>JAGWNU010000193.1 GCA_028871175.1 Burkholderiaceae bacterium | reverse complement strand
CACCAACGCCGGCCAGATCAAGACCGGCTCGCTGTCGCGCTCGGACCGCATGGCCAAGTACAACCAACTGCTGCGCATCGAAGAAGACCTCGGTGATATCGCCAGCTACCCGGGCAAGTCGGCGTTCTATAACCTGCGATAATCCCGCGCAGTTTCGCTTCGCCTGACCGTGCGACCGCCGATGTGGCGGTCGCGTGGTATCTGGGCTCTGCATCCCGTCAACGCCAGTCCTTATGCGCCTGATTACGCTGTTCCTGCTCCTGCTGCTGCTCGCCATCCAGTACCCGCTCTGGCTGGGCAAGGGCGGCTGGCTGCGCGTGTGGGACATGCAGAAGCAGGTGACCGCCCAAAATCAACGCAACACCGACCTCAAGCAACGGAATACCAAGCTTGAAGGCGAAGTGAAGGACTTGAAGGAGGGCACCGGGGCCATCGAAGAGCGTGCGCGCTACGAGCTGGGCATGGTCAAGGATGACGAGGGCTTTGTGCAGTTTGTCGCGCCCGCGCCCAAGACCAGCGAGACGCCCCCAATGCCAGTGCCTCCGGCAGGACAGCAAACCCGGCACTGAGCGTGCCCGCACCTGATGCGAACACGCGCGCCTGATGGGACGCGCTCGTCTTCAAGACACTTTTCCGGACTTACCAGTAGTACGGGTAGCCCCAGACGGGCGCCCCATAGCTGAAGCCCCATCCGCCATGGTGACGCCAGCCGCTGCCGTAGTACATGGAGTAACTGCCGTAGTAGGGGTATGGCGCGTAATACGGTGTCGCCATGACCGCGCGCGCCTCGGCATCACGCCGGACGGCCTGATCGGATTCACGCAGCGCCTTGGCATTCAACTCGTCCAGCTTCTTGCGCTCCTCCGCCGACAGCGGCGCGGGCGCTGCCGACTGCAAGTCGCCTGACAGGCGCGCGGTATAAGGCGTGCCGCCCGGTCCACGCGGGACGGACACGCATGCCGACACGAGCACCGCAGCAACGACAGGCAGCGCAAGCGTCCCAGCGCGGGAAAGATCGAACGAGCGGCTGATGGGTTCAGACATGATGCACTCCGCGGCAAGCGACAGATGAGGAAGCTGGCGGGTTAGAGTGCGGTCAGTGTTGATAAGTGCCGCGCGCCACGCTTCTTTCACACGCTGTCGCCCGTTTCAATGACGCTGTTCGGACGCCCCCTGAATGCCCTGGGCGACGGTGTCCTGCGCAAAGAGCTGAGCGCAATCCACGGCATCGAAGCTGTAGTGCTGGCCGCAGAATTCGCAGTCGATTTCCACCTTGCCGCGCTCTTCCAGGATGCTGTCGACTTCTGGCTGGCCGAGCGTGCGCAGCATGGCGCCGACCCGCAGGCGCGAGCACGAGCAGCGGAAGTGTGGGTTCAGCGGCTCGAACATGCGGATGCCGGCGGCTTCCATTTCCTCCCAGTACAGCCGTTTGATGAGCGTATCGATCGGCTGCTCGAGCAGTTCTTGGCGCTGCAGCGTCGTGCCGAGCTGGCACACGCGCTCCCACGTGTCGAGATCCTGTTCCGCTGCGTTTTCGTGCAGCGGGTGGCCGGTCTCGCCAACCTGCGCGGGTGCGCGGCCGGCGTGGCCTTCCATGGCGCCGCCGTAAGAGGGCAGCCGCTGCAGCAGCATGCCCGAGGCAACCTTGCCGTCCGCCGCGAGCCAGAGGCGCGTGGCGAGCTGCTCCGAGGCTTGCATGTAATGCTCGAGCACCTCGGTCATGCTCGCGAGCGGCCCGTTCTCATCCGACAACGGCACGATGCCCTGATACGGCTGCTGCCCCGGCAGCTTGTCGTGCGGGTCCAGCGTGATTGCAAAGCGCCCGTGACCGTGGACGTTCACCATCGAGGCCAGCGTGGCGTCGTCGGCAATCTCGGCGCCGTCGATCAACTTGGCGGTGGCGCGCATCGACAGGTCGGAGTTGCACTCCACCACGAGCATGCGTACCGGGCCGTCACCGTGCAGTTGCATCACCAGCGCGCCGTTGAATTTGAGGTTGGCCGAGAGCAGTGCGGCGGCGGCCATCATCTCGCCCAGCAGTGTGCTCACCGGGGCAGGGTAGCGGCGGCGGCGCAGGACCTCTTGCCACGTCCCTTCCAGGCGCACCAGTTCACCGCGCACGGGCGCGGCGTCGAATATGAATTTCTTCAGCTCGTCAGTCATCCATCGATCCGTTTCAGTTGCTGCTTGTACATCGCCTGGCGCACCGCATACGTTTCGGTGTTCAGGTGCATCTTGGCGATGTCGTCTTCCGTCAGTTTGCGCACGGCCTTGGCGGGCGCGCCCAGAATGAGCGTACCGTCTTCGAAGACCTTGCCTTCCGTCACGATCGCACCCGCACCTACCAGGCAGTTCTTGCCGATCACCGCGCGATTGAGCACCACTGCTTGAATGCCGATCAGCGAGCCTTCGCCGATTGTGCAGCCGTGCAGCATGGCCTGATGGCCGATCGTGACGCGGTCGCCGATGTTCAGCGGGCAACCCGGGTCGGTGTGCAGCACAGAACCTTCCTGCACGTTACTGGCCTCGCCGACCGTGATCGGCTCGTTATCGCCGCGGATGACCGCACCCGGCCAGACGCTGGCGCGCGCCTTGAGTTCCACGCGGCCGATGACGGTCGCTTCAGGCGCCACGTAGGCGTTTTCATCGATGGTCGGGGCAGCGTCACCGAGTTGATAGAGGGCCATGCGATCGGTCTCCAGAATCTGCGTAATTGGGGGAAGTGGGCGCGTCTTCAAGCCCGCCGGGGTCGGCAGGCCGATGCGTCGAATTAAAATAGCGGAAAGCCTGAATTGTACGCTGATGACTGTAGCCGAATCCCCCTCCAACACGCTGCGCCGGGCTGCTCTGGCAGCCCTGTGCCTCACCGATCCCGCCTGCAAGGTGGACGCCACGCTGCGGCTGGGCAAATGGGCGACCTGCGCGGCTGAACCCGACTGGGGAGCTGGCGAGGGGATCGCCGCGCCGGCCAGTGGCATCCCCGGCCGACCGGTCGCCCCGCGGCTCGTGGCGCCCGCGGATGTGCCTCGCCGACGTGCGATCGATACGCCGCACGGTCGTGCTGTGCTGCTCCATGCACTTGCGCATATCGAGTTCAATGCCATCAACCTGGCGCTGGACGCCGTATGGCGTTTTGCCGGCATGCCGATCGCCTTTTACCAGGACTGGACGCGGGTGGCTGCCGAAGAGGCGACGCATTTCTCGCTGCTGTCCGCCCACCTGGCCACGCTCGATTGCCGCTATGGCGATTACTCGGCCCACGATGGACTCTGGCAGATGACGGAGAAGACCGCCTGCGACCCGCTCGCCCGCATGGCGTTGGTGCCGCGGACGCTGGAGGCGCGCGGTCTGGACGCGTCGCCGCAGATCCGTGCAAAGCTCGCACAGGCAGGCGACGGCGCTGCTGCCGACATCCTTGATATCATCCTGCGCGATGAGATCGGCCACGTGGCAGTCGGCAACCGCTGGTACCGCTGGCTGTGCGAGCGAGCGGGCGTCGACCCGCTGCAGACCTACCGTGCGCTCGCCGAGCAATACGGCGCGCCGCGGCTGCGGGGGCCCTTCAATCTCGATGCTCGCCGGCGAGCGGGGTTCGACGAGGACGAGATCGCCGCGCTCGAAGCGTCGTTCTAAGCCGCACGCGGCAGGGTGTCCACCGCTATAATCGCCAGAAAAAGAACGATCGTTCGATTATCCGGTGACGCAAACCATGGACCCTACGCCGCTGCTGGCCACGCGCCAAGCTTCCCGCTCCACTTACCTGGATGTGCGCGGCCTGCGCTATCACGTCCGCGAATGGGGCGAACCCGGCGCGCCCATCCTGTTCCTGTTCCATGGCTGGATGGACGTGTCGGCATCGTTCCAGTTTCTGGTCGATGCGTTGCGCCAGCAGTGGCACATCGTGGCCCCCGATTGGCGCGGCTACGGGCTGACCGCCCGGCCCACCGATGCTGCGGGTGTGGATTGCTACTGGTTCGCGGACTACCTGGCCGACCTCGAAGCCATCGTCGACCACTACCAGCCCGAAGGGCAATTGATGCTGGTCGGCCACAGCATGGGCGCCAACGTGGTTTGCCTGTATGCGGGCATCCGACCGGAGCGCGTGCACCGTGTCGTCGACCTCGAGGGTTTTGGCATGAGCGCGTCCAGGGCGTCGCAGGCGCCGCGCCGGTATGCGCGCTGGCTCGATGAACTGAAAGACAAGCCACGCCTGAATACCTATGCCACCCTCGAAGACGTTGCCGCGAGGTTGCAGAAGACGAACCCGCGCCTGCCGGTCGACAAGGCCACGTTTCTCGCGCAGCACTGGTCGCGCCAGAACGCCGACGGCCGTTGGGAGATCCTGGGCGACCCGGCGCACAAGATCATCAATCCGCAGCTCTACCGGCTCGATGAGGTGATGGAAGTCTGGCGCCGCGTCACCGCGCCGGTGCTGCATGTCGAGGCGGTCGACTCGACCACGCTGAAGGCGATTGCGGGCGACGTGCCGCTGGCGGAATTCAAGGCGCGCTTTGCGGCGTTCCCGGATTTCCGCGAAGTGCTCATCGCCGATGCGGGGCACATGCTGCATCACGATCAGCCCGAGCAGGTGGCTGCGCTGATCGAGGATTTCTGCCGGCCGAGCTGAGCCGCATCGTCACCCCGCCAGCACGTGCAGTTTCGTTTGCAGCCCTGTGTCGTTGCTGGAGTGCGTGTGCACGAGCGTCTTGTCGGGGTACGCATAGCGGTAGGCGCGGCGCAGTGCCATCGCCACCTCATGGAAACCCGAGAGAATCAGTTTCTGCTTGTTCGGATACAGCGCGATGTCGCCTGCTGCAAAAACGCCTGGGCGAGACGTCTCATACGCCGTGGTTTCCACCACGATGCGCCCCGCGCGCATCTCCAAGCCCCAGTTGGCGATGGGGCCGGGCTCTGAGACGAGTCCGTAGAGCGCAATCAGCTCATCGCACGGCACGACTACCTCGCCCTCGCGTCCACGCACGGCCACGCCGGTGAGTGCGCCCTCGGGCGTGCTGTCCAGACGCGCAAGCATGCCTAGCACAAAGTCCATTTGTCCGGCGTTGACGGCGGCGCGCATCTCGGCGACGGTCGCATCCGCGGCGCGAAAGCCCTCGCGCCGGTGCACGAGCGACACCCGTGCGGCTACCTTGCGCAGCGCCAATGCCCAGTCGAGCGCGGAATCACCACCGCCTGCAATCACGACGCGCTTGCCCGCAAAGCGCGCTGTGTCGCGCACGGCGTAATGCAGGTGATGGCCTTCGAGCGCGGCTGCCTCGGGCAGCGCCACGCGTTGGGGTGCAAATGCGCCATTGCCCGCGGTGATGAGCACGGCGGCGCAATTGAACATGTCGCCGCCGCTGGTGGTGACGCGGAAGCGCTGGCCATGCTCGCCATCGAGGGTCTCGATGGTTTCGGCGCGACGGCCGCAGAGGATCGGGTAGTTGAACGGCTCGCACTGGGCCATCAGCCGATCGACCAGTTCCTGCGCAGTGCAAGAGACCAGAGCGGGAATGTCGTAGATGGGCTTTTCCGGGTAGAGCTCGGTGCACTGGCCGCCGGGGCGATCCAGCGCATCGACCAGCACGCACGACAGGCCAAGCACACCCGCCTGGAACGCCGCGAACAGGCCGACAGGCCCGGCGCCCACGACAAGTACATCGATGCGTTGTTCTTCGGGCTGGGTGGAACCGGGGAGGGGAGGTACGGCGGTGGTCATGATGGGGCCGTGATGGCGGAACGATGCGGTCACTATAGCGCGCCACGGACGGCGGGCCGCGAACACCGCCACGGGCAGTCGGGTCTTCCGGAAGCCCCGCTGCCGCAGGCGAAGCCCCGTTGCCCCGATTCTGCGTCGCAGCAGTAGAATGTTTGAATGCTTACGCTTTCAGCCGCCTCAATCTGTAACGCCGATCTGCACTGCCATTCGACAGTGTCGGACGGGCTGCTCGCACCCCAAGATGTGGCCGCACGTGCGGCTGCGCACGGCGTGACCCTCTGGTCTCTGACCGATCATGATGAAGTGGGCGGTCAGGCCGCGGCGCGAGTTGCCGCCGAATCGCTTGGCATGGCCTACCTGCCCGGCGTGGAGATTTCCGTCACATGGGCAGGGCGGACGCTGCATATCGTCGGACTGGGCATCGATCCGGATCACCCCGATCTCGTGCACGGCCTGGAACGCACCCGCTCGGGCCGCTGCGCTCGCGCCGAAGACATGAGCGCGGCGCTTGCCAAGCTTGGCATCGAGCGCGCGTACGAAGGCGCACTTCATTTTGCCGGCAATCCCGACATGATCTCGCGCACGCACTTCGCGCGTTTTCTGGTCGAGCGGGGCTATTGTCGCGACATCTCAGAGGTCTTCGAGCGCTATCTCGGCGATGGCAAACCGGGCTACGTGCCGCATCGCTGGGCGCGCCTGACGGATGCCATCGGCTGGATCAAGGGCGCAGGTGGTGTCGCCGTGATGGCGCATCCGGGCCGATATTCGCTCTCGCTGGTGGAGCATGGCGCGCTGTTCGACGAGTTCAAGGAGCTGGGCGGCGAAGCGGTCGAAGTCATTACGGGGAGCCACACGCCCGATCAATATGCCTTGTATGCCGACGTGGCGCGTCGCTACGGCCTGCTGGCCTCGCGCGGGTCGGATTTCCACGGCCCAGGCGAGGGGCGCATCGAACTGGGCGCCCTGCCGCCGTTGCCCGACAACCTGACACCGGTGTGGAGCCGGTGGCTGTCCTGAGCGCAGGCTGCCCATGTCCCAGTTCTTCCAGATTCATCCGGTCACGCCTCAGGGACGACTGATCCGTCAGGCGGCGGAGATCATTCGTGCGGGCGGCCTGGTGGCCCTGCCGACCGACTCCTGCTATGCATTGGCCTGCCACCTGGACGACAAGGCCGCTGTTGAACGCCTGCGCCGCGTACGCGGCATCG
>JAGWNU010000192.1 GCA_028871175.1 Burkholderiaceae bacterium | reverse complement strand
CGACGATCAAGGCGTCGCTGGTGAACATGCGTGACGGCGGCTTCATCTCGCAGCACGACTTCACGATCGCCTCGCGCATTGCTGAAGCCGTGTGCGGCGGCGACGTTGAAGCCGGCGCGCTGGTGGATGAGGACTGGCTGCTGGCGCTGGAGCGCAAGGCCTTCGTGGATCTGCTCGGCAGCTCCAAGACCCAGGAACGCATCATGGGCATGCTGCAAACCGGCAAGCCGGTGCGCAACTAATTGCCGCGACGACAGAGAAACAGGAGTTTCATCATGACCAAGCAACTGCAAGACGCCTACATCGTCGCCGCAACGCGTTCCCCGATCGGCAAGGCGCCGAAGGGCACGCTCAAGAACCTGCGCCCGGACGATCTGCTGGCGACCATCCTCAAGAGCGCCGTCGCCCAGGTGCCGAACCTGGACCCGGCGCTGATCGAAGACGCCATTGTCGGCTGCGCGATTCCGGAAGCGCAGCAGGGCCTGAACGTGGCGCGTATCGGCGCGCTGCTGGCCGGCCTGCCGAATACGGTGGGCGGCGTGACCGTCAACCGTTTCTGCGCCTCGGGCCTGACCGCCGTGGCGATGGCGGCCGACCGCATCCGCGTGGGTGAATCCGACGTGATGATCGCCGCCGGTGTGGAATCGATGAGCATGGTGCCGATGATGGGCAACTCGCCGTCGATGTCGCCCGAGATCTTCACGCGCGACGAGAACGTGGGCATTGCCTACGGCATGGGCCTGACTGCGGAGAAGGTCGCCCAGCAATGGAAGATCTCGCGTGAGGCGCAGGATGCTTTCTCGCTGGCGTCGCATCAGAAGGCGCTGGCCGCGCAGCAAGCCGGCGAATTCAAGGACGAGATCACCCCGATCGAGATCATCGAGAAGTTCCCGAACCTGGGCACGGGCGCCATCGACATCAAGACGCGCACGATGTCGCTGGATGAAGGCCCGCGTGCCGATACGTCGGTTGAAGGCCTCGGCAAGCTGCGCGCCGTGTTCGCCAACAAGGGCAGCGTGACCGCCGGCAACAGCTCGCAGACCTCGGATGGTTCGGGCGCGCTGATCCTGGTGTCGGAAAAGATCCTGAAGCAGTTCAACCTGGTGCCGCTGGCGCGCTTCGTGTCGTTTGCGGTGCGCGGTGTGCCGCCGGAAATCATGGGGATCGGCCCCAAGGAAGCGATTCCTGCCGCGCTGAAGGCCGGCGGCCTGACGCAAGATCAGATCGACTGGATCGAGCTGAACGAAGCATTTGCGGCGCAATCCCTGGCCGTGATCCAGGACCTGGGCCTGGACACCAGCAAGATCAACCCGCTGGGCGGCGCGATCGCGCTGGGCCACCCGCTGGGCGCGACCGGTGCCATCCGTGCGGCCACGGTGGTGCACGGCCTGCGCCGTCGCAACCTGAAGTACGGCATGGTGACGATGTGCGTCGGCACCGGCATGGGCGCCGCGGGCATTTTCGAACGCGTCTGACCCCACGTGAGGGGGAGGTCTCCGGTGGCTTTCTAGGGCCTTCCCCCGCTTGCTATTCGCCCGTCTCACCACGCATGATTGCGCAGGCTCGCACAGCAATACAAAACCAAGCGAGCCGAAGACTGCGGCCCGGCCATCGGGCACGCCATAGAAGCGGAGCCACGAATCCGCGACAGAGGAGACACACCACCGGGTCACCGGCGGTGCACCAGGAGGAGGGCGCGATGGGGAACACAATCGTGTTGACCGACGCGGCGTGCGACATGCCGCGCTCGATGATCGATCAGCTGGGTTTAGGCGTGGTGCCGTTCCGCATCCGTGCGGGCGAACTGTTTGTGGAAGACCGCCGCGACGAGACTGCGTTACCGCAGCTTTATCGTAAGTACCTGCTCGACAAGCAGGACCACTATGCCGAATCGATTCCGCTGCTGGAGCGCGAAATCGAAGACTTCCTGCTCAAGCACGTGGTGACGCAGTACGATCGCGCGTTGCTGCTGACGATCGCCAGCTCGCGCAGCCACTTCTACAGCCATGCTACCGGCGCCGTGGTGGGCACGACGGCAAAGAGCTTCAAGCCGCGCAAGGACGCGGGCCGTTCGGGCCTGTTTGAACTGACGGTGGTCGACACGGGCGCCATCGGGCCCGGCCAGGCGTTGATGGTTCATGAAGCGGCGCGCATGCTGCGCGAAGGCGCCGAGGTGCGCGACGTCGTGCATGTGATCGAGAATCGCCTGCGCGATGCCTCGCACGTCTATCTCGTACCGGACGAGCTTTTATACATGTACACGCGCGCCAAGCAGAAGGGCGAGAAAAGCATCACCTGGAGCCGCTACATGATGGGCACGGCGTTCAACGTGCGTCCGCTCATCCACATGCATCGCGGAGAGACCGAAGCGATCGCCAAGGTGCGCGGTTCCGACGAGGGAATTCGCCGCCTCCTCGCGCACGCGGAAACCATGATCGCCGAAGAGCGGCTGGCCACGCCCGTGGTGGCAATCACCTATTCCGGTTCGCTCGACAGCGTGCGCCGCATGGAGCCGGTGCAAGCGTTGATGCGCACCGCACAGGCGCACGGCGTGGAGGTCATGCTCGCGCAGATGAGCCTGACCGTGGCGCTGAACGTGGGGGCCAATGCGTTCTCCGTCGGTTATCTATCTGATTCACCCGTGCCGATCTAGTCGTTGCACGGTTTCTTGACTTTGGAGACTTCATGTCGATTCGTACCGAGACCGCAGATGGTGTCCTGACGCTGACCTTTGATCGTCTGGATCGCAAGAACGCGATCACCGCTGCGATGTATCAGACCCTGGCAGATGCACTCGTTGCTGCCGAGACCGATCCGGCCGTGCGCGTGATCGTGATCGCGGGCCACGAAAGCGTCTTCACTGCCGGCAACGATCTCGAAGACTTCATGAAGCATCCGCCGAAGGACGAGACGGCCCCGGTCCATCAATTCCTCAGGGCCATCAGCACGGCCACCAAGCCGCTGATCGCGTCGGTGAGCGGCGCGGCGGTTGGTGTGGGCACGACCATGCTGCTGCATTGCGATCTGGTCTACGCCTCGGAGACGGCCAAGCTGTCGATGCCGTTTGCGCAGCTGGGGCTCTGCCCGGAAGCCGCTTCGAGCCTGCTGCTTCCGCAACTCGCTGGTTATCACCGCGCCGCTGACAAACTGCTCTTCGGCGAACCGTTCGATGCCCACGAGGCGCGCGAGCTGGGCCTCGTCAATCGCGTGCTGCCCGTGGGCGAGCTGGACGCGTTCGTGAGCGCACAGGCGCGTAAGCTCACGCTGCTGCCGCCGGTTTCGCTGCGTGCGACCAAGCGGTTGATGAAGGAAGGCGCCATGCCGCAGGTCGCGGCGCGCATGTCGATCGAAGGCAAGCAGTTCGGCGAAATGCTGCGTGCGCCGGAAGCACGCGAGGCCTTCACGGCCTTCTTCGAGAAGCGCCGTCCGGACTTTTCGAAGTTCAACTGAGCGGTGCGTCGGCCAAAAGAAAACCCGGCCTTGGCCGGGTTTTTTTCAAGCGTGGCGCCTTACTGCGGCGGCAGGACGCGCGGCTTGCGGCTGTCGTCGGTGGCCACGTAGGTGAGCGTGGCTTCCGTCACCTTGACGGTCTCGTGGCGGCCGCTGCTGCCCATGCGCTGGGCATAGACCTCTACGTCCACGGTGATGGATGTGCGGCCCGTCTTCACCACGCTTGCATAAAAGCTCACGAGGTCGCCTACGTAGACGGGTTGCTTGAAGACGAAAGAGTTGACGGCGATCGTCGCCACGCGGCCGTTGGCGCGTACCACTGCGGGAATCGACCCCGCAATGTCCACCTGCGACATGATCCAGCCGCCGAAGACGTCGCCGTGGACATTGGCGTCGGAGGGCATTGGCATCACGCGCACGGCGGGCTGCTTGTTGGCGGGCAGCGTGACGGTTTCGGTAGCGGCTTGGGTGTCGGACATGATGAGGCAGGGAAGCATGGAGGCGGGGCAGGCACCGTCCGGGCGGCACGGGGCGGACCAGGATGATCGGTGGGAGAATACACAATCCGCTATTTTATTGCACCGCACATGCGTCGCTTCCCTGCCTCCTCCGAACCGCCTCCGCCAGGGGCAGCCACCCGCGGCGATTGGCGCACCATCAAGAGCCTCTTGCCGTATCTGTTGGCGTACAAATGGCGGGTGGGTCTGGCGCTGTCGTTCCTGATCGCTGCCAAGGTGGCCAACCTTGGCGTGCCGATGGTCATGAAGCGGCTGATCGATTCGATGAACGTCGCGCCCAGCGACCCGCGTGCGCTGCTGGTCGTGCCAGTGGGCATCATCGTCGGCTATGGGCTGCTGCGGCTCTCAACGTCGCTGTTTTCGGAACTGCGCGAAATGCTCTTCGCAAAAGTGACGGAGAGCTCGGTGCGCACGCTCGCGCTGCAAGTGTTCAGGCATCTGCATGCGCTGTCGCTGCGTTTTCATCTCGAACGCCAGACCGGTGGCATGAGCCGCGACATCGAGCGTGGCACGCGAGGCATTCAATCGCTGATCTCGTATTCGCTGTACAGCATCCTGCCGACGCTGGTCGAGGTCGGCCTCGTCATCACGTACTTCTTTGTGAAGTACGACGTGTGGTTCGCGCTCATCACGTTCTGTGCGCTTGTGACCTATATCGTCTTTACCGTGACGGTGACGAACTGGCGCACGCACTTCCGCCGCAGGATGAACGAACTCGATTCGCGCGCCAACCAGAAGGCGATCGACTCGCTGCTCAATTTCGAAACGGTCAAGTACTTCGGCAACGAGGATTACGAGGCGCGCCGCTACGATGAGAACCTGAGGCACTACCGCGCCGCGGCGATCCGTTCGCAGCAATCGCTGTCGATGCTCAACTTCGGCCAGCAGTTCATCGTGGCCACAGCACTCGTCCTCATCCTGTACCGCGCAACGCAAGGCGTGGCAGCCGGACACATGACACTGGGCGATCTGGTGCTGGTCAACACGCTGATGCTGCAGATCTACATCCCGCTCAACTTCCTGGGCGTCATCTACCGCGAGTTGAAGCAGGCCGTGACGGACATGGATCGGATGTTCCAACTGCTGCACACGAACCGGGAGGTGGCTGACAAGCCAGGCGCGCCGCCGCTGGCCGTGCATGCAGGCGAAGTGCGATTCGCGCACGTCGACTTCGGTTATGAGGCGAACCGGCAGATCCTGTTCGATGTGGATTTCACCATTCCCGCCGGTACGACCACGGCCGTGGTGGGGCAGAGCGGCTCCGGCAAATCCACCCTGGCGCGATTGCTGTTTCGCTTCTATGACGCCAAGTCCGGCGCGATCGAGATCGACGGTCAGGACGTCCGCGATGTCACGCAGGCCAGCGTCCGTGCGGCGATCGGAATCGTTCCGCAAGATACGGTGCTGTTCAACGACAGCATCTTCTACAACATCGCCTACGGCCGCCCGGATGCCACACGCGAAGAGGTGATCGAAGCCGCCCGCGCGGCGCAAATCCATCATTTCGTCGAATCGCTGCCAGAGGGTTACGACACGCTGGTCGGCGAGCGAGGCCTCAAGCTCTCGGGCGGCGAGAAGCAGCGCGTCGCCATTGCGCGCACCTTGCTCAAGCGCCCCCCGATCCTCGTGTTCGACGAGGCGACCTCCGCGCTGGATTCGCGCACCGAGCATGCGATCCAGGGCGAGCTGATGCGCCTCGCGCAGAATCACACCACGCTGGTGATTGCGCACCGACTTTCCACCATCGTCGGTGCGCACCAGATCCTGGTGATGGAGCACGGTCGCATCATCGAACGCGGTACGCACGAATCATTGTTGCGCGCGGATGGCCGCTACGCGCAGATGTGGCGCATGCAGGCCCGCGAGCCCGAGCGAACGCCGGTTGAGCCGGAACAGGCCGAGGACGCCTAAGCAGGATGGGGAAGAGGGAACCCGATGGAACTCAAATGGCTGGAAGACTTCATCAGCCTCGCCGAGACGCACAGCTTCTCACGCTCGGCCGAATTGCGGCACGTCACGCAGCCCGCGTTTTCGCGGCGCATCCAGTCGCTGGAGGCGTGGCTGGGCAATGAGCTGATCGATCGATCAAGCTACCCGACACGGCTCACGCCTGCAGGCGAGGTGTTCTACGAGCAGGCCCTGGCGATGCTCGCGCAGGTGAGCGAGACGCGTGCGCTGATGCGTGGCCAGCGTCCCGCGAGCGCATCCACCATCGACTTTGCCGTGCCGCACACGCTGTCCCTCACGTTCTTTCCGGGCTGGCTAGCGCAGGTGGAGGAGCGGATCGGCAAGCTGCAATGCCGGCTGCGCGCGCTCAATGTGCACGACGCCGTGATGACACTGGTGGAGGGTGGCTGCGATCTCGTCATGGTCTACCACCATGCGCGCCAGATGATCCAGCTCGACCCCACGCGCTACGACATGCTGGTGCTCGGCACGGAGCGGCTGTCACCGTTCTCCAAGCCTGACGCGAACGGGCGGCCTATCTATCGGCTGACTCCCACGGCGCGCAAGCCTATCGCCTATCTGAGCTATACGCCCAATGCCTTTCTCGGCCGCATGGTCGACGTGTTGCTGGAGAACTCACCGGTGGCGCCGCTGCTCGACAAGTGCTACGAGACCGACATGGCGGAAGCGCTCAAGGTGATGGCGCTCGCCGGCCACGGCGTCGCGTTCCTGCCCGAGAGCGCGGTGCGCGAGGAGGTGGCTGCGGGGCGTCTGGTGCGCGCGGAAGGCAAGGGCGGCGGCACGTTGTCGATCGAAATGGAAATCCGGCTGTACCGCGAACATCCGCAGAACGGGGCACAGGACCGTCGTCACCCGCAGTCCAAGCGCAAGCGAGAGCTGATCGACACGCTGTGGAGCGCACTCGGAGGCTAAAGACGCCTTGCTTGCCTTTCGTGTGGTTATGCGTTTCGCGCATAACCCGATGTAAAAACAGCATTGGATTTCGTTTTGG
>JAGWNU010000016.1 GCA_028871175.1 Burkholderiaceae bacterium | reverse complement strand
GTGTCTCCAGGCGTTGCGGCGCTGTCTGTCGGGACGGTGTCAGGGCCGGCATGGTCGGGTAACGGAACGTATCGCGGCACGGCGTCGAATTATCTGAGGCAGTTGCCTCCCGGCGCGGAGATCGCTGCCACCGTCCGGACGCCCAATCCGCCATTTGCCCCCGACCACGACGCCAGCAAGCCGATGGTACTGATCGGTGCCGGTACCGGCATTGCGCCGTTCCGCGGGTTTCTGGAAGAGCGTGCCGCGCAGCAGGCTGCCGGCGAGTCTGTCGCCACCTCGCTGCTGTGCTTCGGTTGCCGTCACCCGGATCACGACTTTCTCTACCGCGACACGCTGCGCCGCTGGGAAGATGCCGGCGTGGTGAGGATCTTCCCGGCCTACTCGTGCGTGGACGGCCATCCCCATCGTTTTGTTCAGCATGCCTTGTGGGAGGCGCGTGAAGCGGTCTGGGCAGCGTTCGATGCTGGCGCCACGCTATATGTGTGCGGCGACGGACGTGCCATGGCACCTGCCGTGCGCGATACGCTCATCCGCATGCATCAGGCGCGCTACGGCAGTGATCTGGCTTGCGCATCGGACTGGCTGACGGCGCAGATGCAGTCCGGCCGTTACCGCCAGGACGTCTTCAACTGAGCTTGCTGCAGCCGCTTCGCCACCAGTCGAGGCGACGGGCGACCGAAGCGCCGCATGATACGATTTGGGCCTGGAGCTTCGCGCTTCTGGCTTGACGACGCACTGTCCGCGGCGTCCGGCGCAGTGGCTCCACGAGGAGAAATGAAGATGCGACGCCGAATCAAAGCGTCCTGGATGGCGATCCTGGTGTTCACCCTGCTGGGTCTTGGGTACTTGTGGATGTACCGCTTCGAGCCGCTACTTTCTGGCGAGGCCGGCAGTGACGTGTTTGTGTGGGACCGTTGGACCCACCGCGTCTGTGCGCTCACCGACAACGGTGAAGCCACCGAATGGCGCTGCGACAACGCCATGGATACCGACGGTTCCAGTCAATCCAATTCCGATGTCTCCACGCGGCTGCGCATGCGCGATGCCGTGCAGCACATCAAGTTGTAAATCCGTGCCCGCCCGCCGTTCGTTGCGGGCGTTTCTGTTTCTGGCCTCATCCCTTGCTGGGTTCTGCCGCGTCCACGAGTTCCGGTGCGGACACGGGCGGCAGCCTGCGCACCTGCGCGGTTTCCATGCGGCCCTGGCGCTGGAATGGCCCCAGGTTTTGCGGTTGACCTGATTCGAGCGCACGCTCGATGGCCGCCAGCACGCGCACATCTGCCAGGCCCTCCTCACCGTTGGGCTCGGGTTCGCGGTTGTGCAGGATGCAATCGGAGAAATACTGCAGCTCGCCGCCAAACTGGTCGGTGGCATCAAAAACCTGTTCGTGGGCCTTGCCGTCCAGCGTCAGGCGATACCGTAACCCGACGCCAAACATGAAACCGGGCGAGACTTCAAGGTCGCCCTTGGTGCCGAGGATGCGGTATTGATCAATATTCGCTCCGCTGTAGCAGACGACGAACTGCGCGATGCGCTGGTCGGCAAAACGTAGGGTCACGCTCACGGTGTCGTCAAAGTTGAACGGCAGATCGGGGTCGCGCACGCCGCACGCAGACACTTCTATGGGCTCCTCGCCAAACACGTTACGCACGGCGTTGATCGGGTACACGCCCATGTCCGACACGGGGCCTGCCCAATACCCATGGCTTGCGCGGTGGTTCGACGGCGCCACCGATTGACTGAACATGGCCGAGAACGCGCGAATGCGCCCCAGCTTGCCGGCGCGAACCAGTTCGATGGCGGCCAGCGTGGCGGGCTCGAAATGCAACCGGTAAGCGATCATCAGTTTGGCGTTGCCATGGCGGGCGGCTTCGATCATGGCTTCGCAGTCCGCTTCGCTCGTGGCCATCGGCTTCTCGAGCAGCACGTGGATGCCGCGCTGCAGGGCGGGCAGCGCGTACTGCCGGTGCATGTCGTTCGGTAGCGCGAGGTAGATCGCATCAATGTCGCCCGAGGTCAGCAACTGGTCATAGTCGGCATAGCCGTGCACGTGCGTGATGCCATAGCGTTCAGCCAGCGCTGTTGCCTTGGCCTCGTCACCCGTCACGAGCGCGGTGACCACCGAGTTGCCGCTCTGCGCGACGCCCGGCAGGAATGCCGCCTGGGAAATCCAGCCGGCCCCCACCACCGCATAGCGCACGGGGTTCCGGCTCGTGCTGGCCAGTGCGGCTCGCGGTTCGCGCGTCGCCTCATGCATTCCGGTAGACATGACAATTCCTTTGCAATCGTTGCGCACATGCACGCCGGTGTGGAGAGGCGGCGCACGGATTCATGCGGGTCCTGCATGACTTAGCAAAGGCGATGCCTGCCGAGTGGAAACCGCCTGAGTTCAGAGCTCGAGGCCCGGTCGGTATGGACTCATGCGTGCTCGGCCCGGCTATCGGCGGGTGCCTCTTCGCGCGTGTTGAGGCCGTAGTCGCGCATCACGTGCGCAATGCGCAGACGGTAGTCTGCAAAGGCATGTTCGCGACCAAAGTGCTGTGCGCGGCGGTGCTGCTCGAGGTTCCGCCATGCCTTGATGGCCTCTTCATCGCGAAAGAACGATAGCGAGAGCATCTTGTCGGGGTCCGTGATGCTCTGGAAGCGCTCGACGGAAATGAAGCCGTCGATCTGCTCGAGCAGCGGCTTCAGCCGGGCGGCGGCGTTCAGGTAGGCGTCGCGTTGGCCGGGGGCGGGTATGACTTCGAAGATGACGGCGATCACGGGCGGCTCCTTGCGTGGCGTCAGGCGTGGAATACGGGTATGCGTGCGTTGGGCGACGGGCGGTAGGCCACTTCGCCCAGGTCGATGAGCCACTGGTCGACATTCGGCAGGTTCAGCAGATGCTGCACTGATTCGCGTGCGATGACGGTCGCCAGCACTTCGGCTGGGCACCGGTGCGGGCCGGCGCCGAATGTCCAGAGGCGCGGTTGGGTGCGGTCGATGTCGAAGCGCAGCGGGTCGGCATTCGCTGCTGCGTCGACGTTGGCAGCGGCCAGCAGCACGAGGATCCTGTCGCCCGGGCGCAGCGCTTGCCCGGCCAGCTCGGTGTCGCGGGAGACAAATCGCCGGGTGTTCTGTACGGGCGCATCGCGGCGCAAGACTTCTGTCACGAACCGCTCGATCGCCTGCGGGTGCGTGCGCAGGCACGCCACCAGCCCCACATGCCGCGACAGCGCGACGATGCAGTTGCCGAGCAGACCCGCACAGGCATCGTAGGTCTGTGCGAGCAGGGCTGCGAGGTTGCTGACATCGGCATCATCACCGTCGCTGGCGAGGGGTGCGTTCGCGAAGCGGTCTTGCAAGCGGGCGACGGCGGCGTCTGCTTCTGCCACCACCGCGGCGTTGGCGCCGGCGCCGAGCGCGGCCAGATAGGCGGCAATGTCGGTCTGGCAGGCCGCCGCGTCGGCGTCGTCGCCAAGCAGGATGTGCGCGATGGTGGCCAGCGGAATGCGCAAGTGGGCGTCAGCATGCAGAGCGGCGGTGAGGCACGTCGCGTCGCTCCACGCTGCGCTGGCTTGCTGATGCGCGCGCGTGGCCAAAGCGGATACGTCGAGCTGACCGAGCACCTGCATGACAGCGGCCTTGCGGGAATCGTGGTCCGGCCCGTCGATCTGGCGGGCGAGGCGCCTGAAGAATGTGCCGGTGGGCGATGCGGCGATGGCCTTGGGTACCGGCTCATCGGCGGGGCGCACCTGGCATGCGGCGTTGCCCAGCACGGCATCGACCGCACTGGCGCTGGCCGCCACCCACCAGCCGAGCGCGTCGTCGAAGAAGCATGGGCGCGTTGCGGCGAGTTGAGCGTAGTAGGGCGCCGGGTCGGCGTGGGTCACGGCTTGCAGCGCGTTCGCGGGAGCGGCGAGTGTGCTGTCCAGGGCTGCGGTCGGCATGGCTTGAGCGGCGGGGCGCGGGAGTAAGATGGGCCCTATTGTCTGGACCGCCCGTTCGCCTGTCACGCGCCAACAGTTTGGCCTGCATCGAATCATGACCGCATCGCCTACCGCCGCACCGGCGGCCACGCAGCCCGATATCGGCCGGCTGGCCGCCACCATCGGAGACCCGACCCGCATCCGCATGCTGCTGCTCTTGATGGAGGGCCGCTCGCTCACCGCCAAGGAGCTTGCCTATGGAGCGGGCGTGGAACCTGCAACCGCCAGCGCCCACCTGCGGCGGCTGGAGGCCGATGCGCTCATCACCTCGCTCGCCAGCGGGCGCTACAAATACTTCGGCCTGCGCTCACCCGCCGTGGCGGAGTTGATTGAATCCCTGCTGGTGGTGGCGCCGGAAAAGCCAGCCGACCCGCGCCGCTCCACCGTGCCGGAGAATCTGCGTGCCGCACGGCTGTGCTACGACCATCTGGCTGGAGCGTTGGGTACGGACGTTTCCGCCCGGCTGCTTGCGCGTGGCTGGATCGTGCCGCAGGGTGATAACCACGCCGAGTACGACGTAACAGCGCCGGGAGCGAGCGCATTCGCGGCCATTGGCATCGACGTGCCGGCCCTGCGCGCGGGACGCCGTCGCCTGGCTTACGGTTGCATGGATTGGAGCGAGCGCCGCCCGCATCTGGCGGGGGCGCTCGGGGCCGCTGTGGCCGAGCGGTGCATCGCGCTGGGCTGGCTCGTGCGCCAGAAGCACTCGCGCGCGCTGGCCATGACGGAGGCGGGACGGCAGGCGCTGTACGCCTGGCTGGCGAGCACCTAGCGAGGCGGGACGGCCGCCTCGCGCCATCACAAGGCGCGGCGGCCTTGGGATGCGACGTAGTCGCGCTGGAATGCGCACATGCGCAGGGCGTTGTGATAGGCGCCATTGCTGAAGAACTCTTCAACCAGTTCGCCCTCGCACTGGAAGCCGCATTTCTCGTAGATGTGGATCGCCTTTTCGTTCTTCACGTCGACCACGAGATACAGCTTGTGCAGGTTCAACACCATGAAGGCGTAGTCGATCGCCAGGCGCGTCGCGGTGGATGCATAGCCTCGGCCCTGCCAGCCGGGCGCGATGATGATCTGGAATTCGCCGCGGCGGTGGATGGTGTTCAGCTCCATCAGCTCGACCAGGCCGACGGCCTGTCCTTCCGTGTTTTCGCAGATGAAGCGGCGCTCGCGCTGGTCGTGCACGTGGCGGTCATACAGTTGCGACAGTTCCGTGAATGTTTCGTACGGTTCTTCGAACCAGTAGCGCATGATCTTCGCGTCGTTGTTCAGTTCGTGCACGAAGCGCAGATCATCGCGTTCCAGCGGACGAAGGGCAAGATTCGGGGCTTTCTCGACGATCATGGTCGTTGTCCTTTTGATGTGCACGAGGCCAATTGCCTGACGCGCGGGTCTTACATCTTGTAGCGTATGCCAAGCAGCGCCATGCGTGGTGCTCCTGGCATGTTGTAGTTTTCTGCCGCACCGTGGGCTGAAACGTAATAAGCCCGGTTGAAGAGGTTCTGCAGATTGAGCGTGACGTCCACGTGCTTGCTGCGATAACCGGCGCCGAGGTCGATGGTCATGTAGCCTGGCAGTGTGGTCAGGTTGTACTGCGAGGCATAGCGGGCGGCCTCTGCGCGCACGCCGCCGGCCACATAGAAACCGTTCGGCAGATCGTGCTTGAGCCACAGGGCGCCACTGTGACGCGGCGTGAGCGAGGGCTGATTGCCGTTGACGGCCACGCCGCCGCTCTTGTCGTAGGGATTCTCGAGGCGGCCATTCAGATACGCATAGCTGGCCACGAGCGACCACTTCTTACTGATCTCACCCGTGAACGAAAGTTCCAGCCCGCGCGTACGCTGCGTACCGATGGGGACACCCAGACCCGTGGCCGGGTCGGCGGCCGTGAGGTTCGTCTGCTTCATGTCGAACAGTGCTGCTGTCACGCTTGCACCGGCCGACAGATCGTACTTGGCCCCGATCTCGTAGTTGGTTGTGGACTGCGGAGCGAGCGCGCCGCTGTTGGAGAAGAACGTGAAACTGTCCGCCAGCGGCTGGAACGAGCGACTGTACGAGGCATACAGCGAGAGCGGCTCGATCGGGTGGTAGACCACGCCCAGGCGCGGGCTGACCGGCTTGTCGGTGCGCGACAGATCCTGATTCTTGGGCGTGAGGTCGTCGCGGCTCTGCTTGAGGATCTCGTAGCGCAGGCCAGCCAGCACCGTCCATTGCGGCGAGAACTTGACGAGGTCCTGCACGTACGCGGCATAGGTCTCGTTGTGCGAGAGGCCGTAGTTGGTCGGCACGGCGTTGGCAGGCACCGTGGGCAGCAGCGGCAGCACCGGATTGAACAGATTGACGTTGAAGCTGCCCGGCGCAGCCGCCACGCGGTCGCTCTTGTCCTGGTAACCCAGCTCGATGCCGTACAGCAGCGTGTGCTGGACGCCCCAGGTTTCCGCCCGCTGCGTCAGCTCGTTCTGCCAGACGGTACCGCGGTCGCTGCGGTTGCGCTGGTTGACGTTGAGCGTGACGGTCGGGATGGGGCCATCGTTGACGCTGCGCACCGTCGTGTAGTTGTTGCGGCCCAGCGAATACTCATAGTTGCGCACCACGCTGTGGAACGCCCACGTGTCACTGAAGCGGTGATCCAGCGTGCCGGTCACGCTCCTGACGGTCGATTCGACATTGCCCGCGCCGGCATTGGCGGAGCCGTAGCGTGTTTCGATCGGCACGTCGACAGGGCGGCCGTGGTACGAAGGAACGCCCTGGTCGGCGATGCGCTTGTCGTGCAGGTAGTCAAACTGCACCGTCAGCTTGGTGTCGGGCGACAGGTTGAACATGAACGACGGCGAGATCGCCTGGCGGCGCAGGAAGTAATCGTTGCGGAAGCCGCCCGAATCTTCCACCGCACCCGTGATGCGTGCGCGGATGGCGTCATCGTTGATCGAGGTGTTCAGGTCGAACTCGGCGCGCTTCTGGCCCTCGCTGCCGACCAGCACGCCGACTTCGGCCAGCGGCGTGGCAAGCGGCTTCTTCGTGACGCGGTTGATGATGCCGCCCGACGAGCCGCGCCCGTACAGCACAGCCGCGGGGCCCTTCAATACCTCGATACGCTCGATGTTCGACAGATCGCGGAAGTACAGCGAATCATCACGCAATCCGTCGACGTACTGGTCGTTGATCGACGAGAAGCCACGGATGGTCACCTGGTCGCGCTGTGCATCGCCCAGCGAGGCCGACACGCCCGGCACGTTGCGCAGCGCATCGTTGATCGACAGCGCCCCCTGGTCCTGGATGATCGCGCGCGGCACGACGTTCACCGATTGGGGAATCTCGCGCAGCGGCACGGGAATCTTCGTGGCCGTGTTGGCGATTGGCGTGTCGTAGCTGGTGGTGTTGCGCGTGCCCTTGACGGTGGCAGTCGGAAGTGTGCCGGCGTCTGCGGCAGCTACGGCGGCGTCTGCGGCAGTTGCCACCTGGGCAAACGGCAGCGTTCCAAGGACAACCAGAGACAGGCGAAGGCCCTCTCGTCGAGATTTCGGCGGCATTGCAGTTCCCGTAAAGTGAAAGACCCCGATCGGTACGAGGCAGGGCGCGATCCTCATCAAGGTGGTTGCGCCTTCAAAATGTGGAAGCGCAATGGTAATGAGAACAATTCGTATTTACAAGAGGGCGCATGCGCGTTTTTGACAATGCGCAACGTGGATCGACCCGCGGTACAGCAACTTTCGTTGCGATAATCCGCAATGACCGGCACCCGATTGCGGACGCCGCGTCTGCCTGGCAGCCTCCCGTTTTCCGTTGATATGTCGCTTTCATCTTCGTCTTCGTCGGCCGTGCGCGTCGCCCTGGTGGGCTATGGATACGCCGGCAAGCTGTTCCATGCCGCCCTCGTGCGCGCAACGCCGGGTCTCCAGTTGCATGTGATCGGCTCCAAGCGGCCGGAGGCCGTTCACGCAGCGCTGCCGGATGTCCAGGTTTGCGCGCCCGAAGCGGCGGTCACGCATGCGGATGTGGACCTCGTTGTCATTGCCGCACCCAACGAGCGTCACGCACCATTGGCCGAAGCCGCGTTACGCGCCGGCAAGCACGTCGTCGTGGACAAGCCCTTTACCGTCACGCTGACCGAGGCACGGCATCTGGCTCGCGTGGCGCGTGAGACGGGGCGCCTGTTGTCCGTCTTCCAGAACCGACGCTGGGACAGCGATTTCCTCGCCGTGCAGACCGTGCTTGCCGGCGGCACCATCGGCGCGGCGATGCACGTGGAGGCGCATTTCGATCGGTACAGGCCCCAGGTGCGGCAGCGCTGGCGCGAGCAGGCGGGGCGGGGCACGGGAATCTGGTTCGATCTGGGGCCGCATCTGGTGGATCAGGCATTGCTGCTGCTCGGTCTGCCAGATGCCGTGACGGCGTCGTTTGCCCGCCAGCGCCCCGGCGCCGAGACGCCGGATTGGGCTCACGTCATCCTGCATGTTGGTGAGCGTCGCGCCATCCTGCATGCCAGCATGTTGGTGGCGGGCGGAGCGCCGCGCTGGGTTGTGCATGGCACGCTCGGCTCGTTCATCAAGCGCAGGCCGGATCCGCAGGAAGCGCAACTGCTGGCCGGCATGGCGCCCGGCGAGGCAGGCTGGGGCCAGGATGACGACGCAGGCATCCTGATCGACGGCGCAACATCCGCAACCGTTGACGTGGCGACACCGCCAGGGGACCAGCGCGCCTACTACGCAGCCGTGCGCGATGCCATCCGGGGGCAGCACCCCAACCCTGTGCCGCCGGTGCAGGCGGTCGCGGTGATGGCCGTGCTGGAGGCCGCCGTAGCCGCCGCTGAGACTGGCGCCGTGGCCGTGCCAGACCTGACCGATTCCGAGCGCGCCGATTGGCTCGCCACACGGGAGTCCACGTCGTGAACGGCGTCGTCATCCTGTTGCTCGTGGCCGGCGGCCTGCTTGCCGTCGTGGCGCTCGTGCAGATGCTGGCCTCGCGTTTGACGTTGCCTGAATCGACGCTGCTCGCGCTGGCGGGCATCGGCATCGGCGGCGCGTATGTGGGCCTGCAGAACAGCGCTCCCGCGTTCGCGTCGACGTTCTTCGCGCCGCTCATCGATCCGAGCTGGCCGGCCGAGGCGTATCTCTGGCTGTTTCTGCCACCTTTGCTGTTTCAGGCGGCGCTGTCGGTGGACGTGCGCAGCATGGCGCCGGATGCCGCGCCCATCCTGATGCTGGCGATCGTGGCCGTGGTGGTGGCAACGGGCGTCATCGGCCTGGCAGCCGCAGCGTTCACGCCGTTTGGCGTGGTCACGTGCCTGTTGCTCGGGGCCATGATCGCCACGACCGACCCGTCTGCCGTGATTGCAGTCTTTCGCGATGTCGGTGCGCCCGCACGGCTGATTCGGCTGGTCGAGGGCGAGGCCTTGCTCAATGATGCCGCCGCCATCGCCATCATGGGCGTGCTGCTCGCCATGCTGACCGGGCACGGCGGCGACGCCACCATCGGCGGCGGCCTGCGCGAACTGGCCAAGGCATTCGGCGGCGGCGTGGTCTTTGGGCTCATCGCGGGGCGCATTGCCGCCTATCTGCTGCCGGCGCTGCGCGGCATCGCCCAGGCAGAGGCCGCGTGGACGCTCGCACTGCCGTATCCGCTCTATCTCGTCGCAGAGAACATGCTGCATGTGTCGGGGGTGGTCACGGTGGTCTGTGCCGGGTTGGTGATCGGAGCGCTCGGGCGCACGCGGCTCACCCCGCGCAACTGGTCGCACCTGCAATTGATCTGGGAGCAGATTGCCGCGCTGGCCGGCGCAGTTGTCTTTCTGCTGGCGGCCGTGCGCGTGCCGGAGCTGCTGCATGGCGTGGTCTGGAAAGACGCAGGGTGGTTGGCGGTTGTCGTGGCGGCAGCCCTCGTGGCTCGCCTGGCCGTGCTGTTTGGCCTGCTCCCTGCGTTAGCGTGGTTCAAGCTTTCCGCACCCGTGAGTCATGCATACAAGCTGGCCATCGCCTGGGGCGGGCTGCGTGGGGCCGTGACCCTCGTACTCGCGCTGGGCGTGGCCGAAAAACATGCCGTGCATGCGGCGGATCGCCACTTCGTCTCCATTCTTGCGACCGGCTTTGTGCTGGTGAGCGTGCTCGTCAACGGGGCGACGCTGCGCTGGGTGATGCACCAGCTCGGTCTTGACCAGCTTTCATCGCAGGAACAGGCGCTGCAAGGACAGGCGCTGAACATGTCGACGGAAGAGGTGGAAGCGATCATGCGCCGCATTGGCGGCCACTTCCATTTCACAGCGGGCGCGACCGATCAGGCGGTTGCAACGTATCGGCTGGAAGTGGCGGCCGGTGCGGCCGAGCTGAACCTTGAAGAAGCGCTCTCCGAGCGCGAGCGCCTGACGATCGGGCTGGTCGCGTTGGCCACGCGCGAGCGTGAGCTGATTCCGGAGTACGGCAATGGCCTGATCTCCATCCGCAACCTTGACGCGATGATGCGCAACACCGCAGACATGATCGACGCGGCTCGTACGGAAGGGCGTCTCGGCTACAAGCGCGCGTCACGCCAGATCCTGGCCAAGCATGTCGGCTATCGCGTCGCCTTCTGGCTGCACCGCGTTGCGCATATCGACCGGCCGCTGGCCAACGCGCTGGCTGACCGCTTCGAATTGCTGGTGTGTCGGCAGACCGTTCTGGAGCGGCTGCGCGCATACAACCGGGTGTCGCTGCAGCCGGTGCTGGGCGAGCGCATGGCCGATCTGCTCGACGGCGTCCTCATCGCCCGCATCGAGGCCGCAGAAGGCGGCCTGACCGAACTGCGCGAGAAGTTTGGCGACTACAGCGCCGCGCTGGAAAAGCGCCTGCTCCTGCTGTTTGCGCTGTATATCGGCCAGACCAAGATTGATGCGATGCTGGCGGAAACGGTGATCTCGAAAGAGGTCTACAAGCAGATCAGCGCAGTCATCCGACGCGCCTGGACAGCGGCGCTGCCGCGGCCGCCGCTCGGATTGTCCTCGCAGACGCCGTCTGCGCAGGCCGATGCCGCGCCGTAGCGACGTGCATCAAAGCCGCTTGACCGGCCGCTCGCCGGTCAGATGGCGGTGGATGTCGTGCGTGACGAAGCCCGAGTCGTCCGTCGGCATCCCCAGCCACTCTGGGTGCGCGAGCGATTCGCGGATGTCCGCCAGCCCCGAAGCCCAATGGTCGCGCATGGTCGAGGGCCCGAACTGGATGTCCTTGCCGGGGCCTTCGTGGTCCTTGGCGGCGTAGATGAGGTGGATGACGTTGTAGCGCTTGGTGCAGGCCAGCTCCTGCGCGTGCTGGTACCACGGCGTGCGGCCAAACTCCCCGGGCGGGAGGTGGTCGAGCAACTGGCGGACCAGCCGGCGGGTCGACTGCGCGCGCTCCATCCAATCGGTGATGAGCCGCGTCCGACTGGAGTACTGGATGTCCTTCTGACGGCTGGCTACGCCGATCATGGTGTCCGGCACCGGGCCCACCGCGCTCCAGAGATCCACCTGAAAGACCAGCGAGTCGCGCCGCGGCGTGCTTTGCAGTACATGCGACAACGGGGTGTTCGAGACCACACCGCCGTCCCAGTAGTAATCACCGTCGATCAGCACGGGAGGGAACCCGGGCGGCAGCGCGCCGGAGGCCATGAAGTGGTCCACCGTGAGCCGGCGCTCGGTGTTGTCGAAGCACTCGAGGTTGCCGGTGCGCAGGTTCACGGCTTCCACACTGACGCGGATGCCGCCGTCATTGATGCGGTCGAAGTCGCACAGGCGTTCCAGGGTGGCTCTGAGCGGCGTGGTGTCGTAGTAGCTGGCGTCGAGCGGATCGACCTCGTTGGCCGGCAGCGGCGCAGGAATGCGCGGCGTGAAAAAGCCGCGTTGGCCTTCGAGGATGGTGTCGGCCGCTTGCATCGCTGTCAGCCACTTCCGCAGATGTGCGTTGCCGTCGAACCAGGCGTTTTCCAGGAGGTCCGGCAGCGGCGGTGAGAAGCTCGGTTGCGTGATCGTCTGCCAGAACGCGCGCAGCTTCGCTTGCCGATGCTCGGGCGCATTGCCGGCAATGATGGCCGTGTTGAGTGCCCCGATGGAGATGCCCGCAATCCAGTTTGGCACGATGCCCGCTTCGTCCAGCCCTTCGAACACGCCTGCCTGGTAGGCCCCCAGCGCGCCACCGCCCTGCAGTACCAGCGCGATGTTCTCGTAGGCTGGCAGCACGATGCGCTGCGCCTGTGTGGACGGCGCATCTGCGGGGCGCGATGATTCAGCAGGATTGGGCCGCATGCTTGCAGCCGCGCGTGGTCTGGGTGCGGACATGTCTCCTCCAGCTTCGTGGTGTTGGCGTATCGCAAGAACCGCCTCGGCTCACCACGAAAGGTTGGTCGGCGAGCGCAGCGCTCGGGAAGGCTGCCATCAAGCGTGCTGTCTCAGCGCCGTCCACGATGTCGCCCAGCACAGGCGTGGCTGGGCTGGCGCGTCATCGACCACTACGTCCATGTGGAGGAAGAGGGCTTTACAGCACTGCCTGCTTCGACCGTCCCCAGGGCCTGCGGTTCAAGGCGGCTGCCTGGCTCAGGCGTGCGAAAGAAACTCCCACAGTGCGGGCTCGGCGGAATATGCGACGTTGAACCGCAGCCATGGGCTGATCTCATCATGGGGCCGGAAGTACTGACCGGGCGCCAGCCAGATGTTGTGGCGGATGGCCCGATCGGCCAGGGCAGCCGAATCCTCTTGGCCCGGCAGCCGCGCCCAGAGGAAGAGGCCGCGCCCCGGTGTGTCGAACACCTCGGCGCCATGCGCGCGCATGATGGATTCGACGCCCGCATGTGCGTCGGCCAACCGCGCAATCAGCCGCGCTACATGTTCCTCGTACCCTGGCCGCGTGACGAATGCATGGACGATGCGCTCGGTGATTTCCGAGGAGGTGAGTGCCACTGCCATCTTGGTGCGTGCCAGTTCGCGGGCGATGGCAGCGTCGGCCACCACGTAGCCCGCGCGTAACGATGGCGAAATCGTCTTCGAGAATCCGCTGACGTATAACGTGCGCCGCAGGCCGTCGAGTGCGGCCAGCATGGGCGCGGCGGGGTCTGCGAGTTCGCGGTGCAGGTCATCTTCGACGATCCACAGGCCGTGCTGTTCGGCCAGTTGCAGCACGCGGTAGGCGTTCTGCGCGGTCATCGAGGAGCCCGTCGGGTTCTGCAGGACGGAGCTGGTGAACAGCGCGCGCGGACGGTCGGCCTCATCCGTGCGCAGAATGATTTCCAGGGCGGCGGTGTCGAGTCCGTCCGGCGTGCGAGGCACGCCGACCACGCGCAGCCCGGCCAGCTTCAGCACCTGCAGGACGTTGCAGTAGCCGGGATCGTCCACGGCGACCACGTCGCCCGCCTTGAACAGCGTGCGTACGATCAGGTCGAGTGCCTGCGTGGCTCCGCTGGTCAGCAGTACCTGCGAGCGTTCGACCGGCAGCCCGCGCAGCGAGAGTGACTGAGCCACGTATTCGCCCAGCGGCGCATAGCCCCAGGGGTGTCCGTAACCCGCGACGCGCAGCGCGGATACGCGGCTCACAGCACGCATCGCTTCCTGCACGCCGCGCTCGTCCAGCCAATCGTTGGGCAGCCAGCCGCAACCGGGCTTGATGGCGATCGACCGATCGGCAAAGACATCCGAAAGCAGCCACGCGGCGTTCAGCTTCGGCGGCTCCCAGCGCGGGGCTACGGCTGCGGGTTGGGCCGGGGCGCGGGCTGCGACCAGATAGCCCGAGCGGGGCCGCGCCACGATGGCTCCCAACGCTGCCAGTCGGGTATAGGCCTCGGCCACCGTGAAGGTGCTGACGTCGTGTGCCTGGGCAAGCTTGCGCACCGAAGGCAGGCGGGTGCCCGGCAGCAGACGATGGTCGTCCACGGCTGCACGAATGCCTTGGACGATCTGGTCGACCAACGTACGCTGTGGATGATGAGGATCGAGTTGGAGTTGCATGTTGCAATGCGACGTGAAGGCGATGGCGGTACCTATACAGTTTCTGATGGATACGCCATCTGTGCATGTCCGGGCTGCGTTCGACTCTGTACAGTTTGCTCGAATTGCTGGCATGCCAGCCCGTTTTATTTCCGGAGACGCCGATGAAACCCGCACCGCACCCGCTGGAAACCTCCGATCTGTCCTATTTCTGGATGCCCTTTACGGCCAATCGCCAGTACAAGGCAGCGCCGCGTCTGCTGGTATCGGCCCAGGGCATGTACTACCGCGATGCCGACGGCCGCGAAGTGCTCGACGGCACGGCGGGCCTCTGGTGTGTGAATGCCGGCCACAGCCGCAAGGAGATCGTCGACGCCATCACCACGCAGGCCAGCACGCTCGATTACGCGCCCACCTTCCAGATGGGCCACCCGATGGCGTTTCGTGCTGCCGAGAAAGTGGCCGAAATCATGCCCGAGGGCCTGAACCGCATCTTCTTCGCGAACTCCGGTTCGGAAGCGGTGGATACGGCACTGAAGATTGCACTGGCATACCACCGCGCCCGCGGGGAAGGCCAGCGCACGCGTCTGATCGGACGCGAGCGGGGCTACCACGGCGTGGGGTTCGGCGGTATCTCGGTGGGCGGCATCTCGCCGAACCGCAAGGCGTTTTCGGCGAACCTCATTCCCGGCGTAGACCACCTGCCGCACACCCACGCACCCGAGCACAACGCCTTCTCCAAGGGTCAGCCCGCGTGGGGCGAGCATCTGGCAGATGAGCTGGAACGCATCGTCGCGCTGCATGACGCGTCGACCATTGCCGCCGTCATCGTCGAGCCGCTGGCGGGCTCCACGGGCGTGCTCGTGCCACCCAAGGGTTATCTGCAGCGCCTGCGTGCACTGTGCGACAAATACGGCATCCTGCTGATCTTTGACGAGGTGATCACCGGTTTCGGTCGCCTCGGCGCGGCCACTGCGGCGGAATACTTCGGTGTGACGCCCGATCTGCTGACGATGGCCAAGGGCATCAACAATGCCGCAGTGCCAATGGGCGCCGTGGCTGCGCGACAGTCGGTGCACGACACCATCGTCGAAGCCGGTGCCCCGGGTGCGATCGAGCTGTTCCACGGCTACACGTACTCGGCACACCCGCTGGCAGCGGCGGCCGCGGTGGCGGCGCTCGATCTGTATCGCAGCGAAGGCTTGTTCGAGCGCGCCCGTTCGCTGTCGCCGGTATTCGAGGCAGCAGCCCATGCGGTCAAGGGTGCGCCGCACGTGAAGGACATCCGCAACCTGGGCCTGGTCGCCGGCATCGAGCTGGAGTCGCGCCCGGGGGCGGTGGGGGCGCGCGCCTACGAAGTTTTCCTGAAATGCCTGGAGCGTGGCGTGCTCGTGCGCTACACCGGCGATATTCTGGCGTTCTCGCCGCCTCTCATCATTGAAGAGGCGCAGATCGCCCGCATTTTTGATACCGTTCGAACTGTTCTGCAAGAGGTAGCTTGAGATGAATCGACCGATTGATCCCGCCGTAACCGAGTCCGTGGTCAGCCACTACATTGGTGGCCAGCGCCATGCCGGCAGCGGCACGCGCAGTGCCGATGTCTTCAACCCTGCCACGGGCGCCGTGAGTGCCCAGGTGCTGCTGGGTGGCTCGGCCGAGGTGGAGGCTGCCGTGGCAGCCGCGCGCGCCGTGGCGCCGGCCTGGGCAGAAACCTCGCCGCTCAAGCGCTCGCGCATCCTGTTCAAGTTCAAGGAGTTGCTCGACCTGAACCAGGACGCTCTGGCCGCCGCCATCACGCGCGAGCACGGCAAGGTGTTCTCCGATGCCAAGGGTGAAGTTACGCGCGGCATCGAAGTGGTCGAGTTTGCCTGCGGCATTCCGAACCTGCTCAAGACCGAGTTCACCGACAACATCGGCGGTGGCATCGACAACTGGAACCTGCGCCAGCCGCTGGGCGTGGTGGCCGGCATCACGCCGTTCAACTTCCCCTTCATGGTGCCGATGTGGATGGCGCCCGTTGCACTCGCCTGCGGCAACGCCTTCATCCTCAAGCCAAGCGAACGCGACCCGAGCCCCAGCCTGATGATTGCCGCTCTGCTCAAGCAGGCCGGCTTGCCCGACGGCGTATTCAATGTCGTGCAGGGCGGCAAGGACGCGGTGGATGCACTCCTGGCCCACCCGGATGTGCAGGCCCTGTCGTTTGTCGGCAGTACGCCGATTGCCGAGTACATCTACACGGAAGGCACGAAGCGCGGCAAGCGCGTGCAGGCCCTGGGCGGCGCGAAGAATCACCTCGTCGTCATGCCCGATGCCGACCTTGACCAGGCGGTCGATGCACTGATCGGTGCCGGTTACGGCTCGGCTGGCGAGCGCTGCATGGCCATCTCCGTGGCCGTGGCCGTCGGCGACGTGGCCGACAAGCTCGTGCCGCGCCTGACCGAGCGCGCCAAGGCGCTCAAGATCGGCAACGGCATGGAAGCCGACAGTGAAATGGGCCCGCTCGTCACCGCGGCACACAAGGCCAAGGTGGAAGGCTATATCGCCAAGGGTGTGGAAGAGGGCGCCAAGCTGGTCGTGGATGGTCGCGGCCATACTGTCGAGGGGCATACGGAAGGCTTCTTCACGGGCGGCACGCTGTTCGACCACGTCAAGCCTGACATGACGATCTACAAGGAAGAGATCTTCGGTCCGGTCCTGTCGGTCGTGCGCGTGCGCGATTTTGCCGAGGCAGTCGAGCTGATCAACGCGCACGAATACGGGAACGGCGTCTCGTGCTTCACCAGCGATGGCGGCGTGGCGCGAGCATTCGCGCGGCAGATCCAGGTGGGCATGGTCGGCATCAACGTGCCGATTCCGGTGCCGATGGCGTGGCACAGCTTTGGCGGTTGGAAGCGGTCCCTGTTTGGCGACCACCATGCCTACGGCGAAGAGGGTGTGCGTTTCTACACGCGTTACAAGAGCGTGATGCAACGCTGGCCGGATTCGATCGGCAAGGGCGCTGAATTCGTCATGCCGACGGCCAAGTAATCGGATGCTTCATCCAAGACAAAGGGAGGCTATGCCTCCCTTTGTCGTTGCACACGCGAAGTTCAAAACTGCGCGTCATAGGGGCCTGATATTCACGGCGATCAGCTCGCCGTCCGGCCCGATCTCCACATCAAAGCTGACGCGCTGGCCCTCGTGCAGTGTGAGCGAGCGGGGAAACTGGATTTCCGAATCCCGGATAAAACGCGGGGCAGCATGCATTTCTGCAGCTGCCCCGGCGGGCGGATCATATTGAACGGCTTGATCTTCAATTCGGCTGGCCATGGCATTCTCCCGAGAGGGGTTTCGTCAAACCGGGGCGCCGCTTCCGGCAACCCTTCGACCGCTTGATGGCAAACACGTACTGAACAACCCTTACAACCTGATTCTTACGGGGCTTTCGACCGGCGCGCCTCCTGCCCGGAAGGTTGGCGCGCCGTCCTTCAATCGCTTTGACGATCTTGGCGTAGCCTGTGCCCCGGCCTTCGGATTAAGCCGCCTGGATATTCGAGGCTTGCTTGCCCTTCGGGCCTTGCGTGACTTCAAACGACACCCGTTGACCTTCCTTCAGGGTTTTGAAACCCTGCATGGTGATCGCCGAGAAATGTGCGAACAGGTCCTCGCCGCCATCATCCGGGGTAATGAAACCGAAACCCTTTGCGTCGTTGAACCACTTGACGGTACCAGTAGCCATGATTTTTGATTCGTGAAGTTGAGAAATCGATCGACTGCCGGCCGAGAAACACAGCAGGCAGACCCCGCCAAACCAGCCAAACGATCGTTTGCTGAATATATGCTTGGCGCGTCTCCCCGTCAAAGCCTGTTTTTTTAACATCCAGAGCTAGATCAAGCATAGGCGATGCCAGCAGGCTGATTCAGGGGCGGAGCGTTCTCGCCATCCGTGCAAACCCCCGCGCAAACCTGAGCGTTTTCACCTAAGCTTCAGTGGCGTCTGAGCCACTCCAACGGCCCTCCGGGCTTTGGTTTTGCTTCACATGGCGCACGGATATTGCGTGTGGTCCCGTCGTTTCAGTTGCAGCCAACCATGTCGACAGCCGTAGCCAGCACAATCACAAAAAAACCCGCGTTGATGGCCACCATGGTGGGCGCAATCGGCGTGGTCTTCGGAGATATCGGCACCAGCCCGCTGTACGCACTGAAGGAGTGCTTCAATCCCGAGCACGGGGTGCCGTTCTCCGACCAGACGGTCTTTGGCGTCCTCTCGATGCTGTTCTGGGCGATGACACTGGTCGTGTCGATCAAGTACGTCGTGTTCGTCATGCGCGCCGACAACAATGGCGAAGGCGGCATCCTTGCGCTCACGGCGCTGGCCATGCGTGCCAGCAGCGGAAAAGCCCGCTTCACCCGCACGCTCATGCTGCTTGGCTTGCTAGGCGCCGCCATGTTCTATGGCGATGCGGTCATCACGCCGGCCATCTCGGTGCTTTCCGCGATCGAAGGCATGGAGATCATGGCGCCTGCGTTGCAGTCGTGGGTGCTGCCGCTGGCCCTGACCGTGCTGATCGGTCTGTTCCTGTTGCAGAAGCAGGGCACGCACGTGGTCGGGCGCCTGTTCGGCCCGGTGATGCTGATCTGGTTTGCCCTCCTCGGCCTGCTTGGGTTGGTGTCGCTGGCGAAGGCCCCGCAGGTATTGGTGGCGCTCAACCCGGTCTATGCGCTCGAGTTCGGCTTCCGTCATACCGTGCAGGCGTTCATCGTGTTCGGCTCGGTATTCCTGGCGCTGACGGGTGCCGAGGCACTGTATGCCGACATGGGTCACTTCGGGGCCCGGCCTATCCGTTTCGCGTGGTTCTACATTGCCATGCCGTGCCTGCTGCTGAACTATTTCGGGCAGGGCGCCTTGCTGCTGCGCGAGCCGACCGCCGTGCAGAATCCCTTCTTCCTGCTGATGCCCAACTGGGCCGTCGGGCCCATGGTGGTGCTGGCGACAGCGGCCACCGTGATTGCATCGCAGGCCGTCATCTCGGGTGCATTCTCGATGACGGCCCAGGCCGTGCATCTGGGCTATGCGCCCCGTATGAAGATCCTGTACACCTCCGATGTCGAGATCGGCCAGATCTATGTGCCCGTGGTCAATTACGTGCTGTTGCTGCTCGTGGTGGCGGTGGTCCTGGCGTTCGGCAAATCCGATAATCTGGCCGCGGCCTATGGCATTGCCGTGACAACGACGATGGTGCTGACGACCTGCCTGGTGACCGTGGTGATGCGCAACACGTGGAGGTGGGGCCTGCCGGTGGTGGTAACGCTCGGAGCGGTGTTTCTGGCAGTCGACCTGTCGTTCTTCGCGGCCAATCTGCTCAAGATCGCGGCGGGCGGGTGGTTCCCGTTATTGCTGGGCGGTCTGATCTTTTTCCTGATGGTGACGTGGCACACCGGCACGCAACTGCTGAAGGCGCGTAACGTCGAAGGGGGCATCCCGCTCGAGCCGTTCATGGAAGGACTGCTGCGGCATCCGCCGTACCGCGTGGATGGCACGGCCGTCTATCTCACGCCCAGCATGGACTTCGTGCCGCTGGCGCTGCTGCATAACCTCAAGCACAACCATGTGCTGCACAAGCGCGTGCTGTTCGTCCATTTCCGGACGCTGGCCGTGCCTTATGTCGAGCCGGCCAAGCGGCTGGTCATCAAGACCATCGGCCAGGACATTTACGCAGCCGTGGTCGATTTCGGCTTCAAGGAAACCCCAGCGGTGGATGAGATCGTCAAGAACGTCGGTGAGCGTCTCGGCATTGTCTTTGAAGACATGGAGACGTCGTTCTTCATCACGCGTGCCACGGTGGTTCCGTCGCCGCTGCCTGGTATGGCAATGTGGCGCGAGTCACTGTTCGCATGGATGCAGCACAACAGCGCGAAGCCGTCCGACTTCTTTCGTATTCCAGCCAACCGGCTGGTCGAGCTTGGAAGCAAGGTTGAAATCTAGCGGCGGTGCTCAGGCGAAACGGGTCACCGTGTCGCCACGACAGAAGGCCAGCAAGGTGAGGCGCCCCGCTTTGGCGTGGGAAACCGCCAGTGAAGAGGGGGCGGAGATCGTCGCCAGCAGCGGCACACCCACATGCACGCATTTGCGCGCAAGCTCGAAGCTTGCACGGCTGGTCATGACGACCATGCCATCGGCAGGGCGATGGCCGAGGCGCGCCAGGCGACCGATCAGCTTGTCCAGCGCATTGTGGCGGCCGACGTCTTCCAGCACATGCAGCGGCGCCTGGCCATCTGCCGGGAGCCAGCCGGCAGCGTGCAGACCTCCGGTCAGTGCATTGGCTGGTTGATGCTCGCTCAGCGCCTGCATGGCGTCGAGCACCTGCGCGTCGGTGATGGCGTCGACCCATGCGGGACGCACAAGCGGGATCGGTGCGGCTTCGAACGTCTGCAGGCTTTCAATCCCGCACAAACCGCAGCCGGTGGGGCCGGCCAGCGCGCGGCGGCGCTCCTTCAGGCGCGCGAAGCAGCGCGAGGCAATGTCGGCGTGGATCTCGATACCGTGCGGATGCATCTCCACATCAACGCCTCGCCAATCTGCGCGGCTGTCAATGATGCCCTCGGAGAGCGCAAAGCCCAACGCAAAATCTTCGAGATCAGCCGGCGAGGCCATCATCACCGCGTGCGTGATGCCGTTGAAGACGAGTGCCACGGGTGCCTCGTCGGCAACGGCGGTGGTCGCTTCTTCTTGCGTGCCGGTCCGCGTACGACGCGTGGCGTTCGTGGAAAGGACGGGCAGGCCGGCGGGGTGACGGGTGAGGATGGTCATGCAGCAAGATCAGGAAGGGCGCGGCCGGCGTCGAGCAGCACGATCAGCCAGCGCGCGTCATCCATCGTGACGCGCAGCAGGCCGGCATCAGCCAGCGGATGCAGGGCGCGCAGTACCGTGCTGGCGCGCTCGCCGGCGCGCTTGGTCAGCCACGGCAGGGACACCGGCTTGCCGGGGTCCGTTTCGCGCAGGGCTGCCAATAGCGCCAGTTGCAGCGCTGTCCACGCCGGAGTGGTCGACATCAGGCTTCGGCTGCGGCGGCCGTGGTGGCATCGACGGGGCGTTCGGCCTGGCTCGGGACCAGCATCACCGGAATCGACTTGGACGTCGGCGTGCGGGCCTCGTCGGCCACGGACGACAGCGGCACCAGCGGATTCGTCTCCGGGTAATAGGCTGCAAGGCAGCCACGCGGAATGTCGTATGCCACGAGGCGGAAGCCATCGGCGCGGCGCGTGGTGCCGTCCTCGGACAGCGTCACCATGTCGACCCACTCACCGTCTTTCATGCGGATGGTGTGGAGGTCTTCCTGGTTGATGAAGACCACTCGCCGCTGGCCGAACACGCCCCGGTACCGGTCATCCATGCCGTAGATGGTGGTGTTGTATTGATCGTGCGAGCGCACCGTGGCGAGCGTAAAGACCGTCGCATCGGCATGGCGCTCGCGGGCGCGGTGGATCGGCGTGTCGGTCGGCACGGCGTGCGCGTGGAATTCCGCCTTGCCCGACGGCGTGTTCCAGACACGTTCAGATGCGGTGTTGCGCAGGCGGAAGCCGCCCGGCACGCGAATCTTTTCGTTGAAGCCGGCAAAGTCGTCGAACACGGCTTCGATGCGTTCGCGGATGCGGTCGTAATCTTCGACCAGCCAGCGCCACGGGATGGTGCTTTCAGGCAGCGTCGCCTCGGCCAGCCGTGCCACGATGGCCGGCTCCGACAGCAGATGCGGCGACGCCGGCGGATTGATGCCCGCCGACATGTGCACCATGCTCATCGAGTCTTCCACCGTCACGCCTTGCGTGCCGCCGGCTTGCTGGTCGACTTCGGTTCGGCCCAGGCACGGCAGGATCAGTGCCGCCTTGCCGTGCACGATGTGGCTGCGGTTGAGCTTGGTCGTCACGTGCACGGTCAGGTCGCACTGGCGCAGGCCCGCCCACGTGGCAGCCGTGTCCGGCGTGGCTGCTGCGAAGTTGCCGCCCATGGCAAAGAACACGCGCGCCGCGCCTTGCTGCATGGCCTCGATGGCGCCGACGGTGTCATAACCGTGTTCGCGCGGTACTGGAATGCCGAAGACCTGTTCCAGCCGATCCAGGAACGCAGGGGCGGGCTTCTCGTAGATGCCCATCGTGCGATCGCCCTGCACGTTGCTGTGACCGCGCACCGGGCACGCACCGGCACCCGGGCGCCCGATGTTGCCACGCAGGAGCAGCAGGTTGACGATCATCTGGATCGTCGCGACCGAATGCTTGTGTTGCGTGATGCCCATGCCCCAGCAGGCAATGACGTTGCCGGCCTGGATGTACGTATCGCCGGCTTGGCGGATTTCGTGTTCCGGCAGGCCCGATTCGGCTTCGATGGTGGCCCACGATTCGGCGCGCACGTCGGCGGCGAAGGCGTCGTAGCCACCGGTGTGCTGGGCGATGAAGGCGTGGTCGATGATGGCGGGCTCGCCGCGGCTGCGGGCCACGTCGTCACGCTCGATCACGTGTTTGATGATGCCCTTGACGGTGGCCAGATCGCCGCCGATGCGCACCTGGTGGTATTCGGTGCTGATGCGCGTGGAGCCCAGCGTCAGCATCTCGATCTTGCTTTGCGGATCGGCAAAGCGCTCTAGCCCGCGCTCGCGCAGCGGGTTGAACGAAACAATCTTGGCTCCGCGCTTCGATGCCTCTCGCAATTCGCCCAGCATGCGCGGGTGATTCGTCCCCGGGTTCTGCCCGAAGATGAAGATCGCGTCGGCCTTGGTGAAATCGTCGAGCGTGACGGTGCCCTTGCCGACGCCGATGCTGGCCCGCATGCCCGTGCCGGA
Source organism: Burkholderiaceae bacterium (assembly GCA_028871175.1). Classification (GTDB taxonomy): domain Bacteria; phylum Pseudomonadota; class Gammaproteobacteria; order Burkholderiales; family Burkholderiaceae; genus Ralstonia; species Ralstonia condita. Next base: position 12,442 of record JAGWNU010000016.1, on the reverse strand, counting down.
AGGCTCGTGGCACATATTGGAGCAGTCGGGGAAGTTGTTCGTGCCGTAAGCACGCACGAACAACTGGTAGAGGAAGGCCGCTTCATTGCTGGTGCGGCCTGAGGTGTAGAAGATCGCCTGGTTCGGATCGGGCAGCGCACGCAGGTGCCGTGCGATCAGCGCGAAGGCGGCATCCCATTCGATCGGGACGTACTTGTCGCTGGCCGCGTCGTAGACCATCGGGTGCGTCAGGCGCCCCTGGTCTTCGAGCGCGTAGTCGGACCACTCGGCCAGTTCGCGCACGGTGTGCTGTGCGAAGAACTCGGGCGTGGTGCGGCGAGATGTCGCTTCGGCAGCCACCGCCTTGACGCCGTTTTCGCAGAACTCGAAGGTGGAGGCGTGATCCCGATCGGGCCACGCGCAGCCCGGGCAGTCGAAGCCGTCAGGCTGGTTGGCCGACAGCATCGTCTTGGCCCCTTTGGCCGCGATGCCCTGCGACAGCAGTTGATGCACAACGCTCTTCAGCGCGCCCCAGCCACCGGCCGGGTGACGATAGAACTCGATCTTCTGGTGCTTCATGGGTGGCGGGGCGGCTTTGAATCAGGTGTCAGGAGAACAGAACGGCGGCTTTTTGGAGTGTAATCCAAACGCCCCAGCCAAGTGGCAGGCCGACGGCGGTCCAGGCAAGCACGACGGCCACGGCCGAACCCGGGTGTGCCTTCCATTCCAGCGACGTTTCCGGAGCGACCGCCGCCGGTGTCGGGCTGTTGGCTGCCGCCGCATGACGCTGCTCTTCGAGTTGCGCCTCGGTCATGAAGTGCTTCGGGTCAACCGGGCGTACCAGCAGGTTGCAGATGAAGCCCAGGATCAGAAGGCCGGCCAGGATCATCATCGTGATGTCGTAGACCGCAGCGCGCTCCACGCCGTGGGCGATCTGGTATTCGCGCAGGTAGTTCACCAGCACGGGGCCGAGGATGCCGGCGGTCGACCATGCGGTCAGCAGGCGTCCGTGGATGGCGCCCACCATCTGCGTGCCGAACATGTCGGCCAGGTAGGCCGGCACGGTGGAAAAGCCGCCGCCGTACATCGACAGGATCACGCAGAAGGCCAGCGCGAACAGCGCGATATTGCCGGTGTGCGACGTCCACGGGATCGATGCGTACAGCACGAAGCCGAGCACGAAGAAGACCGCGTAGGTCATCTTGCGGCCCAGGCGGTCCGACAGCGACGCCCAGAAGAAGCGGCCGCCGATGTTGAACAGGCTAAGCAGGCCCGTGAAGCCCGCAGCGATGGCCGCGATCTGGCCCTTTTGCGCGGCGCTGAGTTCCGAAAAGGCGGTCGTCACGCCCAGCAGTTTGCCGCCAAACACTTCTTGCAGCAGCGGCGAAGCCATGCCCAGCACGCCGATGCCGGCCGACACGTTCAGGCACAGCACGGCCCAGATCAACCAGAACTGCGGCGTCTTCAGGGCCTCGTTCACGTGGACATGGCGGTGCGTGACCATCGTGTCCTTAGTCTTGGCGGGCGAGGGCGTCCAGCCTGCCGGCTTCCAGCCCGTGGGCGGTACGCGGTAGCCGAGGGCGCCGGCCATCATGAACACAAAGTAGATGGCCGCCAGCACGATGAACGTCTGGGACACGCCCACCGATTCCGGCGTGGCAAACAGTTTCATCAGACGGTCTGCGAGCGGGGCGCCGATCATCGCACCGCCGCCGAAGCCCATGATGGCCATGCCGGTGGCCATGCCGCGCTTGTCCGGAAACCACTTGATCAGGGTGGATACCGGCGAAATATAGCCCAGCCCGAGGCCGACGCCGCCGATCACGCCCGAGCCGACCCAGAGGAGCCACAACTGGTGCATCTGAATACCGAGCGCGGACAGCAGCAGTCCTCCGCACCAGCAGATCGCCGCCACCACTCCGGCCTTGCGAGGGCCGACACGTTCCAGCCAGCCGCCCCACAACGCGGCTGATGCACCAAGGAATACGAAGAACAGCGTGAACATCCAGCCGAGGCTGGAGACTCGCCAGTCGCACGTGGTGGTGAAGAGTTCCGTCATCAGCGAGACATCGGCGCCGCAGGTCAACGGCTTGGTGATGCCCAGCGCGCGGCCCAGCGGCAGCCAGAAGACGGAAAAGCCATACGCCATGCCGATGCATAGATGGATGGCCAGGGCGGCGGGCGGAACCAGCCACCGGTTGAAGCCAACGGCGGCGATGGTGCGCTCGCGCGAAAAGAATGGATGCAGGACAGCGTCGGACATCGAATCCCCCCGGATAAGTTGAGTGCCCGTGTTGCGAGAAGTGTCGAGGTGTGGCCGCGCCGTTCGTTGCCGGGGCGTGCCTGCCGGCAACAGATGCAGTGCGCCGACGTTGCCCGCAAAGATAGAGGGGGCTCCTGCCCTACATCAATAGTTGTAAAGGGCCGTTGTATTGAGGATCACGCAGCACGCGACCGAATGGTCGGGTTTATGTGTTTTCCAACATAAAGGGGGGTGGCCGGTCTAACCCGCAGCTGGCGCGTCGGACCACGCGCAGCGGCTTGCCTGCACGCGGAAGCTTTCGGCCAGGGAAAGCAGGCGGTCGAGCGCCGCCTGCATGTGTGCCCCGCGCGCGTCGTCCGAACTGACGGTCTGTGCGAGGCGTTCAATGGCGCGCGCGGCATCCCCGATCAGCAGGTGCCCGAGCATGCGGGCGGAGCCGGCGATGCGGTGCGCCGCCTCAATGACCAGCCTGTCGTCCTTGGCGCGGATCGCCTTGTCCAGGCTGACGAGATCCTGCTCCATCGTTTCAAAGAACAGGTTGATGATGAAGCTCCATTGCGCGAGGTCGTCGCTGAACAGTTCGGTCAGCGTGGCGACCACTTGCGGCGGGAGCTGGGCGGCAATATCGGCGAGGGAGCTTGGGTGGGGCTGCATGGCGGCGGGCGTGCAATCGAATAGGATTTGCACTGTGCACGCCGGGCGCGCAGGCAGCCATGAGATTGGTCCGAATTTGCCGCCCATCCGACGCGGAGGCGGGCGCACCCCACAAGGAGGGCGGCGCCCGGCACTTCCGCGTGTGACGATACCGGTCAGGGCAGCATGGCAGCCGTCGGTGTCACGTCGGGTTCGCGCGGCGGGGTGGCGCGATGTCGGTGCGCCCAGGTGAATACCACGGGCAGCACGAGCAGCGTGAGGATTGTCGTCGTCACCATGCCGCCGACGATCACGAGCGCAAGGGGCCGCTGCGCTTCCGAGCCGATGCTGTGCGACAGCGCCGCCGGCAGCAGGCCGAGGCCTGCCAGCATGGCGGTCATGATCACCGGCCGCAGCCGCAGCGCGGCGCCTTCCACCGTGGCCTCCCGCACGTTCTCGGACTGCGCCAGGCGGTTGACATACGAGATCAGGATCACCCCGTCCTGGATGGCGATGCCGAACAGCGACAGGAAGCCGATGCCCGCCGAGATCGACAGCGTCTCATGCGCGATATGCAGCGCCAGCAGCCCGCCGATGGCAGCAAAGGGCACATTCAGCACCACCATCAGCGCGTCCTTGAAGTTGCCGAACGTGCTGTACAGCAGCAGGAAGATCACGAGAATCGTCAACGGCACGATCACCATCAGCTTGCCCTGGGCGACCTTCATCTCATTGAACTGGCCGTCCCACTTGACGGTGTAGCCCTCGGGCAGTTGCACGCTGTCGCCCACCACACGCTGCGCCTCGTCCACGGCGCTGCCCAGATCACGGCCGCGCACGCCGAACTTGATGGCGATATAGCGCTTGCCGAGTTCGCGGTAGATGAAGAACGGGCCATCGGTCATTTCCACCTTGGCGATCATCGAGAGCGGAATGTGCTGGCCATCGGGCGTATCGATCAGCAGCTCTCGGATGGCGTCGTACGACGCACGTGCCTGCTGGTTCAGGCGCACCGCCAGGCCGAACGATTTCTCGCCCTCCAGGATCTGCGTGACCGGCGCGCCGCCAATGGCGTACTGCACGAGGTTCTGCACATCGCTCACGTTGATGTTGAAGCGCGCAGCGGCCTGGCGGTCGATCGAAACGTTCAGCGTCGGCTGGCCCAGTTCGCGGAAGATGCCCACGTCCACCAGCCCCGGCACCTTCTTGAGCTGCGTCTGGATTTCGTTGGCCTTGGCTTCGAGCACATTCAGGTCATTGCCGAACAGCTTGACCGAGTTCTCGCCTTTCACGCCCGAGAGCGCTTCATCCACGTTGTCCTGGATGTATTGCGAGAAGTTGTATTCGATACCGGGAATCTTCTCGAGACGCTTGGAAAGCCGCTCGACCAGCTTCGCCTTCGTCATGCCGGCGGGCCATTGGTCGGGCGGCGCGAAGTACAGGCCGTATTCCTGGTTGAACACGCCGGTGGAGTCGGTGCCGTCATCGGGGCGGCCGATCTGCACCGAAACCTGGTTGATCTCCGGCTGCTTGACGAAGTACGCGCGCAGGTCGTTTGCCACGGAAGCCGAGTAATCGAGGTCGACCGTGTTGGGCAACGTAATGCGCAGCCACAGGTTATTTTCTTCCAGCGTAGGGAGGAATTCCGTACCGAGGAAGGTGGCGCTATACAGCGTCAGAACGAGCGCTGTGATGGCGGTGGCAAACACCGTCATCGGGCGTGCGATCAGCTTGCGCAGAACCGGCTTGTACCAGCGCAGGATGGCGGTGATGAACGCCGGCGAATGCGGATGCAGCGTCTTGCCGAAGACGAACGACGTGGTGGCCGGCACGAAGGTCAGGCTCAGCACGATGGAGGCCAGCAGCGCAAAGCCCATCGTGAAGGCCATCGGCTTGAAGATGATGCCTTCCACGCCACCGATGAAGAACAGCGGCGAATACGCCACGATGATGATGCCCGTGGAGAAAATCATCGCGCGCTGCACTTCGCTGGTCGCCTTGACGATGGCGTCGTCCAGCTTCTCGGCACCTTCTTCCAGGTGCCGCATGATGTTTTCCATCACGATCACGGCCGCATCGACAATCACCCCAAAGTCGATCGCCCCAAGCGAGATCAAATTGGCCGGCACATGGAAGTGCTCCATGCTGATGAACGACACGCACAGCGCCAGCGGAATCACCGCCGCCACCACGGCCGCCGCACGGAAATTGCCCAGGAAGACGAACAGCACCGCCAGCACCAGCGAGATGCCCACCACCAGCGTGTGTTCGACCGTGCCCATGGTGATGTCGAGCAGCACCTGGCGATCGTAGAACGGCTTGATCTGAACGCTCTTGGGCAAGATGCCGTTGTTCAGCTCCGTGACCTTTTCGCGCACCTTGGCCAGCACCTCGCTGGCATTGGCGTCGCGCTTGAGCAGCACGATGCCCTCGACCACGTCGGGCTGGTCGTTGTATTGCACCTGGCCCAGGCGCTGCACGTTGCCGATTTCCACCTCGGCAATGTCGCGCACACGCACCGGCACGCCGTTGTTGGCGGCTACCACCACGTTGCGGATGTCGTCCACCGTCTGCAGTAGGCCCACGCCGCGCACGACGAACTGTTGCTCGCCGTCGCGCAGCAGATTGCCGCCGGTGTTGTTGTTGGCGTTGCCGATGGCCGTGATGAGCTGCGACAGCGTGATGCCGTACGACTGCAGCTTCGCCGGCGACGGCACGATGTGATACTCCTTCACCTTGCCGCCGAAGGAGCTGACATCGGCCACGCCCTGCACGTGCTTCAGCTCCTTGGTGATGTCGTAGTCCTGGTAGCTCTTGAGCGTGGTGAGGTCGACGCCGTCGCCCACGAGGCGAAAGCGCATGATCTCGCCGGTGGCGTCCGAGTCCGGGCTCAGCGACGGCTGCACACCGGTCGGCAAATTGGCTGCCGCCACGTATTGCGCAAAATTCTGCCGCGCCTTGAAGCCGTCGGTGCCTTCCTTGAACTTGAGCGTGACCACCGACAGCCCGAACAGTGATACCGAGCGGAACGACTGCACATCCGGCACGCCGGCCAGCGCATTCTCGATCGGGATCGTGATCTGCTGTTCGACTTCGGTCGTGCTGCGGCCTGGCCACTGCGTGATGGCCTGCACCGACAGCGGTGCCACGCCCGGATACGCCTGCAGCGGCAGCTCGCGAAACGACAGCACGCCCGCCACCAGCAGCGCGATTGCCAGGAAGACAATCAGCAGCCGCCGCTTGAGAATGCCCGCGATGGGGTTGAAGCCCATGCCTACGCCCCCGCCTTGACGATCATCTCGTTGAGCAGCGCGGCGCCGCGCACGACCACCTGCGACGAAGCCTCAAGTCCGGCCGTCACAGCAAAGTTACCGTCGGTGCCGGTGTCCTTGCCGTGCACTTCCACGCGCTTGAAGTGCGTGGCATCGCTCTGGACGATCACGTAGTAGCTGCCGTGGTCTTTCACCAGCGCCGACTTCGGCACCACCGTGGCCTGGCCGCTGCCGGTCTGGATGCGCGCCGTGGCGTACATCTCGGGGCGCAGCAGGCCGTCGGTGTTGGGCACGTCGCAGCGCACGGTCAACGTGTGCGTTGCCGGGTCGATGTTCGGGGCGATAAAGCTCACGCGGCCGGTGAACTCGCGGTCCGGATACGCCGAGGTATGCAGCGAGATCGGCTGGCCGATGCGCACGCTGGCAATGTCGTTTTCATAAACATTGCCCGTGAACCACAGCACACGCGTGTCGACGATGCTCATGAACGAGTCGCCCACGTTCAGGAAGGCGCCCGGGTCCATGTTGCGCTTGACGATCGTGCCAGAGATGGGCGCGCGCAGCGTCAGGTGTTCGGCCGGCGTGCCGCGCTTGGCAACCTGCGCGACATCGGCATCGGACATGCCCAGCACATGCAGGCGGCTGGCAGCGGATTGCACGGTGGCATCCGCGTCGTCCTGCAGATCCTTCATGTTGGAGCCCTTGAGCTGGCGGGCGGTATTCAGCGCCAGCAGGTATTCCTTCTGCGCGGAGATGAAGTCCGGTGCGTAGAGCTGCGCAATCGGCTGGCCCTCGCGCACCTGCGCACCTTCGAACAGGAGGATCTGGTCCAGCCGGCCAGCCACGCGCGCCGATGCCAGCTTGGTGCGCTCGGCGTTGTAGGCGAGCTTGCCGGGCGTGGACAGCTCCACCGGTACGGAAAGCTGACTGACCTGCGCGACCTTCACCTGCTGCGGGTCGAAGCCGCCGGCGGGAATTTCCACGGAGTCGGGCTTGGCGCGCGCCGTGGCTGCAGGAGCGGATGCGGTGGCAGCAGGTTTCACGGTTTCGGCCGGCACGGCGGCGGGCCACTTGCGTCCGACCACTACACCGACAGCAAGGGCTGCGGCCAAGGCGATGACTGCCACAACGGGAGAGAACGTCTTCATGATGTTATTGAGCTTGAACCGGCGAGCGACCCGTGGCCGCGAGCAGCGCGTGATAGGCCTGCAAGGCCGTGGCCTGAGCCTGGGCGACCGACAGTTCGGCGTTCTTGAGCGCGCCCTGGGCAGTGAGCAGGTCGTTGAAATCGGCGTTGTTGCTGGCGTAGTTGGTCATCGTCACGCGATAGGCCGCCAGCGCCTGCGGCAGTTGCCGCTGCTTGTTGAAGTCGAGCTGGGCAAGTGTCTGGCGCAGCGTGTTGTAGGCGGTATCGACGGCCAGCAGCGTCTGCTGGCGCACCGATACATCATTGGCTTCGGTGGCAATCTGGCTTTCCACTGCCTGGTTCACGCCGTATTTTTCCTTGGTGAAGAACCAGAATGGAATGATCACGTCCAGTTCAAGTTGGTAGCTGTTCGGACGCACGCCGTACGGCGGGTTGTCCGTGGAGACGGTGGCGATGACCTGGAAGTCGGGCAGATACGCCTTGCGCGCCAGCGCCACGCTCTTGCGCGCCGCGTCCATCAGCTCGGCCGAGGCCTTGATCGACGGATGCTCGCGCAGCGCCTGGTTTTCCAGTTCCGGCAAGGGCTCTTCCGGCAGGTGCACGGATTCGTCGTCGGCGCGCAGCACGAGCGGAAAGCTCGGGTCCTTGCCGATCAGGGTGTTCAGCGTCTGCAGCGTGCTGTCGTACTGGCGTTGTGCAGAAAAGAGGTCGTTCTGCGCGCTGCTCTGCATCACCTGCGCGTTGAGGAAATCGGCATAGGCTGCCGCATTGTTGGCATACCGCACGCGGGCGACCTGCTTGACCTGTTCCAGGCGCGTGATGGCCAGCTTCTGCACGTCGATCTGCTTTTGCAGGGCGATGGCCTGGTAGTACGTCGTGGAAAGCTGGGCGTAAAGCTGCAGGTACAGCGCGTCATTCTGCGCGTTGAGCGATTCGGCCTGGCGATCGGCAATTTCCGCGGCCAGCGTCTTCTTGCCCGGAAACGGAATCTGCTGCGTGAGGTTGTACTGGCTGCCGCCCGCGCGGTTCACGGCCAGTGGAAAGCCCTTGGGAATGCTGTTCCAGATGTAGCCAACCTGCGGGTTGTTGGGGGCGGCCAGCTGCGGCGGGATCGATTTGGCCGACAGGTAGTTGTGTCGCCCCTGAATCAGCTGAGGGTTGTTGCTCTGGAGCTCTTCCAGGAGTTCAACGAGGTTGAAACCCGGACCCGTCACGCCCGGCTTCGCGGGGGCAACCGGCGGCATGGTCGCGACCGGCATGCTGGCGGCAGCCGGCGCCGGTGGCGTTGCCCAGGCAGCACTGGGCGACAGGCACGCGGCCGCACACAGCACGGCCCACGCCCGTGGATGAAAGGCACACCAATGTTTCACTGCAGCAGACTCCCCTTGAGACGGGAGCGTTTGTACCGGGACGATCTTTCAAGCGCCTTTCACGGGTGAGCAAGCCGTTGGGCGCGCGGCAACTGGCACAACCGCTTCGCGGCGGCATTCTGCGACAGGGATATGACAGGACGAGGAGTCCTCCGGGCGCCGTTGCGCCCGGAGGGGCGCAGGATGAGCGGCTGCACGCTGGCGTCTGGCGTGACGCGGGTGGAGGTGCTGTCGCGGTCGCTTACCGTGCCGCCGGGGCGCTGGCCGGTGCGGGCGGCAACCCTGATGGAATCAGCGGGCCGCCCCCCAGCACCTGCTGGCGCGAGAGGACACGCAACTGGTTGTCGAATTTCGCCGGGTCCACAAAGCGCTTGACGTCTTCACCGGCGCGACGGGCCATTTCCGGGGTATCCACCCAGCCGGTCAGGGAGACTTTGCCGTCAGGCGTCGTATGGATGCGGATCTGGCGCGGGTTGAGCGCCGTGTCCTGATCCAGCGCCGCCTTCACCTGGTAGGACAGCAGCGAGTCATCAGACATGCGGGCGCCGGCACTGTTTGGGCCATCGCCCAGGGCGCAGGCCGTGAGGAGGACTGCCGCGCCGATCACAGCCACAGCTCCGGCCGGCGACACGAAAGACAACGGAGGAAAGCGCATCGATGCACCTGATCAGAGTGGCAACGGACCTCCATGATAAGCCCGCCGCCGGGGCGCACACGCGATGTGCCACGCCGCCCCCCCGTCAGCAGACATGGCTGGCGCTGGGCGCATGGGTGCGCCGACGCTGCCAGAGCGTCTGCACAGCCAGCCAGCCTGGTCCCGCTGACGCCACGATGGTGATCAGCAGGCCCCATACAAAGTGGAACTCGATGGCTGAAGGCGACAGGCTTGCCCAGTACGACAGTGCGGCCACCAGATTGACGAAGAACAATCCGGCCGCCGCCAGCCGGGGCAGGATGCCGATCAGCATCAGCGACGGAAAGACGAGCTCGCCAAACGTCCCCATCGCCGCCGCGAGCATGGGCGGGAGCAATGGCACCTTGTATTCCTCGGCAAAGAGCAGCACGGTGGTGTCCCAGTCGTGCAGCTTTGTCAGGCCGGAGCGGAAGAACACATAAAAGAGATACGCACGCGCCACCAGCAGGAGACCGGCGAACAGGCCGCTCTGGGGGCCGGTGAAACGGTCGATCAGGGTGCGCAAATGCGTCAGGCGGGCGAGGGCGGCGGGTTTCATGGTGTATCTCCTGGGTCGGATGCAGGGTGTGCGGACAACCTGAGCAGCCCTGCGTGGTGGAGGCTGGTCAGGCTGGCGGTGAGATTGAAGTCCGCGCAGCGATCCAGCGTTTGTGTGAGTGCTGCTTCGAGCGATGCGGTGCCTGCGCAGGCCTCCAGAAAGGCGGCCGTGTGCGCGTCCACGTCGAGCACGACGACGCGGTGGTCACGCACGGTGACGATGGCGGCTTCACTGGTGGCAAGGTCGATGTCGGTCAGGGCGATGGAGGCGCCGGGCTGATGCGCGCGCCAGATCGATACAACGGGCCATGCCGAGGCGAGGCACCATGCGCCATCAACAAGACCAGCGCGCAGGGCATGCGTTGGCTGCGCGAGCAGGACGCCTGGCGTCGTGGCATCCGGCAGCGCGGGGTCTGCATCGGGCGCGTAATGTGCCCAGTGCACCCGCCATTCCAGCCGCGCCACATCGGCCAGGTACGGCACGCTGCTCGCCAGCGGTGAATGCGCGATCACATCGGGTACCGCGTCACCGTAGCGATGGAGGTTTGGCGAGGTGGAGCGCTGTACGGCGAGGGTCTCGTGCACGATCGCATCGAAGCACGCTTCGCCGACCAACGCCCGGCACACGGGGTACGCACCGGCCAACGCATTGCGCAGGATGGCCAGGCGCGCGTTGTGATAGACCGCCACGCCACGCGGCGCATCGATCATCGAGGGCGTCGTGAGCGCGCCGATCAGTCCTGCTTGCCAATCACGCAGTTGCATGGCGGGCCTCCGCGAGCGCGGCGCAGCCGTGACGATCGAGGACGCGTTGGGCCCGTTCGACCTCCTCAAGCAGGACGTGCACGGGGGGAAGATCCGCGTCCCATTCGATGAGTGTGGGGCGCGGGCCGTGTGCGGCGATCCACGCGCTGTAAATCGTCCACACGGGCGCATGCACGGGCGCGTTGTGGGTGTCGATCAGCATGCCGTCTTCCTCGCTGAAGCCCGCGAGGTGGATCTCCCCAACCTGGGTGGGGTCCACGTCGGCAAGCACTGATTCGACCGTTACGCCATGGTTGACGCTGTTGACGTATAGGTTGTTGAGGTCGAGCAGGATGCCGCAGCCGGTGCGGCGCGCCAGCGCGGTCAGGAAGGCGCCTTCGGAGAGGGCTTCATCGGCATCGACCAGCGTGCGGCAGTCGATGTAGGCGGCGATGTTCTCGATCAGCAGCGGCCGCTTGAGGATGTCTTGCGCACGCTGGATGTTGGCGCAGACCACGTCGAACGACTCGCGGGAATAGGGCAGCGGCAACAGATCGTTGACGACCTGCGCCCCGCTGCGGTTGAAGCACAGGTGTTCGGAGATGGCCGCGGGGGCAATCGCGTCGGCCAGCGCGGCGATGGCGCGCACGTGCTCGACATCCAGTCCCTCGGCATTGCCAAGCCCCATTCCCACGCCATGCAGGCTGACGGGCTGGTGTGCCCGGGCAGCCAGCAGCGCGGCGCGGGCCGGGCCGCCATACAGATAGTTCTCGCTGTGCACTTCCACCCACGCGAAGCGCGCCTGCCCGTGCAGCAGGGCGGGAAAGTACGGTGCGCGCAGGCCGGCGCCAGCGCACGCTGGTAGGGTTGTCTGCATGGCGGTGTCCCCAGTGTCGAACGCGGCCTTACTTGGCCGGCGCCTGCAATGAGCCGCCCATCTGCATGCACGTGCCGGCCGGCACGAACTTCCACGACGTCGAATCCTTGTCCATCTTCGATTGGCCGGCGCAGGCGTGGGCGCTGCCCGGGCTGGCGCAATCGTTCTGGCCGGCCTTGGCCACGCCAAAGCATTTCTCCTTGCCTGCGGCATCGGCGGCTTGCACCGGCGTGGACAGGGCGCCCAGTGCGAGCAGGCTACCCAGGGCGGCGGCGATCATGGCGTGTTGTTTCATTTGTGTTCTCCTTGATTCAGCAGGTGTGGTTGAACGGTCTGGGGCGATGGCCCTGCCGTACGGCTGCGCTGCGGCATCGTGCCAAGCGTGTTCCGTGCAGCTTGGTCGACGCCCATGCACGTTCCTGACACGGGAGAACGAAATTTTTTTCGCCAGGTCATCGCCCAAAGAAGAAGGCGACCCGACGGGCCGCCTTCAGGCGAAACAGGAAAGATTTACCTGGCGTGGTGCGCAGCCCGTGTCCGGGCCGCCTTTTTGGCTGCCGCCGAGCGGCCAGCCGCGCCCTTGGTGGCAGCGCCCTTCTTGGCCGCCGCTGAGCGATCGGCATGCGAGCGCTTGGATGCCGCGCCGCGCGTCTGCTGGGATAGCGATGATTTGGAGGCTGCGGCACGGCCTTCCTGCTTCAAGGTGCGCGTGGTGGTCTTGCTGCGCTTGCTCGAGGATTCCTTGCTAGCGCTGGCGTGGCTGTCTTTCTTGCTGCCGGCTTTCATGTCGCGCTCGGCCTTCTTGCGCGTGGCGGCGGACGCCTTGCCTTCTGCTGGCGGCTTGACGCCGACGCCTGCGCGCCGTGCCTTGGATAGCCCGATGGCGATGGCCTGCTTGGTGCTTTTCGCCCCGTGCTTGCCCTCGC